>NZ_JBEZZS010000013.1:0-141079 GCF_040639295.1 Nocardioides sp. NPDC023903 | reverse complement strand
GAGGTCGTGGAGGACTCCTTCCGCATCCACGGCGGCTACGGCTACTCCAAGGAGTACGAGATCGAGCGGATCATGCGCGAGGTCAAGTTCATGCTGATCGGTGAGGGCACCAGCGACATCCAGAAGATGATCATCGGCCGTTCGCTGCTCAAGGACTACAAGTCCTGAGCCTGTAGGGCCCACGAAGTCTCTGTCGCACCGACGACCCTGCCGAAACCGATGGTTTCGGCAGGGTCGTTGTCGTAGGTTGGTCTTTACCCGACCAACGACTCAGCAACGCCGATGTAGGCCGATTTAGGGAGAGCAATGACCAACGACGATCTCAAAGCCAAGATGCGCGAGGCGCTGGAGAAGAAGAACAACCACGACCACGCACGCGCCGAGAGCGCGGGGGCCAAGGAGAAGGCGCACGGGTCCGAGGTAGTCGGTGGCGCACCGAAGATGCACCGCCGGAAGGCGGGCGGCGGCGGGTCCTGACGCTACGATGCCCCCTCGGGGGTGTCGGGTCGGTCTGGTCGAGAGGTAACGAGAAGTGGCGCGCCGCGTAGTGCTCCATGTCGGGGCGATGAAGTCGGGGACGACATATCTGCAGGGTGCCCTGTACAAGAACAAGGCTCTCCTCGGGGAGCGTGGGTTCCTGGTCCCCGGTGCGCGCTGGCGCAATCAGATCGAGGCTGTTCTCGACGTCAAGGGCCGCCGGAAGCACCCGCAGGGAAACTCGGTCGCCGGAGCCTGGGACCGCCTGGTCGCCGAGGTCGACGAATGGGACGGCACAGCGCTGATCTCCGTCGAGCTGCTCGCGCCGGTCGGCTCGGAGACGGTCGAGCGGGTGGCGACGAGCTTCAAGGGCGTGACCCCCGAGATCGTCCTCTCGCTGCGTGACATCAACCGGCAGATCCCGTCGATGTGGCAGGAGCTCGTCCAGAACGGCGTGGACTGGACCTGGGCGGAGTTCCTCACCGCGGTCAACAAGAGCCGTCCGGGCTCTCCCGAGCGCCGTCACTCCGGGCCCGGCAAGCGGTTCTGGTCCGAGCAGGACATGGTCGCCATCGCCCGGCGCTGGGGCCAGGCCGGGCCTCTTCACCTGGTCACGGTGCCGCCTCCGGGCAGCCCGGCGACCCTGCTGCTGGAGCGTTTCGGCGTGGCGATGGGCTTCGATCCCGAGGGGATGAAGAGCCCGCCGCCGAAGAACACCTCCCTCGGCTCCGCGACCGTCGAGGTGCTGCGCGGCCTCAACGCCGAGCTCGACCGGCGTGGCCTGGCCTACCCGGCGGCGATGGGGCTGCGCAAGCACGTCCTCGGCAAGCGCCTGATGCCGGAGCTGACGGTCGACGACCCACGTATCGGGCTCCAGGCACCGCGCTGGACCCCTTCGTTCACCCGCGACCAGGCAGCGGAGCTGCGCGGTCTGGACGCGACCATCCACGGGGATCTCGATGACCTGGCCCCTGTGGACGTACGCGGGATCGACCCGCGCAAGGTCACCGACAAGCAGGTTCGAGACGCCGCGGTGGCTTCCTATGCGGCGCTGCGTACGGACCTCAACAAGAAGCTCGCCGACCCGACCATCCCTGGTGAGGCCATCGACCCGGGGGAGGGCCGCAAGGCCCCGGCGCGTGCCGTCTCCGCCCTGGCCGACCTCGTGGAGTGGTCCGTCCGGCGAGAGGAGCTGGTCCGCACGTAGGGCCTCAACACACATATTCGGGGGAACTCTTTGTCAAGCAGCTGGAGCCTGCGCCGTCGTCGCAGACTCGCCGAGGAGGCGGGCGGCACGTCGGCCGCGCCGCCACGGATCGCGGTGCTCACCATCGCCCGCGACGAGGGCGAGATGCTCACCCGCTGGGTCGACCACTACGGCCGAGCGGCGGGTCACGAGAACCTGATCGTCTTCGACGACGGCTCGACCGACGGTTCCACCGACGACCTGTCGTGCACGGTCCAGCGACTGCCGGGCTTCCGGAAGGGTAACTTCGAGGCCGGCCGGATGGGCCTGGCCAGCGGGGTCGCCCAGGGTCTCCTGGGGATCTACGACGTGGTCATCTTCACCGACGTGGACGAGTTCCTCGTCCCGGACCCGGCGAGGTACGCCAACCTGTCCGACTACCTGGCCAGGCGGCCGGAGCGGGTGATCGCCCCGTTCGCCCTCAACGTCGTCCATCACACCGCGGTCGAGGGACCGATGGTCAGCGGCAAGCCGATCGTCGGCCAGCGGGCGTACGCCCAGTTCGCGCCGTTGATGTGCAAGCCGTCGGTCAAGCGGGTGCCGGCCGCCTGGACGCTCGCCTCCCACGGGATCAAGGCGCCGTACGTGCCCGACCCCGGGCTGTTCATGCTCCACATGAAGTTCGCCGACGTGGACCTTCTGCGCCGACAGGCCGACCGCCGCAACGAGCTCGCCAAGTCGGTGGGCCGCGGCAAGGGCAGCTCCTGGGGACGCTCCGGCGACGATCTGGCCGGACTGCTGACCACCGCGACCGCCTCGGTGGGCGCTGATGTCGAGGAGTTCGACCCGACCTCGGTCCTGCCGGCCAGGCTCGTCCGGGAGGAGGACGGAGTGCACCGCGCCGTCGGCCCGGGCCACATCGACAACCTCCGCAACCAGCCGCTGTTACGCATCCCGGAACGCCTCCACGGGATCGTCTGAACTAGGTTACCGTCCGGTAATCCACGCACTCACCGACGAGAGGCCGCAGATGAGCAAGACGAACCCCGGCAACTTCTTCGAGGACTTCCAGGTCGGCCAGGTCATCGAGCACGCCACGCCGCGCACGGTGACCGAGGGCGATCGGGCTGCGTACGGGTCGCTCTACCCGACCCGCTTCGCGGTGCCCTCGAGCGCTGCCTTCGCGGCCTCCGTCGGGCTCGAGCAGCACCCTGTCGAGGAGCTGATCGGCTTCCACATCGCCTTCGGCAAGACCGTCCCGGACGTGTCGCTGAACGCGGTCGCCAACCTCGGCTACGCCGAGTGCCGCTTCCACCAGCCGGTGGTGCCTGGCGACACGCTCTCGACGAAGTCCGAGGTCATCGGCCTCAAGCAGAACTCCAACGGCAAGTCCGGTGTCGTCTACGTACGCTCGACCGCCACCAACCAGCGTGGCGAGGTCGCCATCGACTGGGCGCGCTGGGTGATGGTCCACAAGCGGGACCAGGAGGCCGCCGCACCCGAGACCGTGATCCCGGAGTTGGCGAAGGCGGTCGACGCCAAGAATCTGATCGTGCCCAAGGGCCTGGACTTCTCCGCGTACGACTTCACCGCCGCCGGTGAGCCGCACCGGCTGGCCGACTACGAGGTCGGCGAGAAGATCGACCACGTCGACGGGGTGACCCTCACCGAGTCCGAGCACCAGCAGGCCACCCGCCTGTGGCAGAACACCGCGAAGGTGCACTTCAACGTCGAGGCGCGGCCCGACGGCCGCAATCTCGTCTACGGCGGACACATCATCTCGCTGGCCCGTGCGCTGTCGTTCAACGGCCTAGCCAACGCCCAGCTCGTCGCCGCGATCAACGCCGGCGCCCACACCTCCCCGGCCTTCGCGGGCGACACCGTCTATGCCTGGTCCGAGGTCCTCGACCGCGTGGAGACCGACGCCCCGGGTGTCGGCGCCCTTCGCCTGCGTTTGGCCGCCACCAAGGGCCGCGACGAGTCGATGACCCTGCGTGGCGAGGACGGCAAGTACGCCCCCGGGGTGCTGCTCGACCTCGACTACTGGGCGCTCATCCCTGCGTAAGGAGCACGTCATGGCAGTGAAAAAGGCTCTCTTCGTCTCCGGGTCCGCCCAGGGGATCGGCAAGGCGATCGTCGAGAAGTTCGCGGCGCAGGGCTGGTTCGTCGGGATCTACGACATCGACGCCGACCTGGCCCGCGACGTCGCGGCGCTGCTCGGCTCCGACTCGGCTATCGGTGGCACGCTCGACGTCACCGACCCGGCGTCCTGGAACGCCGCGCTGGAGGAGTTCGCCACCGCCGCCGGCGGTCGCCTCGACCTGCTGGTCAACAACGCCGGCATCCTTCGTGCCGGCCGCCTGGCCGAGGTCGACCTGGCCCAGCACCACCAGACCATCGAGATCAACGTCAACGGCGTGATCAACGGCTGCCACACCGCCTACCCCTACCTCCGCGCCACCCCTGGCTCGGGCGTCATCAACGTCTGCAGTGCGAGCGCGATCTACGGGCAGCCGGAGATCGCCTCTTACAGCGCGTCGAAGTACGCCGTGCGCGGACTCACCGAGGCGCTGGAGCTGGAGTGGCGCAAGGAGGGCATCCGGGTGCAGGCGGTCTGGCCGCTGTGGGTGAAGACGGCGCTGCTCGACGGCAACGCCGCCTCCTCCCACGAGACCCTGGGCATCCGGCTCACCGTCGAGGACGTCGCCGACCAGGTCTGGGAGATGGCGCAGCCGCGCAAGGGGCTGCGTGGGCGAGTGCCGAAGGTGCACACGACGGTCGGGTTCCCGGCCAGGGCGCTCTCGACCGCTGCCGATCTGGCGCCCAACGTACTCGTCCGCGAGGTCAATCGGTTCATCACTCGGGCCTGAGAATTCGGCAGGCCCGACGGCTGGTTGGATGGGGGCATGGCCCTCTACCTCGTCAGGCACGGCACCACCGAGTGGTCCCTCAACGGCCGGCACACCTCCCACACCGACCTCCCTCTCCTGCCCGAGGGCGAGGACGCCGCCAAGGTGCTCTCGTCGCGGCTTCACGACCGGGAGTACGCCGCGGTGCTGACGTCCCCGCGGCAGCGGGCGCTGCGTACGGCTGAGCTTGCGGGCTTCCCAGACGCGGTCGTCACCGACGACCTGGTCGAGTGGGACTACGGCGACTACGAGGGCATCACGACCGACGAGATCCACCGCACCGATCCCGGTTGGAGCCTGTGGACCGGGAAGACGCCCGGGGGAGAGGCCGCTGCCGCTGTGCAGGAGAGGCTGGGCCGCGTCGTCTCGGCCGCCCGCGAGTGCGACGGCGACACCCTGGTCTTCTCCCACGGGCACGCGCTGTGCGCCCTGGCCGCGGTGTGGCTGGGACTCCCGGTCACCGACGGACGTCTCTTCCGGCTCGACACCGCGACCGTCTCGATGCTGGACGCCCACCACGGGCAGCCGGTCGTCAAGCACTGGAACACATAAGTCAGGCCGCTGCTTGACCGTACGGCTTGACCAGACGGATGGCACGGGTCACCGTTGTGGGGTGGCTCTTGCGGTTGGCTGTCCACGCTGCGCGACGCCGGTGGCGAGCATCGGTGCCGGCGGCAGCAAGTCGTGTCCCGAGCATGGGGTGGTGACGCCGTTATGGCGTTCGGATGCCGCCTCCTACGAAGACCTGGTGCAGGTCCTCTCGCTCGCCGGTGAAGTGCCCACCTACCTGCCCTGGCCGCTCGAGTCGGGCTGGTCGATCGCCGACCTCGCCGTGGTCGGTGACGAGAACAAGGGCTCGGCGACGCTGCTCACGCTGACGGGTGTGACCCCCGATGACGGACCGGTCGAGATGACCGTCGTCACCGAGGAGGCCGGCGTCGGGCTGGGCGCTCGGTGTGCGCGTACGGCAGGACCGGACCCCGGCATCGACGCCTGCGCCGGCCCGCCCACGACGAGGGTCCGGGTCGCCGGGCAGCGGCAGCTGGTGCCGCTGTGGCCGATCACCCAGTGGACCAACGGCGCCGCGGAGTGGGAACGGTCGGTGGTCGTCGGCGAGGCCGCCGGCCGCTGGCTGTGGCTGGTCTTCCGCCCGGCCACGGCGATGCTGATGCTCCAGGACGGCTGGCACCTGCGTCAGGTCGGCGACCTGGGCGTACAGATGGTCGAGCTGCCCTTCGGAGGCCCCGGTGGATCTTGGTGGAACTCGCCCTAGGATGTGCAGGTGCGCATCGACCTCCATACTCACTCGCGGGTGAGCGACGGGACCGATTCGCCCACCGAGCTGATCCAGGCGGCGAAAGCCGCGGAGCTCGACGTCGTCGCGATCACCGACCACGACACCGCCGCCAGCTGGGACGAGGCGGCCGCTGCTGCCACCGAGGCCGGGATCGAGCTGGTGCGCGGCATGGAGATCAGCACCGACTACGTCGGCCACAGCGTGCACCTGTTGGCCTACCTGCCCGACCGGACCCACCCGCCGCTGGTTGCCGAGCTCGCCCGAATCCTGGCCGGCCGGGACGGACGGCTGCCGCTGATGCTGACCCGGCTGGCTCGTCTCGGCATCGAGGTGTCGCTCGAGGACGTCGCGGCCGTCTCCGGTGATGCCGCCGCCTCCGGGCGCCCGCACCTGGCCGACGCGCTCGTCGCCAAGGGGTACGTGCGCAGTCGCGACGAGGCGTTCAACCGCTACCTCGGGGCGGGCAAGCCGGCGAACGTCAGCCGCTACGCCGCCCCGCTCGAGCCGATGATCCGCACCGTCGCCGCTGCCGGAGGAGTCACCGTGATCGCCCACCCCTGGGGGCGGTCCGGACACGAGCAGCCCGACGAGGCGGCCATCTCCGCACTGGTCGACGCGGGCCTGTCCGGGCTCGAGGTCGACCACCAGGATCACAGCCCGGAAGTACGCGAGAAACTGCGGGTGATCGCCCGAAACCTCGACCTCGTGGTGACCGGATCCAGCGATTACCACGGCACCGGGAAGGTGGGTCACCATCTGGGAGTGAACACCACCGCACCCGCCGAGTACGAGCGGCTCCTGGAGCGCGCAGCCGCAGCCGCGGCCGCCTCCGGACGAGCCACCCCTGAGGTCGTACGTTGACCGAGATATTCGTCTCCACGTTCGTGACGCTCTTCGTGATCATGGACCCGGTCGGTACGATCCCGATCTTCCTGTCGCTGACCGCGGGACAGTCCCCGGGCAAGCAGCGCCGGGCGGCGCTCCTCGCGGTCGCGGTCTCGTTCCTGGTGATCACGATCTTCGCGCTCTTCGGGCAGGCGATCCTGCACTTCCTGCACATCTCGCTCGAGGCGCTGCAGTGCGCTGGCGGCCTGCTCCTGCTCTTGGTCGCCCTCGAACTGCTCACGGACAACTTCGACGACCCCGTCGCCGCCGCCGGAGCCAACGTGGCCATGGTGCCGCTCGGCACCCCGCTCCTGGCCGGCCCCGGCGCGATCGTCGCCACCATGGTCTTCACCCAGGAGGTCGACTCAGTCGGGACCGCCTTCGGACTGGGCCTTGGGCTCGTCGTCGTCCACCTCGCCCTCCTGGTCGCGATGATCTTCTCCATCCCGATCCTGAAGGTCCTCAAGGAGTCCGGCGTCCTGCTCATCACCCGGATCGCCGGCCTGCTCCTCTCGGCGATCGCCGTTCAGATGGTCGCCGACGCGGTCACGACGTTCATCGCGAACGCCTGACCCGCGCCGGGCTACTTGCGGCCCAGCGACTGGAACTTCTGGAGTACGCCGGACGGGACCACCCGCGCCATGGTGGCCAGGGCCTTGTAGCGCTTGCTCGGGATCGAGAAGGTCTTGTCGGCGTCGTAGTCCTCGAGCGCCTCGCGGACCAGGTCGTTGACGTCGAGCCACATCCAGGACGGGGCCGAGTCGTAGCCAGAGCCGAGGCGCTCGTGGAACTCGGTCTTGGTGAACCCCGGCAGCAGCGCCATCACCTTGATGCCCTGGCCGGCGTACTCGTTGTGGGCCCACTCGGTGAAGGAGTTGATCCACGCCTTGGCGGCCGAGTAGGTGCCGCGGGGGAGGTAGGAGGCGACGGAGCCGACGTTGATGATGCCGCCCTGGCCGCGGGCCGCCTGGGCGCCCAGCGCGGCGTGGGAGAGGCGCAGCGGGGCGATGATGAGCACCTCCGCCATCGCGGTCTCCTCGTCGGCGGTGTTGTCGAGGAAGCGGTGTTTGAGGCCGTGGCCGGCGTTGTTGACCAGCAGGTCGACCGGGTGCGCGGCGTCGGCCAGGCGGGCCTCGACCTTGGCCAGGTCGGCGCTGTCGGTCAGATCGGCGCGGAGCACCTCGACGCCGACGCCGTGAGCGTCCGTCAGGTTCGTGGCGACGCCGTTGAGACGTTCCTCGTCACGGGCGACGAGGACGAGGTCGTGCCCGCGCGCGGCGAGCTGCTGGGCGAAGGCGAGTCCGATGCCGGCGGTCGCGCCGGTGATCAGGGAGGTGGGGTTCGACATGGGGCAATCCTGCCACCACGTGCCGCGAGGGTGATCCGGCCGCCGCGCCGTCGGTTCGCCCGCGGAATCACGGTTTCTGTCTGTCGTGTGACAGTTGACTTGCGGTCATACGTGTTTGGATGATGTTCGACGTGGATTTCGTAGGGGGACTCGGGCGCGTGATGGAGAAGTGAGCCGCACTGCACGCCACATGAGATCTCGGCCTCTCCGGCGCACCAAGATGCTCTTCGCTGCGTCCTTGCTGACGTCGGCCGGCCTGTTCGTGGGAATGGAGGTCATCGCCGAGCCGGTGGCCAACGGCCGGCCGAGCGTGGCTGACAGCGGGATGAAGCTGGGCGCGGACGCCGGGGCACGCACCCCGGTCTGGCCGCACGACAGCCAGCGTGAGGCCGCGATCGACCGTCACGTCGACGCGCGGACGGCCGCCGCGGAGAAGGTGCTTCCGGACGACTCCGGCACCGGTCGCCGGGCCGTCTTCTCGATCAGCCGTCAACGGGTCTGGATCGTGTCCGCGGCCGACCGGACGCGGCGTACGTATCCGGTCTCGGGCAGCATCTACGACAACCTCGAGCCCGGCACCTACAAGGTCTTCTCCCGCTCCGAGCACGCCAGGGGGATCGACGACTCGGGCCGGATGAAGTGGTTCGTACGCTTCACCAAGGGCCCCCGCGCCGCGATCGGCTTCCACAACATTCCGGTGGACAAGGGCAAGCGCGTGCAGACCCGCGCCCAGCTCGGCACACCGCTGTCGCACGGGTGCATCCGCCAGGCCGAGCCGGACGCGAAGGCGATGTGGCGCTTCGCGCGGCTCGGCACCAAGGTGGTCGTGATCCCTTAGGCGGGCTCAGGCTCAGGCGTCGGCCTTGGGCGCGGAACCGCCCGAGCCCGAAGAGCGGCGACGACGGCGGCGACGGGGCGCGGAGCCCTCGGCCTTGGCCTCGCCGTCGGCGGGCTTCGTCGACTCGGCCGACTCGGCGGCAGCCGGGGCAGCGGACTTGTCGACGACCTGGCCACCGCGGGAACGGGTGCGCTGACGGTCGCGGTTGCGGGGAGCGCGCTCGCGCTTCTCGCCGTCCTTGTCGGAGTCCTTGTCCTTGGGCTTCGCCGGCGCGGCGGCCTTGACCCGGCCCTTGGTGCCCTTCGGGATGCCCATGTCGTGGAGGAAGTGCTCCGAGGAGGAGTAGGTCTCCTGCGGCTCGTCGAACGGAAGGTCGAGAGCCTTGTTGATCATCTTCCACTTGTGGAGATCGGCCCAGTCGACGAACGTGACCGCGACACCGGAAGCGCCGGCGCGGCCGGTGCGGCCGATGCGGTGGACGTAGGTCTTCTCGTCGTCGGGGGTCGTGTAGTTGACCACGTGGGAGACGCCGGTGACGTCGATGCCGCGGGCGGCGACGTCGGTGGCCACCAGGACCTCGACCTTGCCGTCACGGAACTTCTGCATCACCCGCTCGCGGGCAGCCTGCTGCATGTCGCCGTGCAGGGGAGAGGCCGGGAACCCGCGCTCGGCGAGGTCGTCGGCCACACGCTGTGCCTGTCGCTTGGTGCGGGCGAAGACGACGACCTTGTCGTGGTCCTCGCACTGCAGCAGGCGGCCGATCATCTCGGGCTTGTCGAGGTCGTGGGCCTGGTAGACGAACTGCGCGGTCGCGGGCACCGTCTCGCGCTCGCTGGCGGACTCGGCGCGGATGTTCATCGGGTGGCGCATGTAGGAGCGCGCCAGCGCCACGATCGCGCCCGGCATGGTGGCCGAGAAGAGCAGCGTCTGGCGGGTCTCCGGGGTGAGGGTGACGAGCTTCTCCACGTCGGGCAGGAACCCGAGGTCGAGCATCTCGTCGGCCTCGTCGAGGACGAGGGCGTGCACGTGGGAGAGGTCGAGGACCTTCCGGTTGGCCAGGTCGATCAGGCGGCCGGGGGTGCCGACCACGATGTCGACGCCCTTCTCCAGCGCGTCGAGCTGGGGGTCGTAGCCGGCGCCGCCGTAGACGGTCAGCACGCGGAGGCCACGGTCCTCGGAGATCAGCGAGATCTCGGCGGAGACCTGCATGGCCAGCTCGCGGGTCGGAGCCACGATCAGCGCCTGCGGCTTGCCCTGCGGAAGGTCGACGTAGTCAGGGTCCTTGGGGGACACGCTGCGCTGCACGACCGGGATGCCGAAGGCCAGCGTCTTGCCGGAGCCGGTGCGGGCCTGGCCGATCAGGTCGGTGCCCTGCAGGGCGACCGAGAGGGTCATCTCCTGGATGGCGAAGGGGGTGGTGATGCCTTTGCGCTCGAGGGGAGCGCAGATCTCGGGATGTACACCGAGGTCCTTGAACGTTGTCATGATTCGTCGCTACTCGCTTGTCTCATCGAATGCGGCGAGCGACTCACGGGTGTCTCGAGCTTGCCAAGCGAGTGCCACGCCGCGCACATACGGGAACCAGACCACCGCGATATGAAGTGCATTACAGCGGCGCTGGGTCGGTCAAAAGGCATTCTATCGGTAGGGTTCTCCCGTGGTTGCATCGTCAGAGTTCACGGGTCCTCAGGATCCGTTCGGTGATCCTGTTTACAAGGCCGCCGTCATCGACCTTCTCGGAGCGGTCGCCTATGGCGAGGTCTCGGCTGTCGAGCGGCTGACCGACGACGCCAAGATGGCGCCCTCGTTGGAGGACAAGACGGCTCTGCTCGGGATGGCGGCCGCTCAGCACGCCAAGATCCAGCCGGTCCTCGACCGACTGGTGGAGCTCGGCACCGACCCGTACGCGGCCATGGAGCCGCTGCGCGAGGGGTTCGACGAGTTCCACATCCACACGAAGCCCGCGGACTGGTGGGAGTCGCTGGTCAAGGCGTACGTCGGTGACGGGCTCGCCAACGACTTCTACCGTGAGGTCGCCGGCTTCCTCGACGAGGACACCCACAAGCTCGTGGTCACCACCCTCGAGGACGCCGGGCGGGCCGACTTCATCGTCGACCGGGTGCGGGCCGGCATCGAGGCCGATCACCTCATCGGCGGACGCCTGGCCCTGTGGGGCCGTCGCCTCATGGGCGAGGCGATCACCCAAGCGCAGCACGTCGCCGCCACTCGCGAGGGGCTCAGCGAGCTGATCGCCGGTGGCCACCTGCCTGGTCTCGATCTCGGCACCATCGGCGAGATGCTCACCCGGCTGACCCAGCGCCACGTCGAGCGAATGGGCAAGCTCGGGCTTGAGCACTGACATCCTCTTCACCGGCTGGTCAGGGGCGCAGATCGTCCCCGAAGCCGGTATGTGGACGTCTCCCGAGGTCATCCCCGGGTTTCGCTTCGACGAGCTGGTCGCCTCCTGGAACGTGGTGACCCCGCCCGGGACCTGGGTGGAGGTCGCGGCTCAGGTCATGGACGAGTCGGGCAAGCGGAGCGGCTGGCTGGTGCTGGCTCGCTGGTCCTCGGACCCGGCCTTCACCTCCACCTCCGTCGCGGGTCAGGACGACCCGGTAGCGGTCGCGGCCGACGACACCATCCTGGGGCGAGACGGGCGCAGGTTCACGGCGTACTCGCTGCGGCTGGGCCTGCACGGTTCCGACGGACGCCTGCCGCGCGCGAGCCTGCTCGGGGCGATGGTCTCGGCCGGCGCCCGGGACTCGGCGCCGGCGCCGGGGGCGGTGCCTCGCGGGACGGTCGTGGGTGGCGTACCCGCCTATTCGCAGCAGCTCCATCGTGACCGCTATCCGCACTGGGACGGTGGCGGGCAGTCCTGGTGCAGCGCCGCCTCGACGGCGATGATCGCCGACTTCTGGGGAGCCGGGCCGACGCCCGTCGAGACGGCCTGGGTCGACTACGAGACCCCCGACCCGCAGGTGCCGTTCACCGTGCGGGAGGTCTACGACGAGTCCTTCGGTGGCGCCGGCAACTGGGCCTTCAACACGGCCTACGCGGGCGCCCGGGGGCTGGTCGCGTACGTCACCAGGCTCCGCTCCTTCACCGAGGCCGCCCGGTTCGTCGAGGCCGGGATCCCGCTCGTCCTGGCCGTCTCGCACCAGGATGGCGAGCTGACCGGCGCCGGGTACGTCACCAACGGGCATCTGCTCGTGCTGACCGGCTTCGACGACGACGGCAACCCCGTTGTTCACGACCCCGCCTCCCACAAGATCGTCAGCGACGCGGCGGTGCGGACGACGTACGACCTCGGCGAGCTCGACCGTGCCTGGGCCCGCTCCGGGCGGATCGTCTACGTCATCCGGCCGCCGGACGTGGCCCTGCCGGAGCCGCCGGCGCAGTCGAACTGGTGAGCCGACGCATCACGCCTGCAACAGCAGAAGCGGCCCCACCCCACAGGGGCGGGACCGCTTCGCGATGACCTGGATGAGGCTCAGGCCTTGGACTTTCCGGTGACACCAGAGGCGACGACCACCAGAACGGCGGCGATCACGACCTGCCAGATGTGACGCCACCAGTCAATGCCGTTGGTTGCGTTGTCCCACGTGGCCGCATGGCCGTCGAACGGCCCGTTGTTCTGGCCGAAGATGAACCAGTAGACGAAGCTGCCGATCAGCATGCCGCCGATACCGCAGACAATCGTCAGCCAGAACGGGATGTTGTCCTTATCGCCCGGCGCGAAGAACTTGCCGAGGGCCCCAATGATGACGCCGCCGATGAGGGTGACGAGGATCGTAGAGATCATGCCCATTTCCCTTCAGGTTGTGAGTGGCGCCATGAATGCGCCCATCGTTTGATATTGCACCTGTTGGGACTCGAATGCACGGACAACATGGCCCAAAACCGGAAGTTCGCCACCGGAATCAGGGCCATCCCTGAGGACAGTCCGGAGTGGTTCAGCCGGCGAAGCCGACCTTGCCGACCTTGGCCGGGCCGATCTCGATGTAGGCGAGCTTCTCGGTCGGGACGATGACCTTGCGGCCCTTGCTGTCGGTCAAAGCGAGCACAGCGCCGCCGCCGAGGGCGTCGGCGATGAGCTTCTCCACCGATTCGCTGGACTCCTCGGTCTCTACGACGAGCTCACGGGCGGCCTGCTGGACGCCGATCTTGACCTCCACGGGTCCTCCTTGCGATGGGTCGATCAATGCTCCGGAATCCTCTCACACGGACCGTGAGGAACCCCGTCGTTGCGCTACGAGCGGAATCAATCAGTCTTGGGATAGCCGCGGATGCCGCGCCAGGCGAGGCCGGCGACAAGGCGGGCGGCGTCCTCCTGGGAGAGGTCGCCGTTGTTGTGGAGCCAGTAGCGGGCGCTGACCTGTGCCTGGCCGACCAGGCCGACGGCGAGCAGGTGCGAGGCCGCGGCGGCGAAGCCGGTGTCCTCGGCGATGACCTCGGCGACCGCCTCGGCGCACTCGTTGGTGACCCGGTCGACCTGCTCGCGCACGGCGGGGTCGTTGGTCAGGTCGGACTCGAAGACGAGCCGGAAGGCACCGGTCTCGGAGGCCACGTAGTCGTAGAAGACCGCGACACAGCGGGCCACGCGTTCCTTGTTCTCGTCGGTCGACGCCAGGGCCTCCCGGCAGCGATCGATGATCTCGTTCGCGGACTTCTCCAGCAGGGCCAGATAGAGGTCGAGCTTGCCGGGGAAGTGCTGGTAGAGAACGGGCTTCGAGACTCCGGCCCTCTCGGCGATGTCATCCATCGCGGCGGCGTGGAAGCCGTAGGCGACGAAGACCTCGAGAGCGGAATCGAGAAGCTGGGCTCGTCGTTCCGTCCGGGGCAGTCGCGCCCCTCGCGGTCGAGTGGGGTCGAGCTCGGATTGGTGCGTGGTCACCCCAGCAGCCTACCCGCTGGTACTCGGATCGCGGGACGCGTCGTTGCCTTGCCCACGGATGAGGGAACATGGAGAAGTGCCTGCGGTGTTCAAGTAGGCATACGTACGTCCGAACTGAGGAGCAGTTGTGTCCCTAGCCCCGCTCGTGGAGCCCGCTGACGAGCTGACGATCGACGAGGTGCGCCGCTACAGCCGCCACCTCATCATCCCCGACGTCGGCATGGACGGGCAGAAGCGCCTGAAGAACGCCAAGGTGCTGGTCATCGGCGCCGGCGGTCTCGGCTCGCCCGCCCTGCTCTACCTGGCCGCGGCCGGCGTCGGCACCCTCGGCATCGTCGAGTTCGACGAGGTCGACGAGTCCAACCTGCAGCGCCAGATCATCCACAAGCAGTCGACGGTGGGCCAGCCGAAGGCCGACTCCGCCGCGGCGGCGATCAAGGAGGTCAACCCGTACGTCAACATCGTGCTGCACGACGTGCGGCTCGACAACGACAACGTGCGCGAGATCTTCACCGGCTACGACCTGATCGTCGACGGCACCGACAACTTCGCGACCCGCTACATGGTCAACGACGCCGCGTACTTCCTGGGCATCCCGTACGTCTGGGGCTCGATCTACCGCTTCGACGGACAGGCCTCGGTGTTCGCCCCGACCCTGACCGACGACGCCCCGTGCTACCGCTGCCTCTACCCGGAGCCCCCGCCCCCGGGCATGGTCCCCTCCTGCGCCGAGGGTGGCGTGCTGGGCGTGCTCTGCGCCTCCATCGGCTCGATCCAGGTCAACGAGGCCATCAAGATGCTGACCGGCATGGGTGAGCCGCTGGTCGGCAAGCTGATGATCTACGACGCACTCGAGATGGAGTACCGCAAGCTGAAGGTCCGCAAGGACCCCAACTGCGCGCTGTGCGGCGAGAACCCGACGGTCACCGACCTGATCGACTACGACGCCTTCTGCGGTGCGATCTCGACCGAGGCGGCCGACGCCGCGGCGGGCTCGACGATCTCCGTCACCCAGCTCTCCGAGATGATCAAGGAGCGCGAGGAGGGCAGCCGCGACTTCGTCCTCGTCGACGTGCGCGAGCCGAACGAGTACGAGATCAACAAGATCCCCGGCGCCGTCCTGATCCCCAAGGGCGAGTTCCTCAACGGCAACGCGATCCCGCAGGTCGCCGAGCTCACCGGCGACGGTGCCAAGCCGCTCGTGTTCCACTGCAAGAGCGGCGTACGCAGCGCCGAGGTGCTCGCGATCGCCAAGGGCGCCGGCTATGCGGACGCGGTCCACGTCGGCGGTGGTGTGGTGGCATGGGTCAACCAGATCGACCCGTCGCAGCCCTCGTACTGAATCAATACAGTCTGAGCATTACTGAACTGTTGGCCAGCGGTGGCTCCTCTGGGGCCGCCGCTGGCTTTATCTGTGCGTGGCCATACCGATAGTTTTGCGATCGCAGCTGCGGGGGGCGGAGTTGCATCAATGCACGAACCTCGGAGGATTCGACGTTGTCCACACGCGCTCGTCTCAGCGCGACGCTCGCCGGTGCCACCCTGGCCGGCGGACTGCTTCTCGGTGCCCCTGCCCACGCGAGCGACCAGGCCCCGGAGCCGGCCTCCGGCGCGGCCGTAGGCTCTGCGATCGACCCGGAGAGGCTGGAGTCGAATGTCGCGGACCCGACCCGCGGCGTACCTCCGTCCTATGTCTTCGCCGGGGTCGGTGCGCTGCTGATGGGAGCGGGCGCCGGTCTGGCCGTACGTCGCAAACGGGCTGAGGCTGTGGCACGCTCGGCCGAGTGAGCAACGGTCAACCCAACCTGAGGACCTTCCTCGGGGAGATCTTCGTCGTCGTCCTCGTGGTCGCGGTCGCCGTGCTCGGCTATGCCGCCTACGACTACTACACGAAGATCGACGAGGCGGAGAAGAGCAACGCGACCCCGCCGGGGACGACCTCCTCGATCCCGGCCGAGGCGCTGGCCGAGGTGCCGAAGAAGAAGGGCAAGGTACGCGGCGTCTCCATCCCCTCGCTCAACGTGCACGCCGATGTGGTGCCGTTGGCGATGGACGGCGGCACGCTCACCCCGCCCGCCGATGCCTCGCTCATGGGCTGGTGGAAGGGCGGCGCGAAGCCCGGGGCGGATGACGGCTCGGTGCTGATCGTCGGCCACACCCTGCACAACGGCGGCGGCATCCTCGACCGGCTGGGCGAGGTGAACGAGGGCGACGAGATCGTCGTACGGACCAAGGACGGGGAGTTCAGCTACACCGTCCGGTCGGTGCGCGACCTCTCCAAGGAGCAGGTCGCCAAGCGCAGCGAGCGGCTCTTCGACCCCGACGGCGAGCCGAGGCTGGTCGTGGTGACGTGCGACGACTGGGACGGCACCTCGTTCCAGGGCAACACCGTGGTGGTGGCCGTCCCGTAACCCGGAGCCGTCGAGCCTCGTTACTTGTGAGTCACATCACCTACAGACCGAGGCCCCCACATGCTCCGCACACGCCGTTCCGTACGCCGCGCCGCAGCCGTCGCTGCCGGCACCCTGACCGCCGCGCTCGTCCCGGCCCTGATCCCGTCTCCGGCCCACGCCTGGGCCCCGGCCGACACGGCCACCATCACCCCGGGCGTGATGATGTACACCGATGGTGCCCAGTGCACCGCCAATTTCGTCTTCGCCGACTCCGCCTCGAACGTCTACGTCGGCTACGCCGCCCACTGTGCGGGTCTCGGTGAGGCCACCGACACCAACGGCTGCGCCGCCAAGTCGCTCCCCCTTGGCACCGAGGTGACGTTCAACGAGGGCGGCTCGCTGCTGAGCGAGGGCACCGTCCTGGGGAAGGGAAAGCTGGCGTACTCCTCCTGGGAGACCATGCAGAAGCTGGGCACCAAGGACGAGAACACCTGCGCCTACAACGACTTCGCCCTGGTCAAGGTGAACGCCGCCGACGCCGGCAAGGTCAACCCGAGCGTGCCGATCTGGGGCGGTCCGACGGGCATCGACACCGACGGCACCGTGGCCGGCGACAAGGTCTACTCCTACGGCAACTCCTCGCTGCGCGCCGACGTGGACCTGCTCTCGCCGAAGGTCGGCCTCTCGCTCGGTGACAGCGTCAACGGCACCCGCTGGTCGCACCCGCTCTACAACCTCACCCCCGGCATCCCCGGTGACTCCGGCTCCGGCTTCCTGAACGCCGACGGCAAGGCGGTCGGGACCCTGTCGACCCTGGGTCTGCTCCCGCTCGCCGGGTCCAACAACATCGGCGACATGGACCTCGAGCTGAAGTACGCCCAGGCGAACTCGGGCATCTCCGGTCTGCGTCTGGTCGAGGGCACGGAGCCGTTCAACCCCATCCTGTGACACCGCGCTAATGTGCCGGGCATGACCGACCGGGAGGCGTACGTCGAAGCCGTTCTGCGTCTTGTCGAGCAGATCCCACGTGGACAGGTGACGACCTACGGCGCGATCGCCGATGCCCTCTTCGACGAGTTCGGGGGAGGGCCTCGGCAGGTCGGCTCGGTGATGGCGCGCGAGGGCGCGGGGATGCCGTGGTGGCGGGTGGTGCGGGCCGATGGCTCGCTCCCCGCCTCCCACGGCGAGGAGGCTCGGCAGGCCTATCTCGAGGAGGGCACCCCGCGCCGCGTCTCGGGGGCGGTGGACCTGCGCGCGGCGCTGTGGCTGCCGCCTACGATGATCACGTGATGTATCGCGTCCTCCACGCCGTCGTGCCACCCCTGCTACGGGCCGTCTGGCGCCCCACGGTGACGGGGGCAGAGAACGTCCCGCGCACCGGTGGGGTGCTCTTGGCCAGCAACCACCTCAGCTTTGCCGACTCGATCGTGATCCCTTCGGTCTCGCCGCGGCGGGTGCATTTCCTGGCCAAGTCGGACTACTTCACCGGCACCGGGCTCAAGGGCGCTGCCCAACGGGCGTGGTTCGAAGGCCTGGGGATGCTGCCGGTGGACCGCGACGACCCGCAGGCCGCGATCGGCTCGCTGGAGGTGGCCCTGGAGGTACTCGGCAAGGGCGAGGCGTTCGGGATCTATCCGGAGGGCACGCGCTCGCGCGACGGTCGGCTCTACCGTGGACGGACCGGGGTGGCGCACCTGGCGCTGACCGCCGGTGTGCCCGTGGTGCCGGTGGGCCTGCGGGGGACCGCGGAGCTCCAGCCGGTGGGGTCGAGCCTGCCGCGGCTGGCGAAGGTCACGGTCGAGTTCGGGCAGCCGATCCAGGTGGCCGGCCGGTTCGACGGCGTACCTCTCGGGAAGGCCCGCCGGGCCCTCACCGACGAGGTCATGGAGGCGATCGCCGCGCTCAGCGGCCAGGACGTCGCCGGGGTCTACAACGAGCGGCCCGCCGACGTCTGATTGCCTGTTGCGCCGGGGCGCGAAGGGGCGCACTCTGGAGGGTGACCGATAAATCAGCGGGCTAGCAGCCGAGGTGAGGCAGATGGCCACCACGACCGTGTTGCAGGAAGAGCTGCGACACAAGCACGACGAGCTCGTTGGGCGCCTGGCCCGCGCTCGGAGCATCATCGCCAGGCCCGAGCAGACCCGCCGGGGCTGCCCGCCGATCGACCAGTTCAACGCCGGTACGTCCCGCCACCTGCACGCGGTGGACGAGGCGCTGCTGCCAGCGGTCTCCGCTCACGTCGAGAACGGATCCGCTCTGGTCCATGAGTACCTCCCCGCGGCGCGGCACCTGGAGGTGCTGCTCTTCCACGTGAAGGCCCACGAGTACGGCTCCACCTGGGAGACCACCCACGATTGGCCGACCCTGTGGGGCGAGGTCGAGCAGGCGCTCGTCGCTCAGCAGGTGAAGGAGGAGGAGTTGGTCTCGCACCTCGCCGAGGAGGCCTCCGACGACGTGCTCGTCCTCGTCGCGGGGCGGATGACGGTGGCTGAGCGGAGGGCGCCCTCGCGCCCGCACCCCCACCTCCCGCACACCGGCCTGACCGGCAAGCTCGTACGCCGCGTGGCCCGTCCCGTCGACGCGATCTGGGATTCGGTCGAGGGCCGGTCGGTCGGTAACCCGAAGCCGTTGCCGCACAAGGAGCCGGGACTCTTCTGGCAGTACCTGCTCGGCGACCCGCGCTTCCCCGACGACCCGGCCAACGAGACCCGGCACAATGAGCCGGGTGACCGCTGACTCCATCACCTCCGCTCTTGACCTCGCGCCGCACCCCGAAGGTGGTGCGTTCCGGCAGACCTGGGCTGCCGCCGAGACCGTCGCCCTGCCCGACGGGCGAGTGCGTCCGACCGCGACCTTGATCTACTTCCGGCTCCTGGCCGGGGAGTCGTCCGCGTGGCACCGCGTCACCTCGGACGAGATCTGGCTGGCGCACACCGGTGTCGTGTCCCTGCAGTTCGGTGGCGCCGGCTCGGCGCCGGTCGAGGGGGAGACCGTGCTCGTCGGGGTGGACGTCGCCGCCGGCCAGGTGCCGCAGGCTGTCGTGCCGGCGGGGGTGTGGCAGCGTACGGTCCCCTCGGCCGCGGACGCGCTCGTCTCCTGCGTGGTCTCACCAGGGTTCGACTTCGACGACTTCGAGCTCGTCTCGGAGTAGGGAGATGGAGTACGCGTTCGAAGGAGCCGTGATCGAGTGGCGCGGGCCGGCGCCGTTCTACTACGTGCCGATGCCCGTCGAGGACGCCGAGGACCTCAAGGAGGACGCCAAGGGTCTGGAGTACTGGGGCCAGGTCGCCGTCACCGCCACCATCGGCGCGACCACGTTCACCACCGCGCTCTTCCCCAAGGACGGCACCTATCTGCTGCCGTTGAAGGTGGTTGTCCGGAAGGCGGAGGGTCTCGATCTCGACGACGTCGTCGCAGTGAGGATGAGGTTGGGACACGACGCCTGAAACTGTCGGCGCCGTCTGATTGGGTAGTCCCGTGAGTGTCGCCTACCGCCTTGCCCCACCGCCGAGTGCTGTCGGCGTGCCGGTGCTCGACGAGCACCAACGGTCGGTCGTGGAGCATCCCGGCGGACCGCTGCTGGTGCTGGCCGGACCAGGGACCGGCAAGACAACCACGCTGGTGGAGGCGGTGGTCGACCGGATCGAGAACCGAGGCGTACGTCCTGACCAGCTGCTGGCGCTGACCTTCTCCCGCAAGGCCGCCGAGCAGCTGCGCGACCGGGTGACCGCACGGCTGGGACGGACGCTGTCCGGGGCGGTCTCCTCGACCTTCCACTCCTTCGCCTACGGACTGGTGCGGCGCTACGCGCCGGCCGAGCTCTACGCCGCCCCGCTGACCCTGCTCTCCGCGCCGGAGGCCGACGTGGTGCTGCAGGAGCTGCTGGCCGACCACCCGGAGTCGGTGAGGTGGCCGGAGCGGTTCCGGATGGCGATCGGCACCCGCGGGTTCGCGCGCGAGGTGCAGACCGTGATCGCGCGGGCGCGCGAGCGCGGGCTCGACCCCGACCAGCTGGTGACGCTCGGCAAAGAGGAGGGCATCGAGGAGTTCGTCGCGGCCGGGTGGTTCCTGGAGCAGTATCTCGACGTGCTCGGTGCGCAGTCGGCGATCGACTACCCCGACCTGATCATGCGCGGTGTGATCGAGGCCGAGCGGCACGCGGCCGAGCTCCGGGCCGAGTTCGCCTGCGTGTTCGTGGACGAATATCAGGACACCGACCCGAGCCAGGTCGCGCTGCTGCAGGCGCTGGCCGGCGACGGGCGCGACCTGATCGTGGTGGGTGACCCCGATCAGTCGATCTACGGGTTCCGGGGTGCGGACGTCAACGGGATCCTCGACTTCCCCTCGCAGTTCCTGACCCGGGAGCGCCGGCACGCGCCGGTGGTGGCGCTCGGGACGACCCGCCGGTTCGGATCGCGGCTGCTGCGGGCCTCGCGGTCGATCGCCGCCGGGATCTCGGTGCGCGGCTCGATCCCGGCCGCGGCCTACGACACCTTCCGCAACCCGCACCCGCTGGCCCAGGACCCCGGCCGGGCCGAGGTGCTCACCTTCGACACCGACCGCGCCGAGACCGAGCACATCGCCGACCTGCTCCGCCGGGCGCATCTCGAGGACGGCATCGACTGGTCCGACATGGCGGTCCTGGTGCGCTCGGGCCGCACCTCGATCCCGCAGCTGCGCCGGTCGCTGACCGCCGCCGGCGTGCCGGTCGAGGTCGCCGCCGACGAGACCCCGCTGGTCCGCGAGCCCGCCGCCGCTGTCCTCCTCGACGCGCTCGGGGTCGTCGTCGACGCCGACGTCGAGTCGGACCTCGACGAACGCTACGTACGTCCTGACCGCTGCGAGGAGCTGCTCACCGGTCCTCTCGGCGGCCTCGACGCCACCGACGTCCGCGCGCTCACCCGCACTCTGCGAGCGAGGTTCCCCGACGTCGCCGCGCACGATCTCGTACGTCGTGCCGTGCTCGATCCGTCGCTGCTCGACCCGGAGGAGACCGGGGAGGGCGAGGAGCGGGTGCTGGGGCGGGTACGCCGGCTCGCGGCCCTTCTCGCCGAGGCGCGGGCCGCGCTGAAGGTGGGGGCCGGGGCGGAGCAGGTGCTGTGGACGCTGTGGGACGGTGCCGATTGGGGGCAGCGGCTTCGGGCGCAGGTGGAGTCGGGTGGTGCGGCGGCGCGACTGGCCCACCGCGACCTGGACGCGGTCGTGGCGCTCTTCGACACCGCCGCCAAGATCGAGGGCCGTCAGGAGTTCACCTCGGTGGAGACCTTCCTCGCCACGCTCCGTGCCCAGGAGATCCCGGCCGACACCCTGGCAGACAAGGGCGTACGCGGCTCGGCGGTGCGGCTGCTCACTGCCCACCGCTCCAAGGGGCTGGAGTGGGGCCTCGTGGTCGTCGCTCACGTCCAGGAGGGCGCGTGGCCAGACCTGCGCCGGCGCGACTCTCTCCTCGGCCCCGACCGGATCGCCCCGGCGATGCCGGATGGCCGTCACGGCGGGCTGCTGCCGCCACTGACCCGCTCGGCGATGCTCGCCGAGGAGCGCCGGCTCTTCTACGTCGCCGCCACCCGCGCCCGCTCCCGGCTGATCGTGACCGCGGTGAAGTCGCCCGACGACGACGGTGACCAGCCGTCGCGGTTCATCAACGAGCTCGGCCTGCGCGAGGACCAGATCCGTCACCGGGTCGGCAGGCCGGCGCGACCGCTGTCGCTGGCCGGTCTGGTCGCCGAGCTGCGCCGCACCGCGGCGGATCCGGCCCAGCCCGAAGCGCTGCGCGAGGCGGCGGCGAGAAGGCTGCAGAAGCTGGCCGCCACCGAGGTGCGCGGCAAGCGGATCGCGCTCGCCGCCGATCCGTCGACCTGGTGGGGGCTACGGGCCCCGACGTACGCCTCGGCCGCGGTGCGCCCCAAGGACCGTCCGATCACGCTGAGCGCGTCGGCGCTCGAGGCGATCCTGACCTGCCCTGCGCAGTGGTTCCTGGCCCGGGAGGCGGGTGGCGCGGTCACCGACTCCTCGAGCCAGGGGTTCGGCAAGGTGGTGCATGCGATCGCCGAGCAGCTCGCCCGCGGCGACCTCGACGCCGCCACCGTCGAGGACCTGATGCCGTTCGTGGACGAGGTCTGGGGCCGCCTGGAGTTCCGTACGCCCTGGTCCGCGGCCCGCGAGCGCGAGGCGGTCCGGGACGTGCTGGCCAGGTTCCTGACCTGGCACCGGCGCCCCGGCGCGCGGACCGTGATCGGGTTCGAGGAGCAGCTGACCGCGAAGGTCTCGCTGCCCAGCGGGGAGACGGTGCGGCTCAACGGCTATGCCGACCGTTTGGAGCTCGACGAGAGCGGCCGGATCGTCGTCGTCGACCTGAAGACCGGGAAGTATCCGCCCACCGCGCAGGAGGTCAAGGAGCACGGCCAGCTCGGCCTCTACCAGTTGGCGGTGGAGCACGGCGCGGCCTCGTCGCTGGCGCCGGACGCGACGTCCGGTGGCGCGGAGCTGATCCAGCTGCGCCATCCCGCGGGTTCGGGGAGCGAGCTGCCGAAGGTGCAGGTGCAGGCACCCGAGCCGCCCGAGATCATCACCCAGCTGGAGAAGGCCGTGGCGACGGTCCGGGCCGAGGAGTTCGTGGCCAGGCCGGGCAAGCAGTGCGACCGGTGCCAGTTCGTCGCCCTCTGCCCGGCGCAGACCTCGGGATCGGTGCTGTCATGAACCCGGCGATGAAGGTCGAGACCCCCGAAGAGCTCGCCAAGCTGATGGGCCACGACTGGCTCTACAGCGAGGAGCAGTTCCGCGCGATCACGGCTCCGCTGGAGCCGGCCGTGGTGATCGCCGGCGCCGGATCCGGCAAGACGGCGGTGATGGCGGCCCGAGTCGTCTGGCTGGTCGCCACCGGCCGTGTACTTCCCGGGGAGGTGCTCGGTCTGACCTTCACCACGAAGGCGACCGCCGAGCTGGCCACCAGGATCCGGGAGTCGCTGCAGAAGGCGGGGCTGTGGCCCGAACGGCGCGAAGGCCCACCGCGGCCCGGCGAGGACGAGGACGAGCCCACCGAGCCGACGGTCGCGACCTACCACTCCTACGCCTCCGGCCTGCTCTCTGAGCACGGGCTGCGGATCGGCCACGAGCCCGACACCCGGCTGATCGCCGACGCGACCCGCTACCAGCTCGCGGCTCGGGCCGTGGCTCGGCACACCAATCCGGTGGACAAGCTGACCGATTACCCGAAGCTTGCCGTCCAGCAGCTGCTCGCGCTCGACTCCGAGCTCTCCGAGCACCTCGTCGACCCGGCCAGGCTGCGGGCCTACGACCGCAACGAGCGGTCGCTGTTCGCGCTCGAGGTGGCCGACCTCAACGCCCAGCTGGCCGACGGGAAGCGGGTCAAGACCAAGCTGACCAAGGTCGAGAAGGCGATCGACGCGATCGACAAGCGCTACGAGCTGCTCGACCTGGTCGACGGCTACCGGCGGCTCAAGGACCGACTCGGGCTGATGGACTTCTCCGACCAGATCGCGCTGGCCGCCCGGCTGGCCGTGGAGACGCCCGAGGTCGGTGAGATCGAGCGCGGGAAGTTCAAGGTGGTGCTGCTCGACGAATACCAGGACACCTCGGTCGCCCAGGCCCAGATGCTCGCCCGCCTCTTCGGCGACGGACACCCCGTGACCGCCGTCGGTGACCCCAACCAGGCGATCTACGGCTGGCGCGGCGCCTCGGTGAGCAACATCCTCGAGTTCGGCCGCGACTTCCCGACGAAGGACGGGAGAAGCCCCGCGTACTCCCTGACCGTCAACCGCCGCTCCGACGCACGCATCCTCGACACCGCCAACCATCTGGCCGCCCAGCTCTACGAGGGCCGTGAGAAGGAACGCCTTGTCGCCGCAGACGGGGCGCGCGACGGTGAGGTGCGGGTGCATGTCCACGAGACGTACGACGAAGAGCTGCTCTGGCTCGCCGACAAGGTGATCGAGGCCCATGAGGCCGTCGGGGAGTGGAAGGAGATCGGTGTCCTGACCAGGGATAACTCGCAGGCGGCAGCGGTCTTCGACGCGCTCACCGCACGCGAGATCCCGGTCGAGATCGTCGGTCTGAAGGGGCTGCTCCGGCTGCCCGAGGTGGCCGAGGTCGTGGCCACCATGGAGTTGCTCCACGACGTCACCGCCAACGCCGCGCTGCTCACGCTGCTCGCCGGTCCACGCTGGGCGATCGGCCCGCGCGACCTGGCTATCCTCGGCCGCAGGTCACGTGACCTGGCCGGCGTCGTCGGTGGCGCGGAGGAGTTCGCCGACATCGAGCGGCAGCTGGAGGCGGCGGTCGAGGGCACCGACCCCACCGAGATCCCCTCGCTCAACGACGCGCTGGAGGATCCCGGCGACGCGGCCGACTATGACTACTCCCCGCAGGCCAGGGAGCGCTTCAAGCTTCTCGCCGACGAGCTCCGCAGTCTGCGGCGCGCGGTCAACGAGCCGCTCCTCGACCTGGTCCGGCGGATTATCGACGTCACCGGCATCGACGTCGAGCTGGCTGCCTCGGTCTCCCCAGCGGCTTCGGCCAGGCGCGACAACCTCGACCTCTTCGTCCAGGCGGTCGCCGACTTCGAGGGCCTCGACGGCCAGGTCACCCTCGCCGCTCTGCTGGCCTACCTAGAGGCGGAGGACGAATACGGCCAGGGTCTCGACGTCGCCACGCCCTCGGAGGCCGACTCGGTCAAGCTGCTCACCGTCCACCGCGCCAAGGGATTGGAGTGGGACGTCGTCTTCCTGGTCGGGGTCACCCACAAGAAGTTCCCCACCGGCCAGACGCGCTCGTCGTGGCTGACCGTCCCCTCGGTGATGCCGGCCGCGCTCCGCGGCGACCGCGACGACCTGCCGCAGCTCCAGGGCCATGACGCCGACTCGATCGACGAGCTCCTCGCCGAGCGCAAGGAGCACGAGCGCGTCGAGGAGCTCCGGCTCGCGTACGTCGCCTGGACCCGGGCTCGCCACATCCAGTTCGTCTCATGCTGGCGCTGGTCGCCCTCACTGAAGGAGGGCCGCGGGCCGTCGGTCTACGTGGAGAAGACCCGCGAGGCGCTGCTCCAGTGGGGCGCCAAGCCCGATCGGTGGGCCGAGGTTGTCGTGAAGGGCGAGGAGGACAATCCCTACGCCGCGCAGGAGGTCGACCTGCCCTGGCCGATCAACCACCACACCCCCGAGGTGGAGCGCCGCCTCGAGGCGGCCAGGCTGGTTCGGGAGGTGGGCCCGGGGCCCGACGACCTCGAGGACCTCACCCTGCTCGAGACGGTGAACCAGTGGGACGAGGAGATCGAGCGCCTGCTCACCGAGGCGGAGCGCGAGCGCGCTCCGGAGGTGGTCGTACCCCTGCCCTCGTCGCTGTCGGCCACCGCCATGTCGAAGCTGCGCGACGACCCGCTCGGCTTCGCCGCCGACCTGGTTCGCCCGATGCCCCGCAAGCCCTCCTCCCAGGCCCGCTTCGGCACCCGGTTCCACGCCTGGGTCGAGGCCCGCTTCGGCCAGCAGGACCTCTTCGACCCCGACGACCTGCCCGGTCGCGCCGACCACGGCATCGAGGACGAGTCCGGTCTCGAGGAGGTCATCGCCGCCTTCGAACAGGGCCCGTTCGCCGACCGCCCGCCGTACCGGGTCGAGGCGGCCTTCGCGATCGTCCTGGCAGGTCAGGTCGTGCGTGGGCGCATCGACGCGGTCTACCAGGAGCCTGACGGGAGCTTCCTGATCGTGGACTGGAAGACCAACCAGACCCAGAACGCCGATCCGCTCCAGCTGGCTCTTTACCGGCTTGGGTGGGCTGAGTTGATGGGGGTGCCGTTGTCTCGGGTTCGGGCTGCCTTCTACTACGTACGCTCTGGGAAGCTCGTCGAGCCTTCTGCTCTTCCTGGTCGGGAGGAGTTGGAGAGGATCTTGGGCGGGGGTCGCTGACCCGTTTTCGGGGGACTGGTTGCTGCCGACCCTTTCGGGGAGGGTGTTCTCAACGGTTCCCGGAGTCAAGGACGGCCTTCGGCCGCCGGCTTCGCCGGTCGCCTGCGGCGATCCTTGACACCGGGATCCGTTGAGAATTTTGGCTGGTTATCGGGTCGGCGGCAGGGGTTTGGTGCGGGGGTTTGGGTTGGGCGGGGGATTGGGAGTTTGGGTGGTCGGGCCGGCCGGTGGAAGGAATTTTCTTTCCGTCCGGAGGCCAGTTCGGCGGGCGGGGTCGGGGAGGCGAACGAATTTTCGTTCGGCGCGTGGCGACCACCTGGAGGCGGGAGGCTTGGGGGAAGGAATTTTCCTTCCGCTCAGAACCCGTTCGCCGCGGGAGGGTTGGTGGGCGAACGAAAATTCGTTCGCCGCACAGGCCGCCTCGGTCGGGGGTGGGGTTGGCGAGTGGAAGAAATTTTTCTTCCACTCGGAGACCCCCTTGTCTGCTGTAGGCGTGGATCGGTCACCTTCCGTGGGTGAGTGTGCCGTGGCCACACCCGGGCCGCCGCCCCGATAGCCAGCCAAATCTTTTCTCGATCTGGTCCGGAGTCCAGGACCGCGAAGCGGCCGGCGAAGCCGGCGCCCGAAGGGCGTCCTTGACGCCGGTCCAGATCGAGAGACTCTCGAAGAACGGGTCGGCGGCCCAGCCCAGCCAGAGAAATCGGCCCCATCCAAACGCCAGACCAAGACCCCAACCGAACCCACGCGGCGAGCAGCCGAAAGCTACTTCACCGTCCGCGCAACCTCCGGCAACTCACCCGACTCACGCAACGAGTCGAGCAGATCACCGGGCAGGATCCAGACAGTTGCATACGGGAAGGGCCGCTCGCGCAGCATCACCGCTCCGGTGACGTACGCCGGCTCGCCGTCCGGGCAGGAGAAGACGATGTCGTCACCCCACTCCCACTCGCGCTCGACGATCGTGGGGAGCATCCACCACATCAGCCAGTTGCGCTCGGAGTTCATCGCCGAGGGGCGGCGGGGGCAGTTGTCGTCGTAGGCGACGACCGCGTCGGGGTGCTCGGCGAGGATCGAGCGCAGGTCGTCGACGACCGGGGTGGCGTGGTCGAAGCGGTCGTGGAACTCGTCGGAGGCGACGTCGGCGACGGCAGATCCGGCGGTGCCAACGACGAGGACGAGCGCCGTGACGACGACCGAGCGGACCCGGTCACCCAGCCGCGGGCTGAACCGGGAGAGGGCGGCGAGGAGCGTCCAGATCGCCAGCGGAACCAGGGAGCACAGGGTCGCGATCAGCCAGAAGCGGTTGTCGTTGGTGAACGACGGGATCGGCCCCGGCTGCGGGAACTCTCCGTCCGGAAGCGCCCACCACCACGGGATCGCGCCCGGGATGTGCGCCGGGGTGGTGTAGGCCCAGGTGGGGGCGTCGGGGGCGACGACGAGGATCGTCACCAGCGAGATCCCGGCGACGATCACCCAGGTCCAGACGAGGACCGCCCGGGAGCGTACGGCCTGGATCGCGGCGCACACCCCGGCCAGCACGAGGACCGCGAAGACCGGGTCGATGTAGCGCCCGTAGATCCAGTAGTCGAAGCGCCGCCACTCCATGGTGAACAGCGAGTACTCGTTGCCCCAGTTCAGGCAGCTGAGGACGTACATCGACCCGGCCGCGATCAGCACGAACCCAGCCGGCCCCACCTGACGCGAGCGGAGCTCCTTCCAGAACAGGGCGGTCACCACGACGAGGCCGACGACCACGACGCCGAAGCTCCCGATCATCTGCGTCCAGGCCTCGCCTGCGAAGGTGTCGACCCAGTACCGCCGGTTGGCCTGCACGACCTTGTCGAAGAAGCCCTGCGCCTGGATGAAGTTCCACGGCACCAGCTGCGCGTGGAACCAGAGCGCGGCCTTGTTGGCGACCACGGCGAGCACGCCGGTGGCGACCAACCCGACGAGGGCGATCTGCCACTTGCGTACCAAAAAGAAGATCAGCCACAGCGCGACCGCGGCGACGAAGACCTGCATCCGGGCGTGGGAGAAGAGCGCGAGCCCGGTGAGCAGGCTGAGCAGGAGTACGCCGCGATAGGTCGGCTTATCCCAGAGCCGGAACGCCGCCAGGGTCGCCAGGACGACGAGCAGCGTGATCAGCCGCTCGGAGAGGATGTAGTCGGCCTGAATCGCGCGGGGCGGCAGGGCGATCACGATGGCGCCGGCGACCACGCCCTGCGCCGGAGTGACCCCGCTGAGCCGCACCGCGACCCGGGCCAGCGGCCAGATCGTGAGCATGCTGATCACCAGGCCGACGACGATCGCCATCTGGTAGAACGTGAAGACATTGGACGTGACCAGCCACAACGGCGCCAGCAGCACGCCCCACCCGGGGTAGTAGCCGGGGGTGTTCAGCTGCGGTGAGTCGAGCCCGAGGACGGTCCGTCCATGGATGACGGTGCCGATCTCGTCGTACATGAACGAGAGGTTGGAGCCCCAGGCGATGTAGACGTTGATCGCCAGAGCGACCACGACGGAGACGACAGCGGCGATGCGCCAGAACCGATCCACGCGGCGGAACTTATACCCACCTCATAGGCTCTGACGGGTGGACTCCCCGAAGCTGCCCATCCATCTGCGAATCATTCAGGATCCCCACGACCGGTCCGGCCATCTGCGCGCCGACGACGGCTGGGTCGAGAAGGCCTGGTTGGAGGAGACGACGAGGGTCCTCGTGGTCGCCGGCAACAGGGTCGAGCCGTCGGGCGAGACCGGAGTGAGGTGGCGTACGCCGGAGGCTTCTCCGGAGGGGATCCGGCTGCTCCTCGGCGACACCGCGGAAGGCGCCCGCTTCGCCGTGCTCACCGGTCGCGAGGAGGCCGGCGAGACATGGCGTGACCTGCGCGGGCTCTTCCCCGCGCTGCTCGCCGATACGACCGAGGCGAGCTTCCTGATGCACGCGATCGGCCTGGCCGAGTGGCACCGGGCGACCCGGTTCTGCTCCAGGTGCGGCGGCGCCCTCGAACCCCGCGCGGCCGGTCACGAGCTGGCCTGCGCGGAGGGACACGTGATCTTCCCGCGCACCGACCCGGCGGTGATCATGCTGGTGACGTCGGGGGAGCCCGGGAGCGATGATGAGCGATGCCTGCTCGGCAACCACACCCGCTGGCCCGCGCCCAACTTCTCCACCCTAGCCGGCTTCGTCGAGCCGGGGGAGTCGCTCGAGGACGCGGTGCGTCGCGAGGTCGCCGAGGAGGTCGGCGTACGCGTCGGGCAGGTCGACTACTTCGGCAACCAGCCCTGGCCGCTGCCGGCCAGCCTGATGCTCGGCTTCTTCGCGCGTGCGGTGTCGACCGACATCACGGTCGACGAGGACGAGATCCGCGAGGCGCGCTGGTTCACCCGCGCGGAACTCGCCGCGGTCGCGGAGAGCGGTGAGATCAAGCTGCCCAGCGGCATCTCGATCAGCCGCTCGCTGGTCGAGGAGTGGTACGGCGGGGAGCTTCCCGGCTCGTGGTGACCCGCGTCAGACCAGCTCGGCGAGCTTCGCCTTGACCTGAGCGATCGACGGGTTGGTCATCGCGGTGCCGTCGGCGTAGACGAGGGTCGGGACCGTCTGGTTGCCGCCGTTGACCTGCTCGACGATCTGCGCGGCCTCGGGGACCTGCTCGATGTCGACCTCGTCGAAGGTGATGTCTTCACGGCCGAGCTGACCCTTGAGTCGCTGGCAGTATCCACACCAGGGTGTGGTGTACATCGTGAAGCTGCTCATTGGGGGGCTCTCCTCATCAGAACTGTCGGTGCGAGCCAATAGTCTTGACCCGCAAGGCATAACGTTCCCACCCCGAGGAGCCATTCCCAATTGAACCCTGCCCCGCCCATGACCCCCGAGTCCCTCCTCGCCGCCCTCGACCCTGAGCAACGCCGGGTGGCGGAGGCACTGCGGGGTCCGGTCCGGGTGCTGGCGGGCGCGGGGACCGGCAAGACCCGGGCGATCACCCACAGGATCGCCTACGGCGTCGCCACCGGGGTCTACGCTCCCCAGGAGATCCTCGCGGTCACCTTCACCACCCGCGCCGCGGGGGAGATGCGGCAGCGGCTGCGCGGGATGGGCGCCGGTGCGGTCCAGGCGCGTACCTTCCACTCCGCCGCCCTGCGCCAGCTGCGGTTCTTCTGGCCGAAGGTCTACGGCACCGAGCTGCCCAACCTGACCGAGTCGAAGATCCCGCTCATCCGCGCGGCCGCGCAGCGCCAGCGGATCAACGTCGACCAGGCCCAGGCGCGCGACCTGGCCTCGGAGATCGAGTGGTCGAAGGTCTCCAACGTCCACCCCGACGACTACCCGAAGTCGGCCGAGTCGCGGGGCCGGGAGGTCGGCGGCCTGACCCCGTCGATGGTGGGACACATCTATGCGGCCTACGAGGACGTCAAGCGCACCCAGGCGCGCATGGACATGGAGGACGTACTGCTCCTGACCGCGGGTCTCCTGGAGCACGACGAGCGCGTCGCGGCGCAGGTCAGGCGGCAGTACAAGTGGTTCACCGTCGATGAGTTCCAAGACGTGTCGCCGCTGCAGTCGGCGCTGCTCGACCTGTGGCTGGGCGGGCGCAGCGAGCTCTGCGTCGTCGGCGACCCGGCGCAGACGATCTACACCTTCGCCGGCGCCGACGCCACCTACCTGCGTGACTTTCCGAAGAAGCATCCTGCCGCCACCTCGGTCGAGCTGGTCCGCAACTACCGCTCCACCCCGCAGATCGTGAAGGCCGCCAACAAGATCCTGGAAGGTACGCCGAGCGCCGGTGTCCAGCTGCAGGCGCAGCGCGACGCCGGTCCGGCAGTCGAGCACGTCGAGCAGCCCGACGAGGTCGCCGAGGCCGAGGGCGTCGCCGCCGAGATCCTGCGTCTGCACCAGTCCGGCAAGCCCTACAACGAGATGGCGATCCTGTTCCGGATCAACGCCCAGTCGGAGGCGTACGAGGACGCGCTCACCGCGCGCAAGATTCCCTACGTCCTGCGCGGCGCCGCCAGGTTCTTCGACCGGCCCGAGGTCCGCGAGGCGGTGACCCGGATCCGCGGCGCGGCGCGAGGCGGCCAGGGCGCCGTGATCGGCGACGAGCTGCTGGAGTCGGTGCACGGGATCCTGGCCGGGATGGGCTGGACCTCCGAGCCGCCCGAGGGTCGCGGACAGACGCGCGACCGCTGGGAGTCGTGGCAGGCGCTGATCGACCAGGCCCGCACCTTCTCCGCCGCTGGCGGCGACCTGGCCGGCCTCGTCGCCGAGCTCGACCGTCGCGCGGCCGAGCAGCACGCACCGGTGCCGTCGGGCGTGACCCTGGCGACCTTCCACGCCGCCAAGGGGCTGGAGTGGGACTCGGTGTTCCTGGTCGGCCTCCAGGACGGCACGATGCCGTTCATCCTCCGTGGCGAGGAGCCGACCCCGGCCGAGATCGAAGAGGAGCGGCGGCTGCTCTACGTCGGCCTCACCCGGGCGCGGGTGGACCTGACCCTGTCCTGGGCGCTGGCACGCCAGCCGGGCCAGGCCGCGCGGCGCAGGCCGTCGCGGTTCCTCGACCCGCTGCGGCCGGCTCGGTCCGCGGCGCCGACCCGGCGCCCCGGCTCCGGCAAGGCGCGGATGTGCAAGGCCTGCGGCGGTCCGCTGGGCTCGGCCGCCGAGAAGCGGATGGGCCGTCACGAGGGCTGCGACGCGCCTTACGACGAGGAGCTCTACGGCCGGCTGAAGCAGTGGCGCAAGGAGACCGCCGAGGCCATCAGCAAGCCGGCGTTCGTGGTCTTCACCGACGCGACGCTGGAGCAGATCGCCGAGCAGAAGCCGGGCACCCTCCAGGATCTGCAGCGCATCGCCGGCATCGGCCGCAGCAAGGTGGAGACGTACGGCTCGGAAGTCCTTCAGGTGATCTCCGCCGAGGCCTAAAAGTCCTTCACGGAAATTCGTCGAAATCAACGGGTTTAATCGTTTGCGGCCGACCTGCCCGGCCGGTTACTGTTCTTTCATCAAGTAAAGCCGCGCGCCGTTGAGGCGCGCCCGACAGCCCCGAAGGAGGTGGCCCCAGTGAAGATCAACTCGAACCAGACGCCGATCAATGGCATCGCCATGTCCGCGTGCGGCCACCCCGAGCTGTCCTGCCCGACCTGGGCCACCCCGGCTGCCGGTGCCTTTATGGGCGCTGGCTACGGCACGCGCTTCGAGGGACTCGTGTCCCCGCAGGCGGATGCCATCAAGGTCAAGTCCCACGGGATTCGAGCCTGGAGCTGTCCGACTACGTAGAACCACGTAGTCACAGCAGCCTCCAGGCCGCGGAACCCGAAACCCGGGATCCGCGGCCTTTCTGTTTCTCAAAACCCGCGATCAGTCACAAAGGAGGTGTACATATGACCAGCATTCTCGAGCCCGAGGTCACTCTCGGCGTTCTCCACGACCGCGCCAACCGCTACGACGAGGACCAGCTGCCCTGCCGGGTCAACAACCCGGAGCTTTGGTTCGCCGAGTCCCCTGCCGACGTCGAGTTCGCCAAGGCGCTCTGCGCGACCTGCCCCGTGCAGCCGCTCTGCCTCGCCAGCGCTCTCGACCGGCGTGAGCCCTGGGGCGTCTGGGGCGGCCAGCTGCTCCTGCAGGGGAAGGTGATCCCCCGCAAGCGGCCCCGTGGCCGGCCCCGCAAGGACGCCGCCTGAACGACCGAACACCTCAACAACAGCAGCCGTTTCAACGACGAAAGGCCAACAGCCATGAACCCGATCGTGATGACCATGGGCGCCGGAGCCCGCTGACCAGCAGGAGATCGAAAAAGACATGAACACCAACCGAGTACGGAGCACTCAGATGAACTTGCTTTACGAAGACCTGGCGCGCGCGCAAATGTCCGCGCGCCTGGGAGAGGCGCGTGAACTGCGGCGAGGACATGCCCTCGTCAAGGCCGCTCGCCTGGGCCGCAAGGCCGAGCGAGCCGCCGTCCAGGCGAAGCTGGCTCTTGCCCGCGCGCTGTAAGTCCCGGATGGGACCCCAGACCTCACCCCTCTGATCGCGGGTGTGGAAGATGACCGGCCAGTCCGAGAAACCCTCGGACTGGCCGGTCCAATGTTTTTGCCGCGATCGATTAGAGGTCGGTGGCGATGATCCTCTCGATGTTCCGCTCCGCGAGGGCGGTGATCGTGACGAACGGGTTGACGCTCGTGTTGCCCGGAATGAGCGAGCCGTCGATGACGTAGAGACCGTTGTAACCGTGCAGCCGGCCGTAGTTGTCCGTCGCCTTGTTCAGGACGGCGCCGCCCAACGGGTGGTAGGTCAGGTGGTCGCCCCAGATCTTGTTGGTGCCGAAGAGGTCGGTCCGGTAGATCGTCCCTTCCGTCCTGTTGATCTTGTCGAAGATCGTCTTCGCCATCGTGATGGAGTCCTGCTTCCACGCGGTCTGCCACGACAGGTCGACCTTGCCCGTGGCCGAGTTGTAGCTGAACGCCGCCCGGCGCTGGGTCTTGGTGATCGCGAGATAGAAGGACGCGAACGTCTCGAGACCGGCAGGCAGCGGCGCGACCTCGGCGAAGGCGCCGCCGGCGTCCCAGTTGTCGATGCCCGAGCACGGGATCGTCGACTGCACGTCACCGGTCGGGTCCCACATGTGGTTGGCGCGCCCGACCATCACGTTGCCGTTGTCGCCCCATCCCTGGCCGACCTCGCCGTTCAGCGCGGGCAGCGCGCCCGTCGCCTTCAGCTTCACCAGCAGCTTGCTCGTACCGACGCTGCCGGCCGCGAAGAACACCTTGCCCGCATTGACCGTCTTCGTCGCCACCACGTCGCCGGCGGTGTTGATCTGTTCCAGGACGACGTCGTAGCCGCCGGCTGCCGCGGGCCGGACCGAGGTGGCCCGGTGCAGAGAGGAGATGGTGACCTTGCCTGTGGCGGCGGCCTGGGCGAGGTACGTCTTCGGCAGCGTCTTCTTGCCGTAGTTGTTTCCGTAGATGACCTCCTGGGCCAGCGCCGACTTCGGGACGCTGCCGTTGTCCTCGGCCATCATGTAGTTCCAGTCGTACACGTCCGGGACGAACGTCCACGCGAAGCCTGAGCGCTGAGCGTGCTTCCGGCCCACGCGTGAGTACTGGTAGTAGGAGGTCCGTTCGAACCAGGCGGGGTCGACGGATCCGACGCCGAGGGCGGCATTGGCCCGCGGGTAGTAGGTGGAATACATCTCCGCCGCATCCACCGAGGGGAGGACGGCTCCGAAGTTCTCCCGCTTCGGCGTGACGGCCATGCCTCCGTTGACGAGCGAGCCGCCACCGACGCCGCGTCCCTGGTAGACGGAGATCCCGGCGAAGTCCTCGGCATCGAGGATGCCGGCATGCTTGGTGATGTCCTTGTCGATGGGGAACCCGAGGAAGTTGCTGAGCGGCTGTTTGGTCCGCGTACGCATCCAGAAGGCGCGGTGATCCGGGCTGGTGATCTTCGGATGGATCTTGCCGTCGCTCCCTGGTGCGACTGTTGCCCAGTCCTGGCCCATCTCGACCATGTGGACGTTGATGCCGGCCTGGGCCAGCCTCAGGGCCGCGACCGAGCCGCCGTAGCCGGTGCCGATGACCAGCACCGGGACCTGCGCGCCGTTGCCGATCGACGACGCTGCGGCTGATGCCCAAGTCGGGCTGGCTCCGAATGCTCCTCCCAGCATCCCGACACCAGCCAGTGAGCCCGCGCCGAGCACGAATCCTCGGCGTGACAGGCCTCGCGACCTGTCCTCTCGTGGTGTGTTGCTCAAGATGACCTCCCTTTTCATCACTGATTGCTAGAACATGTTCTAGTATGCCGGTGGGGGTGTCACAGGTTTCGCAACATTCGCGCAAACCGGCAACGCAAACCAACCAGGGCAACCGGCAAGGGAGATCGCATGGTCAGCGCATGCGTTTGGGGCACGGGAAACATCGGTCGACTCGCCATCCGCGCGGTCGACGCACATCCACGACTCGAGCTGACGAGCGTGCTCGTCCACGACCCCGAGAAGGTCGGCCGGGACGCGGGCGACCTCGCGGATCTCGGCCGTGACCTCGGCGTCGCCGCCACCGACGACATCGACGCGGTGCTCGCGACACGTCCGCAGGCGGTCGTGTACGCAGCATCGGGCGACATCCGACCGGACGAGGCCCTCGCCGACATCGTGCGAGCGCTCGGGACCGGGGCCGTGGTGGTCACGCCCGCCCTCTACGCGCTCTACGACCAGCGCAACGCCCCTCCGGAGATGCGCGAGCCGGTGCTGGCCGCGATCGCTGAGGGCAGCGGGTCCCTCTTCGTCTCCGGTGTCGACCCCGGGTGGGCCAACGACGTGCTGCCGCTGCTCGTCAGCGGCCTGGGCAGCACCGTGGACGTCGTCCGGTGTCAGGAGATCTTCGACTACTCGACCTACGACCAGCCCGACTCCGTCCGCTATCTCGTCGGGATGGGCCAGCCGATGGACTACGACGCCCCGATGCTCGCGGAGACCGTCCCGACCATGGTGTGGGGCGGCCAGGTCAGGCTGCTGGCCCGGGCCCTCGAGGTCGAGCTCGACGAGATCCGGGAGACCGTCGAGCGGCTGCCGCTGGACGAGACGGTGGCCACCGCGTCGATGGGCGACTTCGAGAAGGGCACCCAGGGTGCGGTCCGCTTCGAGGTCCAGGGCATCGTCGCCGGTGAGCCGCTCATCGTCGTCGAGCACGTCACCCGCATCCATCCCTCCTGCGCCCCGCACTGGCCGACGCCACCCGATGGCGACGGTGCCCACCGGGTGATCATCGAGGGCGACCCGCGGATCGAGGTGACGGTCGAGGCGACCGACAAGGCCGGCAACCGGGCGGCGGGCGGCAACGCCACCGCGGTCGGACGGCTCGTCGGCGCGATCGAGTGGCTCGTCGACTCGGCTCCCGGCCTCTACGACGCGCTCGACGTCCCGCTTCGTCCGGCGACCGGCAAGCTCGGTGCGGCCAAGGTCGCCCAGGAAGGTGCGACCGCATGATCATCGATGTCCCCGAGGACAAGGACCCCATCGCGTACGTCTGGGGCGAGATGGTCCCCGGCATCGGCCCGGCCGCCGCCGGTCTCTCGCTAGCGGTCTACGAGCACACCACGCTCGGGCTCCGCGAGTTCGAGGCCGCCCGGTTGCGGATCGCGCAGATCAACGGCTGCGTCTTCTGCCTCGACTGGCGCACTGAACGAGACGGCGAGAAGGTCGAGGAGTCGTTCGCCGAGGCGGTCGAGCAGTGGCGTACGACCGACGCCTTCGACGATCGCACCCGGCTCGCCGCCGAGTTCGCCGAGCGCTATGCGATCGACCACCATGGCATCGACCAGGACTTCTGGGATCGGATGTCGGCCCACTACACCGATGCCGAGATCGTCGAGCTCAGCATGTGCCTCGGCTCGTGGCTGGCGTTCGGCCGCCTCAACCACGTTCTGGGCCTCGACACCGCCTGCGTCCTGCCGTCCGGGAGGTAACACGGCGCTGACATTCAGGTGATGCAGAATTTCGGTGTTGCACCCTCTGAACCGCAGGATTTCGACCTATCGTTGATACATGAAGACCTGCGATTTCTGCGGATGCTACGAGGCCGACCCCAACCGCCTCCTCGCGTGGACCACCGCGGTTGAGCGTGGGCGTTCGAAGTCGTTCTGCGAGGCCTGCTCGCGACGTCACGTGCGCTCCATGGAAGCCAAGCTCGACTCCGACTGGTGGGCCTGAGCACCACGCTCACATCCTCTGCGGCGCCTCGATCCCGAGGAGCCTGAGTCCCTCTGACAGCACTCGCCGGGTCGCCTCGCACAACGCGAGCCGGGTCTGCCTGACCTCACCCTCGGCCTTGAGCACCGGACAGATCTCGTAGAACGCCGTCAAGGCGGTCGCCAGACCATAGAGGTACGCGGTCAGGTGATGCGGCTCCAAGGTGTCGGCGACCTTCGCGACCACCGGCGCGAAGCCGGTCAGCTCCAGCGCCAGCCGCTGCTCGGCCGGGTGGGACAGGGTGCCGATGGCGCGATGTCCTGAGCCTGTCGAAGGGTACGTCTGCTGCGGAGCCTGCGCGAGGATGCTGCAGACCCGGGCATGGGCGTACTGCAGATACGGGCCGGTCTCGCCGGTGGTGGCCGACATCCGGGCGAGGTCGAAGACGTAGTCGCGGGCGAGGTTGTTGGAGAGGTCGGCGTACTTCACTGCGGCATTGGCCACGGCACGTACGACCCCGGGGCCGGCGTAGCTGGCCGCGGCCGCCTCCTCGGCGGCGTCGAGCAGCGCGGTCAGCGTGACCGTCTCGCCGGAGCGGGTCTTGAACGGGCGGCCGTCGGGGCCGAGCACGGTGCCGAAGCCGATGTGCTGGACCTCTACCGACTCGGGCAGCCAGCCGGCGGCTCGGGCGACGGCGAAGACCATCTCGAAGTGCTGGCTCTGCCGGTGGTCGACGATGTAGACGACCCGGTCCACGGCCAGGTCGTCGACGCGGTGCCGGATCGTGGCGAGGTCGGTGGCGGCGTACCCGAACCCACCGTCGGCCTTCCGCACGATCAGGGGCAGCGGCCCGCCGTCGCGGCCGGTGAAGCCGTCGGGGTAGACGACCTGGGCACCGGCCGACTCGGTCAGCAGACCCGATGCGCGTAGGTCGTCGACGACGCCCGGAAGCTGTGGGTTGTAGCGGCTCTCGCCGTCGAAGTCGTCGTCGGTCAGGAGTACGCCGAGCCGGCTGTAGGTGGCGTCGAACTCGGCCATCGAGGCGTCGACGAGCGCCTGCCAGAGCGCCAGGGTGGTCGGTTCGCCGGACTGGAGCGCGACCACCCGCCGCCGGGCGGAGCCGGCGAAAGCCGGGTCGTCGTCGAAGCGCGCCTTCGCCCGCCGGTAGAGCGCGAGCAGCTCGGTCATGTCCAGGTCGGCGACCGTCGCCGGGTCGTCGAGACCCTCTCCGAGCAGCTCCTCGACCAGCATCCCGAACTGGGTGCCCCAGTCGCCGAGGTGGTTCTGCCGTACGACGTCGTGGCCGGCGTAGGCCAGCACCCTGGCCAGGGCGTCGCCGATGACGGTGGAGCGCAGGTGGCCGACGTGCATCGGCTTGGCGACGTTGGGGGAGGAGTAGTCGACGACGACCCGTTTCGGGTTCTCCGGGGTGGGTACGCCCAGGTGTGGGTCGGTCAGCAGGTCGCTGACGGCCGCGCCGAGGACGGCGGGGGACCAGATGAGGTTGAGGAACCCGGCACCTGCCAGCTCGAGGGTTCCGAGGTCCTTGAGGTCGACCGCGTCGACGAGGCGGGCGCCGATCTCCCGCGGTGGCAGGCCGAGCGGACCGGCCAGCCGCAGCGGCAGGTTGGACTGGAGGTGGCCGAACTCGGGCCGGGTGGCCGGTCTCAGCTCGGGATCGATGCCGGCGTAGGCGTCGCCGAAGCAGGTGACGACGGCGTCCTGCAGGTATGCGGACAGGGCAAGAGTGTGCTCGTGCACGAGAGTGGTCCTAGAAGGTGAAGAGGGCAGGCTGACGCGAGGGCGGGGTCAGAGACCCATGCCTCGTCGTCGCAGCGCGCTCTTCGTGACCATGTCCGCAAGGGTGCCGGAGGCATCGACGGAGGTCAAGCCGGTTCGCCCGCCTCCGGCCCGGCCGAGGCGATCAGGTCCCAGGCGCAGCCGCAGTAGGGATGCCGCCGCCAGGGTCGGACGGTGGGCGCGTCGTCACGGGTGAGGATCACCGACGCCGACCACGAGGCCGGGGTGCGCCCGGCGAGGTAGGCGCGGGCGTCGCGTACGGCCCAAGAGAGCGCGAGCGACTGCAGCAACGCGTCGCTCGGCACCTCGTTGCCGACGAGCTGGCTCACGACCACGGCCCGCCGCTCGTCCTCCTCGGCGAGCGTCGCGTCGACGCAGCGAAGGCAGGCGGTGACCCCGGGTACGACCAGCGGACCCACCGTCCAGGTGTCGGGTCCGCTCTCGACGACGAGGTGTGCCCGGCCCTCGCGCACCATCTCGTCGGCTCGCTCGCGGTCCAGCGGCCCCTCCGAGAGGAGCACGACGATGTCCGGGTTGCTCGCTGTCGGAGCCGATCCGATCAGCGCCCGAGCCGCCGAGAGCAGTGCAGGCGGACCGTCGAAGCCCACCCGCGGTGGCGGCTCGCCGCCGTCCGCGTCCATCAGCAGGCCGGCGTTGCCCAGCTGCTGCATCGCGTGTCGTCCGGGCAGGTGGTCGGGCTCGACCGCCCGGCCGGCGGCGAGGTCGGTCAGCAGGCGGCGTACCTCCACGCCGTCCTGCACGATCGCCCGTCGTGGCGGGTCGATGCCGATCTGGAGTCGGGTCTCATCACGTCGTACGGCCACATACCCCGGCCGAATCCGGTAGCGCGTGCTCATGCCGGGAGTCTCACACCGCGCCAGGATTCCTGCACCGACAATCCACAGACCCTGTGGATAACTGCCGAGACGTCACGCGCGTCGGCCGAGTTGGCACTCGGGTGACGCTTCGGCCGACGGGGCTGACGCTTCGGCAAAACGTGGCAGCGGCGCCGCCGGACATGCCGGGGACGCCGCCGCGTGGGCTCAGGATGAGCTCAGTGATCAGGCCTTGCCCAAGATGCGGTTGAGGTTGGTGCTGCAGACGGGGCAGACAGCCTTGGCCATCTTGGTGCCCTTGTCGTTCACCCGGATCTCACCGGTTGCCTCGCGCTTCTCCTTGCACTTCACGCAGTAGAACTCGCCGCTCCAGGTCTCCGCCATGACGGCCTCCTTGCCTATATGTAACTGGTCGTCGCGACGGGGTTGTCAGGGAAGCCCGTCGGAAGCTCGTCATGACGAGCCAACTCGACCCTACGACACGCGGCGCTTCCTGCGGCAACACGGGCTACCAAGCGAGTGTCGGCGTGTTGGCGTCATACCGGGGGATTCGGGGCTTTCGAGGACGCATCGAAGGTCTGTCGAAGGCTCTCGCGAAGGTCTCGGGGTGGGGATAAAACTGGAGGGACCCCCGGTGCCTGGATCGTCCTTCGCCTTCCCCTTGCGAAGGCCGTCCGGCGGCGCCGGGGGTCCCACTGACATCGAACCTAAAGAGGATGTGGGAGCGCGTCAACGTCCCACTCCGCGTTGCTTGTGGACAAGATGTGGACAACCCCGCTTTGCTTGGGGACATCCGGTGGAAGACATGCGCTTTCCTGTGAGTAACCAAGGTGACCGAATGGAGAATATTCGGTTGAATCCAGACCTTGACCTGGGAAAAGCATTCTCCACCGCCTGTGGAGGCAAAAATAGTTGGAGGAAGATTTGGTGGACGAGCCGTTGTCGCCCGTCGCAGCCCTGCGTCGGATCGCATTCCTGCTCGAACGCGGACGCGAGGACACCTACAAGGTGAAGGCGTTCCGCGCCGCGGCGGCAGCGATCCTGCCCCTCTCCGAGGAGGACGTACGCCGTCGGGCGGCCGAGGGCACCCTGACCGAGCTGAGCGGGGTCGGGGCGAGCACTGCCAAGGTCATCACCGAGGCCGCGCGCGGCGAGGTTCCGCAGCGCCTGCAGGACACCGAGCGCATCCACGGCGGTCCGCTGACCGGAGCGGGGGAGGGGCTGCGGAGCAGGCTCCGGGGCGATCTGCACAGCCACTCCGACTGGTCCGACGGCGGCTCGCCGATCGAGGAGATGGCCTTCACCGCGATCGAGCTGGGTCATGAATACCTCGTGCTCACCGACCACAGTCCGCGTCTGACGATCGCCAACGGTCTCAGCGCCGCACGCCTGGAGCGCCAGCTCGGTGTCGTCGACGCGGTCAACGACCACCTCGCCGGACACGGGTTCACCCTCCTGAAGGGGATCGAGGTCGACATCCTCGACGACGGCAGCCTCGACCAGACCGACGAGATGCTCGCCAAGCTCCAGCTGCGGGTCGCCAGCGTCCACTCGAAGCTGAAGATGGAGAAGGAGCAGATGACGAAGCGGATGGTCACCGCGGTCTCCACGACCCGGATGAACGTGCTCGGTCACTGCACCGGCCGGCTGGTCACCGGAAACCGCGGCACCCGGCCCGGCAGCCAGTTCGACGCCCGCAAGGTCTTCGAGGCGTGTGCCGAGCACGGGGTCGCGGTCGAGATCAACTCCCGACCGGAGCGGAGAGACCCGCCGACCAAGCTTCTCGAGCTCGCTCGCGACGCTGGTTGCCTCTTCTCGATCGACTCCGACGCACACGCTCCGGGGCAGCTCGACTTCCTCGTCCTGGGGTGCGAACGAGCCGAAATGGCGGGTATCGAAGAGGAACGGATCATCAACACCTGGCCTCGGGATCGCCTGCTGGCCTGGGCGAACAGGTAGTTTCTTGACCTATGGACGGCCCGGAGATCGAGGTGCGACGCAGCAAGCGGCGTCGGCGTACGGTCTCCGCCTACCGTGACGGCGATCGCATCATCGTGATGATCCCGGCCGCGATGTCCCAGCGGGAGGAGGCCGAGTGGGTCGAGCAGATGGTCGCCCGCCTGGAGAAGGCCGAAAAGCGTCGCAAGCCCAGCGACGACGATCTGGTGCGGCGATCGGCCGCGCTGAGCGACCAGTACTTCGGCGGCCTGGCCAAGCCTGACTCCGTACGCTGGGTCGACAACCAGAACAGTCGCTGGGGCTCGTGCACCCCCGGCGACCGCTCGATCCGGCTCAGCGACCGGCTCCGGGGCATGCCGAGCTGGGTCATCGACTACGTCCTCGTCCACGAGCTCGCCCACCTCTTCGAGGCCAAGCACAACGAGGCCTTCTGGGCGTGGGTCGACCGATATCCCCAGGCCGAGCGTGCCAAGGGCTACCTCGCCGGCTGGTCCGCCGCCGCCAAGCTCCCCGCCCCTCCGGGTGAGGAGGAGGACGACGATGTCGAAGGGGTCGAAGAGATCGACTGACCCACTGCGTAGGTGAGCGCGACCGTGCCGAGACTCGTCGAGGCGATGTCCTCGAGCCGCAGGGAACACGGCGACGGCAGGTCGCCGAAGAGTCGCTTGCCGGTGCCGAGCAGCAACGGATGCACGAACAGCCGCAGCTCGTCGACGAGCCCGGCGCTCATCAGCTGACGGACGAGGTCACCGCTCCCGAGTGCGACGATGGTTCCCTTCCCCTCGGCCTTGAGGCCGGCGACGGCCTCGATGACGTCTCCCTCGAGCACGCTCGCACCGCTCCAAGCGAGGTCGTCGAGCGTGCGGGTCGCGACGTGCTTCGGAGTGGAGTTGAGGCTTGCCGCCATCGGGTTGGTGTCGGGCTGGGTCGGCCAGAACTCCGCCATCTTCTGGTAGGTCCGCCGTCCCATGACGTACGCCGAGGTGTGCGCACCGACGTCGGGGGAGAGGACCTCCCCGACCGCGGCGCCGTACGGCGCGCCCCACCCGCCGTGCTCGAATCCACCATCCCGGTCCTCCTCGGGGGAGCCCAGTCCTTGCATGACTCCGTCGACGCTCAGGAACTCCACGATCGCAACTTTTCGCATGACAACAGCCTGCGCCCTGCTCGAATCGACTGGCTTGAACGAAATCGACCGGCGATCATCGATGTATGACGGGCGTGACCCGCGAGATCGTACGACTGCCCACCCACCCCGGTCTGCGGGGTCTGGTGGCGGGCGTCGTCGGCTTCCGTGAGCAGTCGGCAGCGCCGCTCGAACGGCGTCAGCCCGCGGGCACCCTGCTGCCGCTGGTCCTCTCCTTCGGTGACCCGTTCGAGATCCTCGACGTCGCCGCGGGGGAGGGCGTCGGGACGTACGGGTCGTTCCTCTCCGGCTTCATGCCCGGTCCGGTCTCGACCCGGTCCGGTCGTAGCCACGCGTGCGTGCAGGTCTATCTGACGCCGCTCGGTGTCTCCCGGCTGCTCGGTGTCCCGGGTCGGGAGGTGGCCGGCAGGGTGATCGCGGCCGAGGACCTGATCCCGCAACTCGGGCCGTCCTTCTCGGATCAGCTCGCAGAGGCCGGTTCCTGGCGACCGCGGTTCGACCTGGTCCAGTCCACGCTGCTCGCGCGGGCCGATGGCCCGGCCGACCCGCTGGTCTCCTGGCTGTGGGACCGGATCAACGAGTCCGGGGGTCAGGTGCGCATCCGGGACCTCGTGGCTGAGACCGGATGGAGCCACCGGTATGTCACGGCCTGCTTCCAGCGCGCCGTCGGACTCACCCCGAAGGCGGCTGCCGGTGTCGTACGTTTCGAGCGTGCCGCCGCCGACATCTCGACAAGCTCGATACATCGCCTCGGCACGCTGACCGTCGCCGAGGTCGCCGCCCGTCACGGCTATGCCGACCAGAGCCATCTGACCCGCGACGTCGTCAGGTACGCAGGTGAACCGCCGTCCGCGCTCGCCGTCAGCCAGCGCCCGACCGCGCACACCGCCCTCGGTACGACCCCGGGAGGCCTCTAGAGACGAGCCTGCGCGAGCTTGATGAGCTCGATCAGGTTGTCCTCGGGGTCGGGGATCGAGTCGACCGGCCACCAACGTACGTCCAGCGACTCCTCGCTCACCTCCGGAACCGCACCGGCGGGAGCGACGGCCATGAAGCGTACGTCGAGGTGGTGGACGTCCCCGGAAGGAGCGCAGAAGGGCACCGGGTGCTCGGAGAGCTGCACCAGCTCGGGCAGCGGGACCAGGTCGGGCACCCCGGACTCCTCACGAAGCTCGCGGGCAGCGGCCGCCCACAGGGTCGCGTCGTCCTGCTCGAGATGACCACCGAACTGGAACCAGCGCCGCGCCTTGCGGTGATGGGTCAGCAGCACCGAGGAACCGTCGTCGGAGAGCACCACGCACGAGGCCGTCAGGTGGTCGGGGACGCACGACTTGAAGACTCCGGTGGGCTCGGCCTCGAGATGGGAGACGTAGCGCTGCCGCAAGGTCTCCTGGGGAGCCGACGGCGCGTCCCACGCCCGCAGGTTCGCGAGCGCGTCAGCGTGCAAGCTCACTCGTCAGCGTCTCCGCCGAGCAGCTTCTTGAGCTCCGCGTCGAAGTCGATCGAGTCGACGTCCGGAGCCTCGGCGCCCTCACGGAAGCCGAGCGGGTCGTCGAGGTCGGCCGAGGTGGGCAGCAGCGCCGGGGACATCCAGACGCCGTCACGGGCCTCGATGCCCTGTCGGGTGCGCAGCGAGCCCCACAGCGCGGCCGCATCCCGCAGCCGTCGTGGCCGCAGGTCGAGGCCGACGAGCGTCGCGAAGGTCTGCTCGGCCGGACCGCCGGCAGCCCGGCGGCGGCGTACGGCCTCCTGCAGCTGCGCCGCGACCGGCATCCTCTCGGCGGTGGCCAGGGCGACGACCTCGTCGACCCAGCCCTCCACGAGCGCCAGCACGATCTCGAGCCGCTCCAGCGCCGCCTTCTGCGCGGGCGAGTCGGGCACCTCGAACATGCCTTCCTCGAACATGTTCTGCAGCTGGGAGGGGTCCTGCATCGCGGAGAGGTCCAGGCCGCGCATCTGCTCCTCGATGCGCTGCTGCATGGCCTCCATGTTGAGCTCGACGCCTCGCGCGTAGTCGGTGACGGCCGAGACCACGTGGTCACGCAGCCACGGCACGCCGGCGAAGAGCCGCTGGTGGGCGGCCTCGCGCAGGGCCAGGAAGAGCAGCACGTCGTCGGTGCTGACGCCCAGGCCCTCGGCGAAGGGCTCGACGTTGACCGGCAGCAGCGCGGCCTGACCGGGCTCGGTCAGCGGGATGCCGATGTCGGAGACGGAGATGACCTCGCCGGCGAGATGGCCGAGGCCGGTGCCGGCCTGGTTCGCGTACAACGCGCCCATCGCCTTCCCGACGAACCCGATCATCGGGCCCATCTGGGCCTTCATGTCCTCGGGGAGCTGACCGCTCATCGCGGCCGCGGTCGAGGCCGCGACAGGCTCGATCAGCGGCTTCCACGCGTCCAGCGTGTTGACCAGCCACTCCGCCTTCGACCAGGCGGTGGCGGACTTCACGCCGGAGGGGAACGACGTGGTCTCCTCCAACCAGTGGTCGGCCAGCTGGATCGCGTCGGCGACCGCGTCCTTCTGCCGCTGAGAAGGCGTCGGGTCGGGCGAGGACGCGGCTACCTTGCGGGCGAGGTCCATCGCGACGTCCCAGTTCAGCGGGCCGTCATAGGGCTGTAGCAGCGACTGGATCTGACCGAAGATCTGGCTCAGGTCAGGCATGCCGCCGGGGCCTCCGCCGACGCCGCCGATAGGAAAACCACCGAAGAATGCTTCAAAGGGCGTGCCCTTGAAGGGGTTCTCCGGCTCCTCCGGCTCGTCGGGGCCACCTGGGGTCTGACTCATATGTCCAGCCTACGCGGTTACGGAAGCCCGCTGTCAGCAAGCACTACCCTGTTCCTATGGCTGAACCGAAGAATGGCGCCGTCAAGCTTCTCGACATCCGGGAGACCCCTCTCGATGTCACCGAGGTGTTGGACGCACTCGACGACGACGCTTCCGGCGGGGTGACGCTCTTCGTCGGCCGCGTACGTGATCACGACGGGGGCAAGGGTGTGACCGGCCTCGACTACCAGGCCCATCCGAGCGCCCTCGCCCGCCTCGCGGACGTCGCCGAGAAGGTCGCCGCCGACCACGGCGTCGCGGGTGTCGCCGCCGTCCACCGCACCGGCCACCTCGACATCGGCGACATCGCCGTCATCGTGGCCACCGCCTCCGGCCATCGCGGCGAGGCCTTCGCCGCCTCCCGCGACCTCATCGACACCCTCAAGGCCGAGGTGCCGATCTGGAAGCACCAGGTCTTCACCGACGGCACCGACGAGTGGGTCGGCGCGCCCTGATGCGCGGCGTTGTGCTCACCAAATAGGCTGCGTACGTGGACATCCTGCTCTGGCTCGTACCGTCTGCGGTCATCACCGTGCTGGCGATGGCCTGGGTCGCGTTCCTCGGACGTGAGGGGCGCGAGCAGGACCGCGAAGAGGTCGTACGCCGCCTCGGCATCGCGCTGGAGAAGGAGAAGACGCGCGAGCGCTCGAGAAGGTACGCAGCGCCTCAGCCGCCGCCCGACAGGTCGACCGGAGTCGCGGTCCGTGTCAACCGCGACGCCTCTTAGGGTGCAGTTGGTCCCGAATGAGAAGGTGACGCTATGACACAGCGCACCCTGGCCGGCCTTGTCGCCCTGCCGCTCGTGGTTGCCCTGATCGTGATCGCCTGGGTCGTTCCGCTGCCTTTCACGATCTACAGCCCCGGGCCGACGGTGAACGTCCTGGGCGAGTTCGACGGCAAGGACATCGTTCAGGTCGAGGGTCACAAGAGCTACCGCGACAAGGGGCAGCTGCGGATGACCACGGTCTCCGAGACCACCCGCGAGGCCCGGCTCGGGCTCTGGACCCTGCTCGGCGCCTGGATGAGCGACACCGAGGCCGTCTACCCGCGCGAGGTCGCCTACCCCGACCAGGGCACCGTCGAGGACGACCGTGAGGCCGGGCAGGTGCAGATGGCCAGCGCCCAGGACGCCGCGATCGCCGCCGCGTTCACCAGGCTCGGTGAGGACGTCGACGAGGTGTCGGTCGCCGAGGTGACCAAGGACGCGCCGGCCGCCGGCAAGCTGAAGGCCGACGACGTGGTCACCAAGGTCGGCGACAAGCCGGTCGACACCCCCGAAGAGGTCGTCGCCGAGGTGCAGAAGGTCGAGCCCGGTGACACGGTCGAGCTGACCATCGAGCGCAAGGGCAAGACGCTCACCCAGACCATCAAGACCGGCGAGAAGGACGGCAAGGCCTTCATCGGCGTCTCGCTGGGAGCGACCTACGAGTTCCCCTACGACGTCAAGATCACCCTCGACCCGGCCATCGGCGGACCGAGTGCCGGGCTGATGATGGCGCTCTCGGTCTACGACACCCTCACCGAGGGGCCGCTGACCGGCGAGAAGAAGATCGCCGGCACCGGCACCATCGACGGTGACGGCAACGTCGGCCCGATCGGCGGGATCCAGCAGAAGATCCCGGGCGCGGCCTCCGACGGAGCCGAGCTCTTCCTGGTGCCCGCCGGCAACTGCCAAGACGTCGAGGGTGCCGAGAACGGTGACATGCGCCTGACCCGTGTGGAGACTCTCGACGACGCCATCAAGGCGATCGAAACCTGGACCGAGGACCCGAATGCCAAGCTGCCGACCTGTGGGAGCACGAAGTGAACGACACCCCTGAGCCCACGCCCGAGCTCAGCCGCGGTCTCGACCTGGAGACCGACCCCGCCCTGGCCACAGCGGTCCTCGAGATCGAGGCCCACGTCGCCGGCGAAGGCTGGGACGGACCGGCGAGGCTCTTCGCGCTCGTCGACACCGCCGCGCTGGTCCAGGCCGAGCCCGCGCTCGCCGCGATGATGGGCCTCGACGCTCCCGATCAGGACGGGTCGCTGACCCCGATCGAGCAGGACCAGGTGCCGGTGACGACCCAGCTGGAGGAGGTCCTCCAGACGACCGCCTGGCCCGCAGGGGTCACCGGCTGCGCAGCGGTCGTCGAGCGCCTGGTGCTGCCACCCGACGCCGACGGCAAGATCCCCGATGACGCCGAGGCGGCCGCGGAGTTCGCCAAGGCGCACCCCGACCGGCAAGAGGTACGCATCGTGGCCGGCGCGACACGTGCTGGTGCGACGTACTGTGCTCTGCGGTTGAAGGCGCACGACGACGACCAGTCGGTCATCGGTGGCGTCGACCTGGTCCCCGAGCTCCTCGAACTGTTGCGTGTCACTCTTGAGGAGACCCCCGACAGCGAGAGTGAAGAATGAGCCTGTTCGACGACGACGATCCGGCACAGGCGCCGGCGCGCACACAGAGCACCGGCCGCAACCGATGGCTGGCGATCTCGGCCGTCTCGGTCATCGTGCTCTTCTTCGGCATCAGTGCCTTCGCGGCGATCTACACCGACGCGCTGTGGTACGACGCGATCGACTTCAGCAGCGTCTTCGGCACGGTCTTCTGGACGCGTACGGCACTCTTCGTCATCTTCGGCGTGCTGATGGCGATCATGATCGGGCTGCCCGCGGCGCTGGCCTATCGCACGCGTCCCTACTTCCACCCCGCTGACGACATCGGTGGCCTCGACCGCTACCGCGACGCGATCGCCCCGATCCGCACCTGGCTCTTGGTCGGCGTCGCTGGTGTATCGGGGATCTTCGCCGGCTTCTCGGGCGCCGGCCAGTGGCGTACGTATCTGATGTGGCGCCACGGGCGCGACTTCGACAAGACCGATAAGTTCTTCGGCAAGGACATCGGCTTCTACGTCTTCGACCTGCCGTGGTGGCACTACCTGGTCAACTTCGCGCTGACCGGGCTGATCCTCGGCACCATCGGCGCGATGATCGTGCACTACGTCTACGGCGGCATCCGGCTCACCGCGCAGCGTGACCGGTTCACCCGCTCGGCGCAGATCCAGCTCAGCGCCATGATCGGCCTGATCCTGCTGGTCAAGGGGCTCGACTACTGGGTCGACCGCTACGACCTGGTCAACGGCTCCGGGCCCCGCCTGGACGGGATGACGTACACCGACGAGCATGCGGTGCTCCCGGCCAACCAGATCCTGCTCGGCATCGCGGTGATCTGTGGCGTGCTGTTCATCCTCAACATGTGGCGGCGCAGCTGGCAGCTGCCCTCGATCGCGATCTCGCTGTTCGCGATCTCGGTGCTGCTGATCGGGATGATCTGGCCCGCGGTCGTGCAGGGCTTCCAGGTGCGGCCGAGCGAGCAGGACAAGGAGAAGCCCTACCTGGCGGCCAACATCAAGGCCACCCAGGACGCCTACGGGATCGCCAAGGACGACCTCGAGGTGACCGAATACACCTCGCAGGCCGAGGCCGATGGCGCCTCGCCCGAGCAACTCGACGAGACCGCGTCCTCGCTGCCGATCGTCGACCCCGCGGTCGTCCACCGTGAGTTCGAGCAGGTCCAGCAGGGTCGCTCCTACTACTCGGTGCACGAGCCGCTGGACATCTCCACCTACGAGGTCGGCGGCAAGGAGCGGGCGGTCGTGCTCGGCGTACGCGAGCTCAACCAGGCCGGCATCTCCGACTCCGACCGCACCTGGACCAACCTGCACACGGTCTACACCCACTCCAACGGCGTGATCGCCTCCTACGCCAACATGCGCGGCGCCGACGACAAGTCGGAGTCGAACCAGATGCAGTGGGCCGAGGGTGACCGCACCGGGCAGCACGATCTGACCTCGGGCCAGGGCAAGTTCCAGGACAAGGTCTACTTCGGCGAGGACTCGCCGGAGTACTCGATCGTCGGCAAGGCAGGCAAGGGCAACCCGGTCGAGCTCGACTACAACTCCGAGGACGGCGAGACCAGGACGACGTACGAGGGTGCCGGCGGTGTCCCGATCGGGTCCAACTTCCGGCAGCTGATGTACGCCATTCAGTTCGGCTCCACCAACTTCCTGCTCTCCTCGCGGGTCAACGAGAACTCCGAGATCCTCTACGACCGCTCCCCGAAGGAGCGGGTGCAGAAGGTCGCGCCGTGGCTGACTCTCGACGACGACGTCTACCCGGTCGTCGTCGGCGGGCGGATCCAGTGGGTGGTCGACGGCTACACGACCACCGACCGCTACCCGCAGGCCGCGCGTGACTCGTTCGCCTCGATGACCGACGACGCCACTCAGACCTCGGCCGGCGTGCAGACGCTGCCGACTGACGAGATCAACTACATGCGCAACGCGGTGAAGGCGACCGTGGATGCGTACGACGGCACGGTCACCCTCTACGAGTGGGACGAGTCGGACCCGATCCTGCAGACGTGGGAGGCGGCCTTCCCCGGCACCGTGATGCCGAAGTCGTCGGTCCCGAAGGAGCTGATGGAGCACCTTCGCTATCCCGAGGACCTCTACAAGGTGCAGCGCTACCAGCTGGCGCGCTACCACGTCTCCGACCCGGACGTCTTCTTCTCCGGCAACGAGCGCTGGGCGGTGCCCGAGGACCCGAACGACGACAACCACCAGCAGACGCCCTACCGGATGTTCCTCGACGGCGGCTCGGGCACCGCGCGGTGGTCGCTGACGTCGGCCTTCGTGCCGTACAACCGTCCGAACCTGGCGGCGATGATGTCGGTCGACTCGGACGCGACCTCGGAGGACTACGGGAAGATCCGGATCACCACCGGCTTCCCCGACGACACCCAGGGTCCGGGCATGGTCTCCAACGAGTTCCGTACGGACAAGGCGATCGCCGACGAGGTCGCCTCGTTCAACCGCTCGGGCTCGGCGCCGGTGTGGGGCCAGGTCATCACCTATCCGACGGCGAAGAACGGCATCCTGTACGTCGAGCCGATCTACGCCCGCCGGGCGACCGCCTCGACCTCGGGCTATGCCCAGCTGGCCTTCGTGCTGGTCTCCTACGACGGACGGGTCGGCTACGGCTCGACGCTGAGCGACGCCCTCGAGGTCGCGCTCACCGGTGCTCCACCCTCGCCGCCGACGGCCTCCGATCCCGACGAGGAACCGGCCGAGACCACCCCGCCTCCCTCCGGTGACTCACCGGGCGAGGTCGGCCAGCTCCTCGAGGACGCGCGTGCCCTGTTCGCCCAGGCCGACGAGGCCGGCAAGTCCGGCGACTACGCCGAGCGCGAGCGCCTCATCGCCGAGGCTCAGGACAAGGTCGACCAGGCCGCCGACCTCATCTCGGGAGGCTGAGGACACCTCCGATTAGGGGTTCGTTTCCCCTCGCGTGTAATGTTCTTCTTGCGACGCGGGGTGGAGCAGCTCGGTAGCTCGCTGGGCTCATAACCCAGAGGTCACAGGTTCAAATCCTGTCCCCGCTACTCCAAGACGAAGGCCCGGACCGAGAGGTCCGGGCCTTCGTGGTTTTCTGGGCTAGGTGGTTCGGCCCGCTACGAGCGGAACGGGCCGCTGATTTCGTAGGTGATGCCGCCGCTGGACGAGCCGCTCGTGCCTCGCTGGGAGGAGAAGTACATGCGGTTGCCGGCCGGGTTGAACGCCACGCCGCACAGCTCTGACGAGCTCTGCCCGGTGACCCGGAGGAACGGCGCCACGACGTCGTCGGGGGTGATGATGCAGATCTCCATGTTGCCGCCGTCCTCGGCGACGTACAGGTCTCCTGCCCCGGCGCCGGTGATGTTGTCGACGCCGGTGAGCGGCGGGTTGCTGGTCAGGTTGTCGTCGTAGACCACGTCGAGGGTGTTGGCGGCGGCGTTGTAGGCCCACACCTTGTTGTCGCCCTTGGTGGTGAAGTAGCAGATGTCATTGCGGTAGTAGGCGCCTTCACCGCCGTTGAACAGCTTCATGTTCGACACCTGGTCGCGCGTGGGCGTGGGCGAGCCGTCCGGGTCGGGGACATCGGCCCAGGTGAGGTTCGTGGTGAGCACCTGCAGCTTCCCGGCGGACAGGTCTCCCCAGGTGGTTGGGACGAAGCGGTAGAAGCCGCCGTCGCTCTTGTCCTCGGTCTGGTAGACGACCTTGCGGACCGGGTCGCAGGCTGCGGCCTCGTGCGTGAACCGGCCCATCGCGGCACGACGGACGGCAGGCTTGACGCCCCACGGGTCGGTCTCCCAGCTGTAGCCCGTGTCGTGCTCCTCGCAGGAGATCCAGGTGTTCCACGGCGTCGGTCCGCCCGCGCAGTTCCGGGTGGTGTTGCCGAGGATGCGGTAGGCGCTGGTGATGTTGGCGTTGCTGTCGAACTTGAGTGCGCTGACGCCGCCGGCGCCGCTGCTCATCTCCGAGTTCGAGACGTAGATCCAGCCGGTTCCGTCGGCGAAGCAGACGCCGCCGTCCGGGGCGCTGTGCCAGGTGTATCCGGTGCTCGCGACGGTCCTCGTCGAGCGGGCGACCACCCGGCTGGTGAACCCTGCCGGCAGCATGATGCCGTTGGCGTCGGCGCCCAGGAGAGCGCCATAAGGGCTCGGTCCGGTCTTGGCTGGGTAGGCGATGGCGGGACGAGTGACGCTGAACCCGAAGGCGACGGTTCCGGCGCCCACAACGGCGGCACGTAGGAAGTTGCGACGATCCATGGTGGAGTCCTTCTGGAGTCTCGGCAGATGGAAATGTGCCCGACATACGCTAGAGATCCGGGCCCTGGCCGAGGCGTCTTCAGGACGAACAATGCTCAACGCACAAGCGCCGACCGTGGCGGAGGACAACGGCCCGATTTCGGAGGACGATGGGGCCATGAGCGTGGACGTGCTGGTGGAGACGGTGATTCGGCGATCGCCGGCCGAGGTGTCCGCGTACGCCGGAGATCCGACCAACGCGCCGACCTGGTACGCCAACATCCGCTCGGTCGAGTGGCGTACGGAGCCACCGGTGCGGGTCGGGTCGCGGATGGACTTCGTGGCCCAGTTCCTGGGACGCAGGCTGGCCTACACCTACGAGGTGGTCGAGTGGGTGCCGGGTGAGCGGCTCGTGATGCGTACGGCCGACGGACCGTTCCCGATGGAGACGACCTACACGTGGGAGTCGGCGGGGGAGGGCGGCACCCGGATGACGTTGCGCAACCGCGGCAACCCGTCCGGTTTCTCTCGGGTCGCTGCGCCGGTGATGGAGCGGGCGATGCGGCGAGCGACGACCAAGGACCTGGCCAAGCTCAAGCAGATCCTCGAGTCCTGACGAGGCTCGTGCTCACGCGAGGGCAGCGAGGATCTCATCGGCGGTGCGTCGGCCCGAGCGGACGGCTCCTTCCATGTAGCCGCTCCATTCGGTGGCGTACTCCGCGCCGGCCCAGTGGATCCGTCCGATGGGCTCGCGCAGGATCGGTCCGTAGTTCGTCCAGACCCCTGGCCCGAAGCCGGCGCCGTAGCAGCCGCGGGTGAACTCCTCGGCGCTCCAGTCCTTCTCGACGTACGAGAGCGGTGTGGCTGCCTCGCTTCCGAAGTAGCGCACGAAGCAGTCGATGACGCTGCTGCGGCGCTCGTTGTCGGGAAGACGCTGCCAGCTGCGGGCCTCGCCCGCCTCGACGAAGCCGATCAGGATGCCCACCTCCCCGCCCGGAGGGGAGACGTCGAAGGTGACCTTGACCGGGCCGAGGTCGGACAACGCCTGGCCGTTGAGTCCCTGCTCTCGCCAGAACGGTTTCGGGTACGCCGCGAAGCACTTCACGACCGTTCCGGCCGGCACGCGCTGGGTGAGCTGATCGCGGCCGGGCGGAAGGATCGGGTCGTAGTCGAGTCGTCCGGCGAGGGTCGGAGGCAGAGTGACGAGGACGTGTCGCGCCGTGTGCGACGCACCGTCGCGGGTGATGGCGGTGGCACCCCCGTCGGTCTGGACGATGCGGGCCACCGGCGCCTCGAACCGTACGTCCTGGCCTTCGGCGAGGCGCTGTGAGACCAGCACCGATCCACCGACGACGCGCTCCTTCTGGGCGCCTTGGTCGGTGGAGGCGAGCGTCTCCAGATCGCCGTTGCTGATCGTGTAGAAGAGCGTGTGCAGCAGGGATAGGTCGGCGGAGTCGGCCGAGTAGAGCGCCTCCGCCAGCACGCGGAAGTAGGAACGCCCGATCGCTGTCCTCAGGTTGCGACGGATCCACGACTCGAATGTCTGTCCATCCAGCAGTGCGGCCTTCGGATGGGCCCACGGACGCTCGACGTCGACGCTGCGAGCGAGCCTTTCGTAGCGGACCAGGCCCTGGGTGAGGTCGGCCAGGACGATCGGGTTGAACTTGGGTGTCGCGCCCTTCTGCGGACCGAGCCGGGACTGCTTGCCGCCGAGGTCGAGGAGCAGCTCGCCCGCGTCGTTCCAGGTGGGGAACGTCTTCAGACCCAGCTCGTCGACGAGCCGGTACATCTCGGTGTGCCCCTCGCCGATCCAGGTGCCACCGAGCTCGATCGGATGCCCTTCGAGGACTGCGCCCTCGGTGCGACCGCCGACCCGGTCCCTGGCCTCCAGCACCACCACGGACCTGCCAGCACCGGTGAGCCTGTCGGCCGCGCTCAGGCCGGCCAGACCGGCTCCCACCACGACCACGTCGACATCGGGCATCGCGGGAACCTCCGTTCGCGTCGTACGGCTGAAATCAACGTACGACGTTCTCGGTGCGGCTGCGGCAGGATCGTTGCGCCTGACGATCTTTGCCGACATTTGGTGACAGGGTTTGGCCATGAGCGAGGACGCGGTCGAAGAGGAGACGACGAGGCTGCGCGCCCTCGGAATACGTGTTCGGCAGGGGGCTCGGGACCTGCTCCCGACCACGTCGCTGACGCTGCGCGGGGGAGAGGTCGCGGTGGCTGTCGGCCCGCCCGGAGGTGGGCACACGTCGTTGGCTCTGACGCTCGCCGGACGGCTCCGGCTGGACGCGGGCAGGGCGGAGTTGGACGGGGACGCGTCGCCTCGGGTCCTGCAGGCGGCGGTGGCGCTGGTCGACGTGCCAGGGGTCTCCGAGCCGGACGAGGTGGTGCCGTTCCGCACGATCCTCGGTGAGGAGCTCGCCATGGCGAAGCAGAAGCCGAGCGCTGCGGCCATCGACGGCTGGCTGGGGGAGTACGACCTCGCGACCAGCATCACCACGGAGGCGGTCCCGCCGGTGCCGCGCCTGGAGATCCTCGCCCGGATGGCGCTGCTGCGGCCGGGCACCCGCTTCCTCATCCTCACCTATCCCGAGCGCCTCGGCCTGCCGGTCGCACAATGGCTCGACATCGCCAACGACCTCGCCGGCTCCGAGAGCCGGCCCGGCGTCTTGGTCACCGCGAGTCGTGCGGTCGCGATCCCCGCCGGCGTGCGTACGTTCACCATCGGTCCGACGGAGGAAGCATGAATTCGCTGCGTATCGCCCTGACCGAGCTGCGCCGGATCACGGCCGGACGGCTGGCGAAGCTCGTCATCGTGGCGCTCGTCCTCGTCCCCACGCTCTACGCCGGGCTCTACCTCTACGCCAACCACGATCCGTACGCTCACTTCGATGAGCTCCCGGCGGCGCTCATCGTCGAGGACACCGGGGCCACGACGACCGACGGCACGAAGATCGACGCCGGGCGCGATGTCGCCGACAAGCTCCTGAAGTCGGGCGACTTCGACTGGTCGGAGGTCTCCGCGGCCACGGCGGAGAAGGACATCCGGGAGGGCGACTACTACTTCGCCCTGCGGATCCCGGAGGGGTTCTCCCGGACGCTGACCGGCGCGGAGCGGCTCGACCCGAAGCAGGCGCAGATCCAGGTCATCACCAACGACGCCAACTCCTATCTGTCCACCACGATCGCGACCAACGTCACCGACAAGGTCCGCGATGCCATCGCCAGCGAGGTCTCCGAGCAGGCCGCGGCCAACTTCCTGCTCGGCATCTCCGACCTCCGCTCAGGTCTGGTGAAGGCCGCCGACGGCGCCGCGAAGCTGGAGAAGGGCGCGAGCACTCTGCGCGACGGAGCCGGGAAGCTGGCCACCGGAGCCGGCGACCTCGAGAACGGCCTGAACACCATCGAGGGCAAGGTCACCGACCTGCCCACCAAGACGCGCGAGCTCGCCACCGGCGCCCGCAAGGTCGCCGACGCGAACGGCGAGATCGCCGCCACTGGGCAGCGGGCCGCGACTGCCGTCGACGACGCCGTCGCCGCCTACGACTCCAACCGGGACGACCTCGACGCCCGGCTCCAGGCCCAGGGGCTGGACGAACAGCAGCGAGCCGAGATCCTGGCCATCTACGACCGCGGCTCCGCCCCGCTCGACCGCGTCGACCAGCGCGTCGGCGACGTCTCCGGCCAGCTCGACCAGCTCGCCACCGGGGCGGATCAGGTCGCCGACGGCAACGAGCAGCTGGCTTCCGCGATGCCCGATCTCGTCGCCGGGATCTCCCAGGCTGCGGACGGTGCCGGCGAGCTCAGCACCGGAGCGACCAAGCTGCGCGACGGTGCCGCCCAGCTCGCCACCGGCGCCGGCGACCTGGAGAAGGGGCTGCGGGACGGCGCCGCGCAGGCACCGGCCACCAACGTGGAGCTGCGCGACCGGATCGCCTCGACGATCGCCGACCCGGTCGCCATCGACTCGGTCTCCGAGGCGAAGGCGTCCTCGTACGGCGCCGGCTTGGCGCCCTTCTTCCTGGCCCTGGGCGCGTGGATCGGCGGGTACGTACTCTTCCTGCTCGTCCGGCCGATCTCGACCCGCGCACTGGCCGCGAACCAGACCCCGCTGCGGGTGGCTCTCGGGGGCTGGCTCACTCCTGCGCTCATCGGCGTCGCGCAGATGGTCGTCGTGCTCGTGGTCGTCGGTCTCGCCGTCGACATCACCCCGGTGAACTGGCTCGGCACGTTGGGATTCCTGCTGCTCACCTCCGCGACCTTCATCGCGATCGTGCACATGCTCAACGCGCTCCTCGGTGCACCCGGCCAATTCCTCGGCCTGGTCCTGATGGTCGTCCAGCTCGTCACCGCCGGCGGAACGTTCCCCTGGCAGACCATCCCCGAGCCGCTGCACTGGCTCCACCACGTACTGCCGATGAGCTACGCCGTCGACGGGCTACGCCAGCTGATGTACGGCGGGCTCTCGGGACGGGTCGTTGCCGACGCCCTCGTACTGGCCGCCTTCCTCATCGGCGCACTGCTGCTGACCAGCTACGGCGCCCGCCGGCAGCGGGTCTGGACGCCCAAGCGGGTGCGTCCGGAGATCGCCATCTGACCGTCAGCGCCCATCGATCACCGGTGCTTCCCGAGCTCCGGTGATCACTTCTGCCCACAGACAGCATACAGTTGACAACAGACAAATGATGTCTGATGATTCACGGACTCCATGAAAGAGTTAAGGGGCCGACGATCTATGCACATCACGGGCTATCGCACGCTGACGACAGTGCACGACTGGGGACGTCCCATCGGCGACGTCAACGGCGTCGTCGGGTCGGGCAAGACGGCGGTCCCGATCGTCGTTCTCACCACCGACTCGGGACTGGAGGGCATCGGCCTGGGCCATCACCAGGGCCTCGACGTCGTCTTCCCGGCCCTGGAGGGCGAGGACCCGCTTGCCGTGCAGGCGCTCTACGACCGGATGCTGTCGTGGGTCTTCAAGTCCGGGCACGCTGGCGCCGTGTTCGGTGCGATCGGCGCACTCGACATGGCGCTGTGGGACCTCAAGGCCAAGGCGGCCGGCCAGCCGTTGTGGCGCCTGCTCGGCGGGCGCGACCGGGTCGTGCCGGCGTACGCCTCCGGCCTGGACGGGCCGCTGACCGACGAGGAGCTGGCCGCGCTCCAGGACCGGTTCGCCGACCGTGGCTTCACGGCCGTCAAGATCAAGGGCGGCCTGGACGTCGAAGCCGACCTGCGGCGCCTCCACCTCGTGAGCGACGTCTTCCATGACCGGACGGGCGCCGCGCCCGCGCTGATGCTCGACGCCAACGAGTCCTGGTCGCGCAAGGAGGCGGTACGCCACATCGGCCGTCTCGAGGAGTCGGTCGACCTCGCCTGGGTCGAGGAGCCGGTGCGCCGGTGGGACGTCGACGGCCTGACTCGCGTCTCCCAGTCGGTGCGTGCGGCCGTCGCGACCGGGGAGAACCTCACCGGACTCGAGCAGTTCCGGCCATTGCTGCAGGCCAACGCGGTCGACGTCGTGCAGACCGGCAGCGTCTGGGGGATCAGTCACTTTCTGCGCGTGTCCGCCCTGGCGCTGGCTTTCGACCTGCCGGTGAGCCCGGTGGGCTACAACGCCAATCCGATCGCCCACGCGGCAACGGTCGTTCCCAATCACCTCTCGCTGGAGGTGCAGGACCTGCACCTGCCCTTCGGCATCGAGTCCGACCAGGAGATCGAGGACGGGCACCTGGTGCTCGGCGACCTTCCCGGTCTCGGCCTGGTCGTCGACGAGGCGGCGATCGAGCGCATGAACGAGGCCGCCGACTGGGGACGCCACATCGGTCCCCACGTACGCCCGGAGCGGGCCGGTCGCCGGCTCGTGCGCAAGCCGTCCCTCCACCCGCGCTCCCAAGGCCCCTCGGCACGCTGACTCGCTCCACCCCCACGAAAGGACCAGGCAGATGACGTCCCCGACCATGCAGACCCGCGGTTGTGCCGTGGTGACCGGAGCGGGTGGCTCGCTCGGCCGCGCGAGCGCCGTACGCCTCGGGCAGGAGGGCTTCTCGCTCGCCCTGCTCGACCTGCCGGGTGACGCACTGACCACCACAGCCGCCGAGGTCGAGGCAGCCGGAGCCCGGCAGGCCACCCTGCCCGTGGACGTCCGTGACGCAGGTGCCCTGGTCGCCGCCCTGGAGGAGGCGGAGCGCGAGCTGGGCCCCCTCGAGGTGCTGCTCAACAACGCCGCGATCTATCCGGCCACGCCGTTCCTCGACATCCCGGTCAGCGAGTACGACGACGTGGTCGCGGTCAACCAGCGGGCCTACTTCGTCGCCGCCCAAGCGGCGGCCCGACTGATGGCGCCGCGGCGGAGCGGCTCGATCGTCAACATCGGCTCGATCACCTTCTCCGGTGGCTGGGACAAGCTCGCCAGCTATGTCTCGACCAAGGGAGCCGCGGTGGCGCTGACCCGTGCGCTCGCGCGCGAGCTCGGCCCGCAGGGCATCCGCGTGAACGCGGTCGCCCCCGGCGCCTTCCCGACCAAGGCCGAGGAGATCCACGAGGATCCCGAGGCCTACACGGCCCACGTGCTGGACCACCAGTCTCTCAAACGGCGCGGCCGGCCCGCCGAGCTGGCGGCCGTGGTCGCCTTCCTGGTCGGGCCCGACGCGTCCTTCATGACCGGGCAGACCCTGAACGTCGACGGCGGATGGAACATGCAATGAGCGAACCCGACAACAAGCTCGACATCTTCGGACACCGACTCACGCCGCGGCAGCTGCGCGAGCGCACCGGCGACACCGAGTCCGTCGCGGGAGTGCGACAGGTCGTCCTCGACAACGGCTCCGAGCGCGGCGTACGCGCGGTGCAGCTGCGCACCTCGGCCGGGCTCGAGTTCGAGGTGCTGGTCGATCGGGCGCTCGACCTCGGCGCGGCCAGGCTGCGGGGCGTTCCCTTCGGGTGGCGAAGCGGCAACGGCTTCCGCCATCCGGGCCTGCACGAGCACCACGACGAGGGCGGCCTGTCCTGGCTGCGCGCTCTCGACGGCCTGCTGGTCTCCGGCGGGCTCGACCACACCCTCTTCGGCGGTGACGTCGACGCGACGGCGTACAACTATCCGCCCAAGCAGACGGTCAACCACGGCCTGCACGGCCGGCTCACCGCGATCCCCGGCCGCCTGCTCGAGGCCGGGGAGGTGTGGGACGGCGACCGTTGCGTCCTGCGGGTGCGGGGCGAGGTCGTCCAGGCGACGTCCTTCGGTGAGCATCTGCGCCTGACCCGCACGATCGAGCTGGACTTCGACGGGCTCGAGATCCGCCTCCACGACGTCGTCGACAACCTCGGCTTCGACCCGACGCCGCACATGTTCCTCTACCACCTCAACTTCGGCTGGCCCCTGGTCGACGCGGGCACCGAGTTCGTGGCAGCGATCAGCGAGACACCGTGGTGCTCCGACTCGGTCGCTGAGCAGGGCGTCTCCTACCGCACCCTCCCCGAGCCGCAGCCGCGGTTCGTCGAGCAGGTCCACGAACACACCCTCGTGGCCGAGGGCGACGGCCGGCACCGGGTCGCACTGCTCCGCAGCGACGAGACCCTCGGCGTGGAGGTGTCCTGGGACTCCGCGACGATGCCGCACTTCTTCGAGTGGCAGAACCTCCGAAGCGGCCAGTACGCCATCGGGCTGGAGCCGTCGACGCATGCGGTCGCCGGCGACGCCGCCGCCCGTGCGGACGGGTCGATGACCTGGCTCGAGCACGGCGACTCGCGCACCTACTCCACGACGATCCGCGTTCTCGACGGCGCGGAGGACGTCCGGGCGTCCCGCGCCGCGATCCGCGCACTCGGCGACCAGCCCGACTGACCCGCCCACCCATCCAGGCAAGGAAGACCCGAACCGATGACCACCACACCCCGCATCCTCGAGGGATACCGCGTCCTCGACTGCTCGATCGCCATGGCCGGCCCGTTCGCCGCTCAGCGGCTGGGTGACCTGGGCGCCGACGTCGTCAAGGTCGAGCCGGTCACCGGCGAGTGGCAGCGCCACGCCGCGGCCGGCGGCGCGCAGGGCAACCAGATCAACGTCTCCTTCCTCTCTCTGAACCGCAACAAGCGCTCGCTGGCCGTCGACCTCAAGGCCGATGCCGGCAAGCAGGTGCTGCTGCGGATGGTCGAGACGGCCGACGTGTTCCTCCAGAACTACCGACCAGGCGTGGCCGAACGGCTCGGCGTCGACTACGCGACGCTCTCGGCGATCAACCCCCGCCTGGTCTACGTCTCGATGTCCGGCTACGGCGAGGACGGCCCCGACGTCGACCAGCCCGGGCAGGACCTGCTGCTGCAGGCCCGCAGCGGCGCGATGCTCTCGACCGGCCGACACGGCGAGCCTCCGCAGCCGGCGGGGCAGTACCTCGTCGACGCGGTCACCGCGTCCACCGCGTTCGAGGCTGTGCTGGCCGCGCTGCTCCACCGCGAGCGTACGGGCGAGGGTCAGCTGGTGAAGGTGAACATGCTGGACGCGATCACCACCCTGCAGATGCAGGAGCTGTCGGTGTTCGTGGCTGGCAAGGTGCCCCAGCAGCGCAGCGCGGAGCCGCACGCGCACGTCTACATCCGTGCGCCCTACGGCACGTTCAAGACGGCCGATGGCTTTCTCGCCCTTGCCATGCCCGACCTGCCGACGCTGGGGAAGGTCATCGACGAGCCCGCGTTCGCCGAGATGAGCTCGGAGGTGCACGGTTGGAGCCACCGGGACGAGGTCCACCGCCGCACCGCGGACCGGCTGGTGCTGCGTACGACGGCCGAGTGGCTCGACGCCCTTGGCACCGCCGGCATCTGGTGCGGCCCGGTCCAGGACTACGCGGCCCTGGTCGAGGACCCGCAGATCAAGCACAACGGGACCTTCGTCGACTACGACCACCCCACCGAGGGCCGGGTCACGACCCCAGGATTCCCGTACGCCTTCTCCCGCACGCCCGCCTCGATCGAGCGGGGCGCTCCGCTGGTCGGGGAGCACACCGGTGAGCTGCTCGCAGAGGCCGGATTCACCGGCGAGGAGATCGCGGCGCTGACCGCCGGCGGCGTGGTCGCCGAGACCCGTCCCGAGCAGCCGGGCTCATGACCCAGCCGACCATTCGCGGCCTGACCTGGGACCACCCGCGCGGCCGCGACGCCCTGGTCGAGGCGGCCGAGGCGAGCGACCTGGACCTGGTCTGGGACGTCCACCCGCTCAGCGGCTTCGAGTCCACCCCGATCGAGGAGATCGCCGCCGACTACGACCTCGTCGTCCTCGACCACCCCCACCTCGGCGACGCCGTCGCACACGGCTGTCTGCAGTCGTTCGACGACCTTGTCGATCACGAGCAGGTCGCGGCGTGGGCGGACGCGTCCGTCGGTCCCAGCCTGGCGTCGTACGTCATGGACGGGCGGCTGTGGGCGGTGCCTCTCGACGCCGCGACGCAGGTCGCCGCGACACGTGCGGACCTCGTGGACGTCGTGCCGCGGCGGTGGGCGGAGGTCGCCGCGCTGTCCCGGCGGGCGCCGGTCGCGCTGTCTGTCGCAGGACCGCACGCGCTCCTGACGTTCTCCTCGGTCTGCGTCGCGCTGGGGGAGGAGCCCGGGGGAGCCGAGCGCTTCGTCTCCGACGAGGTCGGACGGCAGGCGCTCGAGCTGATGGCCGACCTGGCCGTGCGGGCGCCGCGCCACACCCTGGACCTCGACCCGATCGGCCTGCTCGCCGAGATGACCGAGGGCGACACGATCGCCCACGTGCCGCTCGTCTACGGCTACGTCACCTACGCCGACACCACGCTCGACCGTCCGGTGCGCTTCACTGATGCGCCCATGCTGGCACCCGGTACGCGGCCCGGCTCGACCCTCGGCGGAACCGGGCTGGCCATCACGGCACGGTGCGAGGTCACGCCTGAGCTGCTCGACCACGTACGCCACCTCATGTCGGGGCCGGTGCAGGAGGACTTCATCCCGGCACACGCCGGACAGCCGTCCGCACGCTCCGCGTGGACCTCGCCGGCGGTGAACGAGCCAGTGGGTGACTTCTACCGCGGCACCCTGGAGACGGTCGAACGGGCGTGGGTGCGGCCCCGTCATCCGGGCCATGTGACGTTCCAGACCGAGGCCGCCGAGGTCGTACGCGAGGCCCTGGCGGGCTCGATCAGCATCGCCGCCGCCCTGTCTCGGATCGACGACCGCCACCTGGCCACCCTCGGCCGAGCGAACCCGGAAGGCGCTGCCCGATGACCGCACCTGAGTCGACCTGCCCGGAGGTGCTGTTCGAGCAGCGCGGCCATGTCGGCGTGATCACCCTCAACCGGCCTGCCAAGCTCAACGCGGTCACCCAGGAGATGTCCGATGCGCTCGTCGCGCTGGCGCACTGGTGCAACGACGCCGACGAGGTCCGGGTCGTGGTGCTCACCGGTGCCGGGGACCGCGCCTTCTGCGCGGGCTCGGACATCGCCGAGCTCGACAAGTACGCCAGCCCCTGGGCCTTCCGCAATCGGGAGGACTACTGCGACTCGCTCAAGGTGCTGCGGAAGCCGATCATCGCCGCCGTCAACGGGTACGCCCTCGGCGGCGGGCTGGAGACCGCGCTGATCTGTGACATCCGGCTGGCGTCGACCACCGCCAAGCTCGCCGCCGCCGAGGTGAAGCTCGGCTGGATCGGCGGCGGTGGCATGTCGGCGTTGCTGGCCCGCTCGATCGGTCCCAGCAACGCAGCGGTGATGCTGATGACCGGCGATCCGATCGACGCCCAGCAGGCGCTCGCCTGGGGACTGGTCAGCGAGGTGCTCGAGCCCGACGCCCTCCTGCCGCGAGCCCTCGAGCTCGCCGAGACCATCGCGAGCCGCGCGCCCATCGCGGTCGAGACCGCCAAGGCCAACCTCGCCGCCGCCGCCAACATGCCTCTGGAGCAGGCGGTCGCCTACGAGCGCGACATCCAGACCGTGTGCTTCGCGACCGCCGACGCCGCCGAGGGCCGCACGGCGTTCACGGAGAAGCGCGCACCCCGATTCGTCCGAGCCTGACCGGAGGACCACCGATGACCGTCACCACCGACTGGGGGCCCGACCTGGCCGCCACCCTGCCCACCGATGGCGCCGTCCCCACACTCGTGGGGCGCGTCTGGGACCCGGAAGTGCGGGGCCCGAGCGTCGTTGTGGTGCGCGATGGTACGGCGTACGACGTGAGTGGCAGGTTCGCGACGGTGCGCGACCTCTGCGAGGAGACCGATCCCGCCGCCGCGCTGTCCGGTGTGCCCGGCGAGGCGCTGGCCACGCTGGCCGACCTGCTCGCCAACACGCCGCCGGAGTGCCGCGATCCCGCCCGCCCCTGGCTGCTCGCGCCGGTCGATCTGCAGGCGGTCAAGGCCGCCGGGGTGACCTTCGCGGTCTCGATGCTGGAGCGGCTCATCGAGGAGCGCGCTCGGGGTGAGGCCGACGCCGCGGCCGAGGTGCGTGCCGAGATCACCGCGGCGATCGGCGGCGGGCTCCACGAGCTGGTCCCCGGCTCGCCGGAGGCGCAGCGGCTCAAGGAGGTACTGCGCGAGCGCGGCATGTGGAGCCAGTACCTCGAGGTCGGCATCGGACCCGACGCCGAGATCTTCACCAAGGCCCAGCCGCTGTCCGCGGTCGGCACCGCCACCGAGGTCGGGGTGCTGGCCGCGTCGCGCTGGAACAACCCCGAGCCCGAGGTGGCGCTGGTCGTCGCCTCCGACGGCCGGATCGTCGGCGCCACCCTCGGCAACGACGTCAACCTGCGGGACGTCGAGGGCCGCTCGGCGCTCCTGCTGCCCAAGGCGAAGGACAACAACGCCGCCTGTGCCCTCGGCCCGTTCGTACGCCTCTTCGACGACGGCTTCACTCTCGACCACGTGCGCACGATGACGGTCTCGCTCGAGGTGCGGGGCAAGGACGACTTCGAGATGGTGGGCACCTCGTCGATGCGCGCGATCAGCCGCGATCCCGCGGATCTGGTCGCCCAGCTGATCGGACCGCACCACCAGTACCCCGACGGGGCTGTGCTGCTGCTCGGCACCATGTTCGCGCCCTCCGACGACCGGGACGAGCCGGGCATGGGGTTCACGCACCACTCGGGCGACGTCGTCCGGATCTCGGCGCCCGAGCTCGGCACCCTCGTCAACCTGGTCAGGGCGAGCGAGGAGTGCGCGCCGTGGGACTTCGGCGTCGCCGACCTGATGCGCAACCTCGCCGGAAGGAAGCTGCTGTGACCCTCCTGATCTCCCGAAACCCCGCCACCGGCGAGGAGACCCCGGCCGGGCTGCGGGCCACCACCACCGAGGAGGTCGACAGGGTCGTCGCGGAGGCACATCTCGCCATGCCGGCGCTGGCAGCGCTGGGCCGCGAGGGCCGCGCTCGCCTGCTCGAAGCGATGGCCGACCGGCTCGAGGAGAGCCGCGCCCGACTCGTCGAGACCGCGATCTCGGAGACCGGGCTGCCCCGGCCCCGCCTCGCGGGTGAGGTCAGCCGCACCACCTTCCAGCTACGGCTCTTCGCCGAGGCCGTCCGGGAGGGCAGCTTCCTGGAGGCCGCGATCGACCACGCCGGCCAGACACCCCTCGGGCCCGCCCCGGACGTACGCCGCATGCTCGTGCCGCTCGGCCCGGTCGCCGTCTTCGGCGCCAGCAACTTCCCGCTCGCCTTCTCGGTGCCGGGCGGCGACACCGCGTCCGCGGTCGCGGCCGGGTGCCCGGTCGTGGTCAAGGCGCACGAGTCGCACCCGCTGACCTCCCAGCTCGCCTTCGACGCGCTGCGCGCCGCGGTCGAGGACCTCGGGCTGCCGCCCGGGACGGTCGGCCTGGTCCACGGCCGCCAGGCTGGAGCTGACATGGTCGTCCACCCGCTCATCAAGGCGGTCGGCTTCACCGGCTCGCCCGCCGGAGGCCGGACATTGCTCGACCTGGTCAACGCGCGCCCCGAGCCGATCCCGTTCTATGGCGAGCTCGGCAGCCTCAACCCGCTCGTCGTCACCCCTGGTGCCGCGGCGGCCCGCGGGGCGGCCGTCGCCGAGGGTCTCGCCGCGTCGATCACCGGGTCGGCCGGGCAGCTGTGCACCAAGCCGGGACTCGTGTTCGTGCCCGAAGGTGAGGCCGGCGACGAGCTGGTCGAGACGCTGGCCGCGATCCTGGCCGAGTCGGTCGCACAGCCGCTGCTCAACGTCGGCATCGCCGACTCCTACCGCGCGATCCTCGACCGCCTCACTTCGGCGCCCGGCGTCACCGCCGCCGTGACTGCGGAGGAGCAGGGCGAGCCCGCCTGGGCCGTCGCGGGACTTCTCGTGACCGGCTCGGCGGGACTCCGGGAGGTCCTCGAAGAGTGCTTCGGCCCGGCCGCCGTCGTGGTGAGGTACGCCGATGAGGCCGACCTCGTCGCCGCGTTGAGGCAGGTGCCCGGATCGCTCACCGCGTCCCTCCACTCCGAGCCCGAGGAGTCAGCGCTGACCCGACGACTCGTCGAGGTGGTCACCCCGCTCGCCGGTCGCCTGGTCTTCAACGGCTTCCCCACCGGCGTACGTGTCTCGTGGGCGCAGCACCACGGCGGACCGTGGCCGTCCACCAACACCCTGCACACCTCGGTCGGCGTCACCGCCGTGCGCCGGTTCCTGCGCCCGCTCGTATGGCAGGACGCGCCCCAGGAGCTGTTGCCCGAGGAGCTGCGCGACGGACACACCGGCACGCCGCGTCGCATCGACGGCACGTTGCACGCCTGACCCAATCCGAGGCGTCAGCCGCGTCGGTCGAGAGGTCAGTTGCGTTGGCCGAGTCGGCAGCGGTCTGCCAGCTCGGCCGGCGTAGGTGACGCCTCGGCCGACCTGCGTGACGCCTCGGCGCTGCTTGTCTCCGAGTGGGCGGAGCCGTACTATTGCGCAAACGATTGATCGCGCGATGGGGAGTGGCGATGCAACCGGAGGATCTGCCTCTCGCCGGGACCGTCGTCCTGGACTTCAGCCAATTCCTGGCAGGCCCCGTCGCCGCGCTTCGGCTGGCGGACCTGGGTGCGCGGGTGATCAAGATCGAGCGGCCCCACACCGGCGAGATCGGCCGTACGCTCGCATTCGCAGGGCGCTCGGCAGCGGGGGACACGCTCTCGTTCCACGCCATGAACCGCAACAAGGAAGCCGTGGTCGCCGACCTCAAGGACCCGGCTGACCTGGCTCGGGTGAAGGACCTCGTCGCTCGCGCCGACGTCATCATCGAGAACTTTCGGCCCGGGGTCATGGAGCGCATCGGCCTCGACTACGCGAGTGTGCGTGAGCTCAACCCGGCGCTGGTCTACGCGAGCGCCTCGGGCTACGGCGACATCGGCCCTTGGGCGACCCGGCCCGGTCAGGACCTCCTGGCTCAGGCGGTGTCCGGGGTGACCTGGCTCGCCGGTGCGGACCGGCCGATGACGGTCGGGCTCTCCCTCGCCGACCACCTGATGAGCTGCCACCTCGCCGAAGGCGTGACCGCACTGCTCGTGCGCCGGGCCAGGACCGGCCGGGGCGGGCTCGTCGAGACCAGTCTGCTCGAGGGCATGCTGGACCTGCAGGCGACGCTCCTGACTCGCGCCGAGGGCGAATACCTGGCGGGCTCGCCTCGTCCGACGTCCGCCTGGACACCCACCGGGATCTTCGCCACCAAGGACGGCTACGTCGCGCTGGCCGGAGCGCCTCTCGACGAGCTCGCGGCCACGCTGGGCGACGCCGAGCTGGCCCGGCTCGCGGCCACCGGGGCGTGGCAGAAGCACCCGGACCGGGTGAGCGACCTGATCGCCGCCGCTCTGAGCCGTGACACCACGGCCTCCTGGCTGGCCGCGCTGCCTGCCCAGGATGGGCCGCGCGGGTGGTTCGCGCCGGTGCTCACCCTCGAGGAGCTGCTCGCCTCACCGGAGTTTGCCGCACTCGAGATGACCCAGAAGGTCGAACGCTCGGCCCTGGAGCCGGATGGCACACCCGTGACCCTGACGACCACCCGGAGCCCCATCCGCGTCGACGGCGAGATCCTCCGCCATCGACGCGGCGCACCGCGGCTCGGTGAGCACGGCATCCTGCGCGACGGAGCCGACCCGCTCGGAGGCGATCCGCATGGCCGGTGACGGCCAACCGGCCCCTGCCACGCCGGAGCCGCCGGGTCCCAAGCCGCCACTGCCGGGCAGAGCTAGGCTGCGGCCCATGGCCACCCTCGGCGATGTCGCAGCCCTTGCCGGCGTCTCGATCTCCGCTGTCTCACGGGTGCTCAGCGACGCGCCGTCGGCCCGGGTGAGCGAGGCGACCCGCGAACGGATCGTCAAGGCGGCGAGGGACCTGCAGTATCGCCCCAACTTCGCCGGTCGTGCCCTGAAGTCGGCGCGAACCCAGGTGGTCGGTCTGGTGGTGCCCGACCTGACCAACGCCCTGTTCACCGAGCTCATGCACGGCGCCGAGGACGAGGCCGCCGCGAAGGGCTACACCCTGCTGCTCGGCCGCGCCGACGACGTACGTCCCGAAGGCGAGATGATCGCCCGGCTCATCGGCGAGGGTCGCGTGGACGGCATGGTCATCCAGGTGGGCGACGGCGTCGCGCCGGCGGGGATGGGGGAGCTGTTGGCCTCCGGCGCTCCGATCGTGCTGATCAACTCCACCTATCCGGGGCACGCCGGCTCGGTTGCCCTCGACGACCGCACCGGTGCCCGGATCGCCACCCAGCACCTGATCGACCTCGGCCACGAGAGGATCGCCTTCGCCAACGGCCTTCCCCGCTCGTTCACGGCGAAGCGGCGGCGGGTGGGCTACAAGGAGGCCCTCGTCGAGGCAGGGCTACCGGTCCTTCAGGGGTACGAGACCCGGGTCGGCTACACCGCCGACAACGGCCGTACGGCCCTGCGGCGACTGATGGAGCGCGAGCCGAGACCCACTGGGATCGTGGTCGCCAACGTCAACGCCGCCATCGGTCTCCTCGCTGCCGCCCGAGCCGACGGGATCCGTGTCCCCGAGGACCTGTCTGTGGCCACCGTGCACGACTCCTGGACCGCTGAGAACACCTGGCCACCGCTGACCGCGGTCAAGATGCAGTTCTACGACATGGGCCGCGCGGCTGTACGCAGCGTGGTCCGCCGCATCGAGACCGGTGAGATGGCCGACGAGATGATCACCGACCCGGCCCCGGAGCTCATCGTGCGGGAGTCCACGGCGCCACCGCGCCAGGCCTGAGAACCCGGCCGGCGAGCACCCCTGCGGCCGGGCGGTGTGTCTCGCGCGCCCCGAATCGGCGGTCCTTGGGCCTCTCGCCTCCCTGCCCGAAGGAAGATCTACTCAAACGATTGACCAGTCCCAGTGATCTGCTCTAACGTTTGAGCAGTGGCCTGCGTCACATTGCATCCGCTCGGGACACATCGTCGAAGGAGCCATGTCCATGAAGCGAAACCCACTCGGTTCACGTCACCGGGCGGCCTTGGTGGCCGCCGTGACCCTGCTGGCCGCCTCGGTCCTGGGTGCCTGTGGCTCCGGCGGAGGAGATGATGCCGCGGGCGAGAAGACGGACTCCGGTGGTGCGATCACCGTCTGGGTCGACCCGCCGCGAGTGCCTGCGGCGAACGCCTTCAAGAAGGCGTACCCCGACATCGACATCAAGATCAACCAGATCGACGGGACCGTCGGAGGCAAGTCTCTCCAGCAGCAGTTCGCCCAGTTCAACGAGGCAGGACAGGGCTGGCCGGACGCCATCTTCTTCCCCTCCAACGACGACATCGCCTGGGCCTCCGGCGCGCAGATCGACTACACGCTCGACCTGACCGACCACCTGCCCGAGGTGCTCGACGGCTACGAGGGTTCGATCAACGCCGCCTGCGAGATCGACGGCCAGGTCCGGTGCCTGCGCAACGACGCGGCTCCTGACGTGTTCTGGTACAACAAGGCCTTCTTCGACGCCAACGGCTACGCGGCGCCGACCACCTGGGAGGAGTACGGCGACCTGGCCGTACGGATCGCCAAGGAGCACCCCGGCAAGATCAGCGGCTTCACCGGTGACGCGTACGCCCCGGACCGCTATCTGTGGGGGTCGGGCTGCCCGACCAACGACCGACAGTCCGAGACCGTCGTCCACATCGACACCTCCGACGCCAAGTGCACCCGAGCAGTGGACCTGATCGGCACGATGCTGGAGGGCAAGGCGCTCTCGACGGTCGGCATCTTCGACCCGGACGCAGCCAAGGTCGGCAAGGACCTGGTCATGAGCCCAGGCGCCGCATGGTGGGGTGACTACCTCTTCAACCAGACCTGGAAGATCCCGGCCGGTCAGATGACCGCCGTGGAACCCCTGGCCTGGGACGGTGAGAGCGAGCCCTCCACCGGCAACGAAGGCGGGGGCCTCTGGGGCGTCTCGAACCACATCACGGGCAAGCAGCTCGAGAACACGCTGAAGTTCGCCGAGTTCGTCGCCACCGACCCGAGGTGGCAGGTCGAGCTCTCCACCGGCCTGCCGGCGTACGGTCCCGTGCAGGACGCGTGGGCGGAGAAGCAGGCCAAGGCCAACTACTTCGCCGACAACGAGACCACGTTCGAGGCGATGAAGAAGGCCAACGACTACGTCGTCGACGGCCACGCCTACATGCTCTACAACACCGGAGCGGTGTGGACCGAGACCGTCGCCGCCGCCCTTGCCTCAGGCGGCGACGTCGACCAGGCCTGGACGTCCTTCGGGGACGAGCTGGTCAGCCAGGCGAAGGCGATGGGCTACACGGTCGAATAACCCGGCCGCGCACGAGCCCCTTCGGCCCGGAACCACCGGGCCGAAGGGTGCCATCCAGTCACATCGGGGCCTCACGGTGGCCCGGACACATCGGAGGAGCAACATGTCGACCGCCTTGATGGAGGACGTCGCCACCTCGCCGCCCGAGGCGGGCCCGAGGCGCCGTCCCCGACGACGCGTCGCGCGGCCCAGCGAGACGCGTGGCGCCTGGGTGCTGATGGCGCCCTACCTCGTCCTGCTGATGATCGCGGGCATCATCCCCGTCGCGTACGCGATCAAGACATCCCTGGAGAAGGCGCCGACGCCGCTGGACCCCACCGGGGGCTTCGGGGGCGTGGACAGCTTCAGGACCGTCGTCACCGACTACCGGTTCGTCGACACGTTCGTCAACATCTTCGCGACCCTGGTCGTCTGGCTTCCGATCATGACGATCGGCATCGTCGGGTTGGCCTTGCTGGTCCATGCCAGCCCCGGATGGTTCGGGTCGTCGATGCGGTTCATCTACTACATCCCCGGGGCCCTGGCAGGCGTCGCCAACCTCGTGCTCTGGGTCTACCTGCTCAACCCGAGCCAGTCCCCGATCGAGGGGTTCTGGCAGGCGCTGGGCGTCGACACGATCAAGCAGGCGGTTGCCGGACCCGGGAATCTGCCGTTCATCCTGGCCGCGATGATGTTCTTCCAGGGCGTCGGTCAGTGGGTCATCGTGGTCAACGGCGGCCTCAACGGGATCTCCGAGGAGACGCTCGAGGCGGCGCGGCTGGACGGCGCCAACGAGTGGCGGCTGGCCTGGCACGTCAAGCTGCCGATCATCCGGCCGTGGATCGGGTACGCCGTGCTGATGAATCTCGCCTACGGGTTCCAGCTGTTCCTCGAGCCACAGCTTCTCGACCAGGTCGCCAGCAACGCCCTGCAAGATCATTGGACCCCCACTCAGCTGGGGTACGCCTTCGCCTTCAGCAGCTACAACTTCCCCGCAGCCGCCGCGATGTCGCTGATCCTGCTCGTGATCACGCTGGGCATCGGACTGCTGGTCGTCTTCCGAACCGGGCTGTTCGGCGAGGAGGAGCACCGATGAGCGAGCGTCAGCGAGCGAACATTGGATCTCTCATCGGGCCGCGTCCGTATTCTGGCGCTTGCGCTACGGAGGTGGCCCGATGAGCCAGACCACCGTGGCCGAGCACCGAGCGGCCGGGAAGAAGCCAGGCATGTTCGACTGGAGCGTCGGCAAGACCGCACGCGTCGTCACGATGCTGTTCGTCGCCTGCCTGTTCGTCCTGCCGATCACCGGCTTCATCGCGATGGCGTTCCGGTCCAACGAGGGTGTCGCATCCGGGGCCGGCGGGCCGTTCGGCTTCGGCGACATGTCGTGGGACAACGCGCAGTACAGCTGGTCGCAGGTCAACGGGTTCGGACCCGACGGCGGGGGCCTGTACACCCGCTGGCTGATGAACACGCTCGCCGTCGCCGGCGGGGGCGCGCTGCTGGCGGTCTTCGCCGCTCTGCCGGCCGGGTACGCGCTGGCCCGGCTCCGGTTCCGCGCCCGCCGGGCCGTCCTCCTGATCACCCTGGTCACGATGGTGATGCCGAACACCGTGCTGGTCATCCCGATCTTCCTCGAGGTGAACGCCATCGGCGCGGTCGGCCTGCTCTGGCCGGTGGGGCTGATCATGGGCTTCTTCCCGTTCGGGGTCTACCTGGCCTACATCCACTTCATGACGACCATGCCCCAGGAGCTCGTCGAGGCAGCCCGGATCGACGGTCTCAGCGAGGTGGCGATCTTCTGGCGAGTCGCGCTCCCGATCTCCCGCCAGGCCGCGGTGCTGGTCGGCTTCTTCGCCTTCGTCGCCAACTGGATCAACTTCTTCCTGCCCCTGGCGCTGCTCTCCTCCAACCAGAACAACCAGACCCTCCCCGTCGGGTTGCAGCAGCTGATCGGCGCCAGTCCGCTGTTCAACCCGACCGTCGCCGCCGGGCTGGACGTGAAGCTCTACATGCCGCAGCTGGCGCTGGCGACCTTCATCTCCATGCTGCCGCTGCTGATCGTCTTCCTCGGCGCGCAGAAGTTCCTGATGCGGGGCGAGACGATGGGGGCGGTGAAGGGCTGATGGCCCCGCATCCGCCACCGGAGTTCGACCCGCACCCTGGCTACTCGGCCGAGATGCCGAAGACCCCGCGTCCGATCGTGCTCCTGGGCGCCGGCGGGATCGTCCGTGACGCTCACCTGCCGGCGTACGCAAAAGCGGGGTTCGAGGTCGCCAGCATCACCGACCTCGTCCCCGAGCGGGCGCGCGACCTCGCCGAGCGGTATGGGATCCGCGCCGTGTGCGAAGACGTCGCGGACGCTGTCCGGTCGGCTCCGGCCGACGCGGTCTACGACGTCGCGCTTCCGCCCGAGGCGCACGTCGAGGTTCTCGAGCAGCTTCCCGACGGAGCGGCGGTCCTGCTGCAGAAGCCCTTGGGAAACCACCTGGCCGAGGGAGTCCGCACCCGCGAGGTGTGCCGCCGCAAGGGACTCGTGGCGGCGGTCAACACCCAGCTCCGCTTCGCGCCGTACGTCGTCGCGGCCCGCGAGCTCATCGCCGCCGGCACGATCGGGGAGCTCTACGACCTGGAGATCCGGGTCTCGGTGCGGACCCCGTGGGAGATGTTCCCCTACGTGCTCGACCTGGACCGGCTCGAGATCAACATGCACAGCGTCCACTACCTCGATCTGGTGCGTTCCTTCCTGGGGGACCCGACCGGCGTCCACGCCGTCACCGTGCGCCACCCCGAGAAGTCTCACGCCAACTCCCGATCCGACATCGCGCTGAGCTACGGGGACCGACCGATCAGGGTCGTCGTCTCCACCAACCACGACCACCACTACGGGCCCCGGCACGAAGAGGCCTTCGTCAAGTGGGAGGGCACGCGCGGAGCGATCCGTGCACAGCTCGGCCTGCTGCTGGACTACCCGAGCGGCGGTGAGGACTCGCTCGAGCTGGTCACCGACGATCGGCTCGACGACGGCTGGCGACCGGTGCCGTTCGAGGGATCCTGGTTCCCCGACGCCTTCATCGGCTCCATGGCCGTGGTCCAGCGCTTTCTCGAGGGGTCGATCCCGTCCCTGCCCACCGGCGTCGAGGACGTCTTCCGCACCATGGCGGTCGTCGAGGCGGCATACACGGACGCGGCCCGCGGGGGAGAGCCGCCGGCTTATGACCAGTGACCATCTGAAAGGAACGCCGATGAGTGGCACCCGCCTCCGCGCCTCCGACCTGCCCCTGGAGGGCGTCACCGTCCTGGACTTCAGCCAGTTCCTGGCCGGTCCGGTGGCGGCGTTGAGGCTCGCCGACCTGGGCGCCCGGGTCATCAAGATCGAGCGACCCGGCAGGGGAGACGCGGGCCGGAGCCTGGCCTTCGCCGGGCGGACGGTGAACGGCGACAGCCTCTCCTTCCACGCCATGAACCGGAACAAGGAGAGCGTGGCAGCCGATCTGAAGGATCCCGCCGACCTCGAGCGCGTACGCGGTCTGGTCGCGGAGGCCGATGTGATCGTCCAGAACTTCCGCCCCGGCGTGATGGAGAGGATCGGTCTCGACTACGACTCCGTCCGGGCGCTCAACCCCGCCATCGTCTACGGCAGCGTGACCGGGTACGGCGGCGTCGGCCCGTTCCAGGACCGCCCGGGACAGGACCTGCTCGCCCAGGCGATCGCCGGGCTGCCCTGGCTCAACGGGTCGGCCGATGACCCGCCGGTCCCCGTCGGGCTGGCGGTGGCCGACCACCTCGCCAGCTGTCACCTGGCCCAGGGCATCACCGCCCTGCTGGTCCGACGGTTCCGGACCGGGAAGGGCGGGCTGACGGAGACGAGCCTGATGGAGTCCCTGCTGGACCTGGAGTTCGAGCTGCTGACCACGCGGCTCAACGACCCGTCGGTCGAGGTCCGTCGCAAGGGGCCTCGGTCTGCCCACGCCTTCCTCTCCGCTCCCTACGGCATCTACCCGACGAGCGACGGCTACCTCGCCATCGCGATGAACCCCGTGCCCACCATCGGTCGGCTGCTGGGGCTTCCCGAGCTGGAGGCGATGACCGATCCGCAGACCTGGTGGGACCGACAGTCGGAGATCGAGGAGGCGATCGGCGACCGTCTCCGGACTGACACCCGGGACGCCTGGCTGGCCGTCCTGGACGCCGAGGACGTGTGGTGTGCCCCCGTGCTCACCCTCTCCGAGCTGGTCGAGCACAAGGGCTTCGAGGCCATCGCGATGACCCAGCAGATCCGTCGTGACGGCCTCTCCCTGACGACCACCCGCAGCCCGATCCGCATCGACGGGGAGCGGCTGACCAACTCGCGTCCGGCTCCACGCCTGGGCGAGCACGACCTCGAGGAGGGCCGATGACCGTCCTGCACGGCATGACCTGGGAGCACCCGCGTGGCTACGACTGCCAGGTGGCGGCGTCCCGGGAGTACGCGCGCCGGACCGGGGTCGAGGTGCGCTGGGAGTACCGCTCTCTGCAGGCGTTCGCCGACGCCCCGCTGGCCGAGCTGGCCGAGCGCTTCGACCTCCTGGTCATCGACCACCCGCACGTGCCACTGGCCGTCGCGGAAGGCGTACTGGCGCCCCTGGACGGCGCCGGACACGACGACGAGCTGGCCGCCTTGGCCGCCGATGCCGTGGGCAGCAGCCACGCGTCGTACCGCCATGGCGGGCGCCAGTACGGCCTGGCCACGGACGCCGCGGCCCAGGTGGCTGCGTACCGCCCGGACCGGCTGCCGGCTCCGCCCCGAGCGTGGGAGGAAGTGCTCGACCTGGCCGCCGAGGGCAGGGTGCTCTGGCCCTGCAAGCCCATCGACGCCTACTCGACCCTGTGCACCCTGGCGGCCAACCGAGGGACGCCCGTCAACGCCGAGCCCGCGAGCTTCCTGCCCGAGGAGGATGCGCTGAGCGTTCTCGAGCTCATGCATCGGCTCTGCGAGCAGGTGCCGTCGTGGTGCTTGGACGCGAACCCGATCGAGGTCGCCGAGGCGCTGGCCGCCGACGGCACGGAGCCGTGGGCCTACGCCCCGCTGATGTACGGCTACAGCAACTACTCCCGGGCCGGGTTCCGGCCACATCGCCTCAAGTACGTCGACATGCCCTCCGGTCCCCGACGGGTGGCCGGCTCGCAGCTCGGGGGCGCCGGCGTAGCGGTCTCGGCCCTGTCGGAAGATCTGGACGCTGCCCGCGCCTACGCACTGTGGGTCGCCTCGCCGGAGATCCAGTCGGGGATCTACTACGACGCCGGTGGCCAGCCCGGCTATGCGTCGTCGTGGGACGACGACCGGCTCAACGAAGAGTCCTGGGACTTCTTCCGTGGCACCCGGGCGACCCTCGAGGGCGCTTGGGTGCGGCCGCGTACCGCCGGCTACCTGGAGTTTCAGGACATCGTCTCCCCGTGGGTGACGGAGGCGCTGGCCGGCCGGATGACCGACGCCGAGCTGGTCCGCCGGGCCGGCGAGCTCGCCGAGCGCCTGCTCGTCATGGAAGCCGACGCCTACGCCGTCGAGGAAGGAGCGTCCCGATGAGAGTCGAGGAGCGCTGGTTCGAGGACTACGCGGTCGGGGAGTCCCGGACCACCCTGGGCCGCACGATCACCGAGGCCGACATCGTCCTGCACGCCGGTCAGACGGGCGACTTCTTCCCGCATCACATGGATGCGGAGTGGATGGCCACTCAGCCGGCGGGACAGCGGATCGCCCACGGGACGCTGATCCTCGCGGTGGCGGTCGGGATGACGGCCACCGACATCAACCCACAGTCCATGTCCTACGGCTACGACCGGATCCGGTTCATCGGTCCGGTGTTCATCGGCGACACCATCACCGTCACCGCCGAGATCACCGAGACGTCGCAGCACCGGAAGAAGCCGGACGAGCTCGGCTATGTCCACGAGCTCGTCACCGTCACCAACCAGCGTGGCGAGACGGTGCTGGTGCTGACCCACCTCTACCTCGTGAACAAGCGCCACCCATCCCCACAGGAGGATCCCTCGTGACCCGTATCACCGCCGTCGATGTCACCGATGTCCGCTTCCCGACCTCCGTGTCGATGGACGGGTCCGACGCCATGAACAAGGACGGTGACTACTCGGCCACGTACGTCGTGGTGAGCACCGACGACCCGGAGCTGTCCGGCTTCGGCTTCACCTTCACCATCGGGCGCGGCAACGACATCTGCACCCTCGCGGCGCAGCGCCGCGGGGAGCCGTTGGTCGGGCGAGAGGTCGGCGACGTGGTGGGTGACCTGGGCGGGGTCTACCGGGATCTCGCCTCGGACTCGCAGCTGCGCTGGCTGGGTCCGGACAAGGGGGTCGAGCACTTGGCCCTCGCCGCGGTCATGAACGCGGTCTGGGATCTGGCTGCCCGCAAGGCCGGCAAACCGCTGTGGCGGCTGCTGGCCGACATGACCCCCGAGGAGCTCGTCGACGTCGCAGACCTGAGCTACCTCAGCGACGCCCTCACCAGGGAGGAGGCCCTGGACATCCTCCGCGCCAGCGTCCCTCACCGTGAGGAGCGGATCCGTCACCTCGAGTCGACCGGCTATCCCTGCTACACCACGTCTGCCGGCTGGCTGGGCTACTCGGACGACAAGCTGCGCAGGCTGGCCGCCGAAGCCGTCGACTCCGGCTACACGCACATCAAGCTGAAGGTCGGCGCGAACCTGGAGGACGACATCCGGCGCTGCGAGATCGCGCGGGAGGTGATCGGCTGGGACGCGAAGCTGATGATCGACGCCAACCAGGTCTGGGACGTGCCGCAGGCCATCGAGTGGGTCAACGCGCTGGCGCGCTTCGAGCCGTGGTGGATCGAGGAGCCGACCAGTCCCGACGACATCCTCGGCCACGCCGCCGTACGCAAGGCGGTGGCCCCGATCGGGGTGGCCACCGGTGAGCACGGCATGAACCGGGTGCTCTTCAAGCAGATGTTCCAGGCCGAGGCCATCGACTTCTGCCAGCTCGACTCCGCGCGGCTGGCCAGCATCAACGAGATCCTCTCCGTCTATCTGATGGCACGGAAGTTCGACGTCCCGGTCTGTCCTCATGCCGGCGGCGTGGGCCTGTGCGAGCTCGTCCAGCACCTCTCCGTCTTCGACTACGTCGCCGTCTCCGGCACGCTCGAGGACCGGGTCACCGAGTTCGTGGACCATCTCCACGAGCACTTCACCGACCCGTGCATCGTCGAGAACGGCGCCTACCGGCTGCCGTCCAGGCCGGGCTACAGCGCGGAGATGCACCCCGCGTCGGTGGCGACGTACGCCTATCCGGACGGCAGCTACTGGGCGACCCGGTGAGGCCGCAGATGATCATCGACAGCCACCAGCACGTCTGGGACCTCACCCGCTCGCCCTACCCGTGGCTCGGTCCCGACGTGCCCGAGTACAACCGCACGTTCACCTTCGACGAGGTCCAGCCGCAGCTGCGGGCGCAGGGAGTGGACGCGACCGTGCTGATCCAGTCCGACGACCACGACGGGGACACCGACCTGATGATCGAGGTCGCCGACCGACATCCCGAGGTGGTGGGGATCGTCGTCTACGTGCCGCTGGACCAGCCGGACCTGGCCGCCGAGCGGCTGGAGTCGCTGCGCGGAGACGACCGGGTGGTCGGCGTACGCAACCTCATCCACAACATCCCCGATCCCGACTGGATCCTCCGTCCGGACGTCGCCGAAGGGCTGCGGCTGCTGGAACGGCTCGGGCTCACCTACGACCACGTCTCGGTGCTGCCACGCCACCTCGAGCACGTCGCGACGCTCTCCGAACGCCACCCGGACCTGCGGATCGTGATCGACCACCTCTCCAAACCACCGATCGGCGAGGCCGAGCGGGAGCCGTGGTGGAGCCTCATTGAGCGGGCGGCCGAGAACCCGAAGGTGTTCGGCAAGGTCTCGGGTCTCTATCCGGGAGCGGCGCCGGACGGCTGGACCGTGGCCGACATCCAGCCCTTCGTCGACCGGGCGGTCGAGGTGTTCGGCCCGAGTCGGCTGATGTACGGCGGAGACTGGCCGATCTCCACCGCCGCGGGTGGCTACGAGCGGGTCTTCGCCGGGCTCCGGGACGCGTTGGCCGGCCTGTCGAGCGGCGAGCGCGACGAGATCTACGCCGGCAGCGCGCGCCGCTTCTACGGGCTCGACCAGCAGCGGCTGGCCGCCGCGGCGGCAGCTCGGGAAGCACTCTGATCGTTTAGAGGTCAGATCTTTCGTTCGTCCTGATCATCGCACTGCGGCCGATATCGGCCATAACAGGCGGATGTTTCAGCAGGCATCGACATGACGTGTGATGTCTATTACATTGAAACAACCGATCTTTGCCCCACCTGGGGCGTGAGTCAGGAGGAAGCTGATGGTGGACTTCACGAGACGACGGGTGCTGCAGGCGGCCTCGGCGCTGGCAGGCGGCGCCCTGGTGCAGCCGGTCGTCACCGAGGCGGCCGCGGCCGCCACCGATGAGCCGGAGACCAACCCGCTGGAGCTCTGGTACCGCCAGCCCGCCGCGGAGTGGCTCCAGGCGCTGGCGATCGGCAACGGCCGGATGGGCGCGATGGTCTTCGGCGGTGTGGCCAGCGAGAAGCTGATGCTGAACGAGGACTCGGTCTGGGCCGGCCACCCGCACAGCTACGACCCGCCTCGTGGGGCGGAGGTGCTGCCCGAGATCCGCCGGATGATCTTCGAGGAGAACTGGGTGGGCGCCCAGCGGTTGGCCGATGAGGAGTTCCTCGGGCGCCCCAGCGAGCAGGCCTTCTACCAGCCGGTCGGTGACCTGCTGCTCGAGTTCCTCGGCCTCGACGGCGAGCCCGTGACGTACCGGCGATCGCTCGACCTGCGCTCGGCGACCGCGATCTCGGAGTTCGAGGTCGGCGGCGTGCGCTACCGCCGCGAGGCGTTCGTCAGCCACGCGGACCAGGTGATGGTCGTCCACCTCACCGCGGACCAGGCCGAGAAGGTCTCGTTCAACGCCACCTTCGAGTCACCGCAGCAGAGCGACGTACGTCCCCACGACGCGCGGACGCTCGCCCTGGAGGGCATCAGCGGGCCCACGGAGGGGATGGAGGGTGCTGTCCGCTTCGTCAGCCTCGTCCGTGCCGAGACCGAGGGCGGAACGGTCCAGTGCCAGGGAGCCCACCTTCGGGTACGCAACGCCACCTCGGTGACGCTGCTGCTCTCGATGGCGACCAGCTACCGCAACTATGCCGACGTGAACGCCGACCACATCGGCCGAGCGACGAAGCCGCTGGAGGCAGCGACCGGGCGCGGGTACGGGCAGTTGCGGTCGGCGCACGTGCGCGACTACCAGTCGCTCTTCGGCCGGGTCGACATCGACCTGGGCACCTCCGCCGCGATCGAGAAGCCGACCGATGAGCGGGTGGCGGCGTTCCGTTCCGGCGGCGACCCGCAGCTGGCGGCGCTGTGGTTCCAGTTCGGGCGCTACCTGCTGATCTCGTCCTCCCGGACGCCCGGGCAGCCGGCCAACCTGCAGGGCCTGTGGAACTACAAGATGCAGCCCGAGTGGCAGTCGAAGTACACCCTCAACATCAACGCGCAGATGAACTACTGGCCAGCTGGCCCGGCCAACCTCGCGGAGTGCTGGGACCCGATGTTCGCGATGACCGAGGAGCTCGCGGAGGTAGGGCGGAACACCGCCAAGAAGATGTGGGGTTCGGACAAGGGCTGGGTCGCCCACCACAACACCGACGGCTGGAGGGGGACCGCACCGGTCGACTTCGCCTACTACGGAGTCTGGCCGATGGGAGGCGCCTGGCTGTCGCTGCTGTTCTGGGAGCGCTACGAGTACACCGGCGACAAGGAGAACCTCGCCGAGCACTTCCCGACCCTGCGCGGAGCCGTCGAGTTCTTCCTCGAGACGATGGTGCGCGACGAGCAGTCCGGCTACATGGTCACCTGCCCGTCGCACTCGCCGGAGATCAAGCACCACGAGCAGGACGACGAGGGGGTCAGCATCTGCGCCGGCCCGACGATGGACTGCCAGATCCTGCGCGACCTGTTCACCGCGTTCGAGAAGGCCGCTGAGGCGCTCGGCAAGTACGACCCGCTCGTAGAGAAGGCGGTGGCGATGCGGGATCAGCTGCCGCCCAACCAGATCGGCTACCTGGGCCAGCTGCAGGAGTGGCTGATCGACTGGGAGGAGGCGGCGCTGGAGCGGAGCCGCCACGTCTCCCACCTGTGGGGCATCTTCCCCTCGGACCAGATCACCCCGTTGCGTACGCCTGAGCTGGCCGACGGTGTCCGCAAGGCGCTCGAGCTGCGCGGTCCGGCGATCACCACGGGCTGGTCGCTGGCGTGGAAGATGAACATCCGCGCGCGGCTGCTCGAGGCCGAGAACGCCTACCTTCACGTCCAGCACATGCTGCATCCCTCCCGGACAGCCCCCAACCTCTTCGACCTGCACCCGCCCTTCCAGATCGACGGCAACTTCGGCGGCGTCTCCGGGATCACGGAGATGATCATTCAGAGCCACTCCGGCGAGGTCTTCCTCCTCCCGGCGCTGCCGGCGGCATGGCCACAGGGGAAGGTCCGCGGCCTGCGCGCCCGCGGCGGCTTCGAGGTCGATCTGCAGTGGGCTGACGGCAAGGTCGAGGTGGCGCGGATCCGGTCGCTGCTCGGCAACCGGCTCCGCCTGCGTACGCAGCAGCCGGTCAAGGTGACCGGGACGGAGGTCTCCCGGCCGGAGGAGAACGTCGTCGAGTTCGGCACCAGGCGGGGCAGCACCTACACCGTGGTTCCGCGCTAGGACCCAACCATGGCCGGCCGCGGGTGAGCCCGCGGCCGGCCTTGGTCTGCTTACGGGTGGACCGGGGTCGGCGCGGGCTCGCCGGCGAGCACGGCGCGGGCGTTGTCGATCGCGAGCATCGCCATCCGGTCGCGGGTGGCGCGGCCGGCGCTGCCGATGTGCGGCAGCAGGACGACGTTGGGGAGCGCCAGCAGCTCGGGGTGGACAGCCGGCTCGTTCTCGAAGACGTCGAGCCCCGCTGCGCCGATCGTGCCGTCGGCGAGCGCGGCCGCCAGGGCGGCCTCGTCGACGATCGGGCCGCGAGCAGTGTTGACGAGGACCGATCCCGGCCCCATGAGCCGGAGCTCCTCGGCGCCGACGAGATGCCTGGTGTCGGGGGTCAGCGGGCAGTGCAGCGACACCACGTCCGAGGTGACCAGAAGGTCAGCCAGCGGCAGGGTCTCGATGCCCAGACGCGCCGCCTCATCGCCGGCGGAGCGGGACGGGGTCGCGACGATGCGCATGTCGAAGGCGCGGGCACGCCGCGCCATCGCCAGCCCGATCCGGCCCAGGCCGACGATGCCCAAGGTGGCGCCGCTGCTGACGTCGAGGCCCACGAAGAGGTCCGGCCGCCAGGACCAGGGCTCGCCGCTGCGTACGAACGCATCGGCCTCCACCACGCGACGCGACGTGGCGAGCAGCAGGGCGAAGGCGAGGTCGGCGGTCGCCTCGTCGAGCACTCCCGGTGTGTTGGTCACGGTGATGCCGCGAGCGGCGCAGGCGGCGACATCGACGTTGTCGTAACCGACCGCCATGTTGGCGACGACGCGCAGCGACGGACCGGCCGCGTCGAGCAGTTCGGCATCGACCCGGTCGGTCAGCAGGCACACGAGCGCGGCGGCCCCGCGTACGTCCGACAGCAGCTCCGAGCGGTCCTGCCCGGACGGCGCAGCGGCGCAGGTCACCGGCCCGGGCAGCGTCTCGAGCGCCTGGCGGGCGCGGTCGCTGGGTCGGAAGCTGACGTGCAGCCGGTCCTGGTTCGGCGCGCTCACTCCTCCTCCCGGTCCTCGGCGAGGCTGCGGCGGATCCAGTTCTCGATGCCCGCGACGTGGGCGAGCGACAGCGCGGCGGCGATGCTCGGCTGTCGGTCCGCGATGGCCAGGGCGATGCCGCGGTGCTCGCGCTGCGTCTGGTCGAACGAGTCCTGCTGGGTCACGCCACGCCAGATCCGTGCCCGCTGGGTGCGGTTGGCGACGCCGTCGATGAACGAGCACAGCACGGTGTTGCCGGAGGCCCGGGCGATGCGGTGGTGGAACTCCAGGTCGTTGGCCACGACCTCCTCCAACGACGTCTCCGGACTGACGGAGTCGACCAGCGCGAGCAGGTCGGCGGACTCGTCCGGGAGCATCAGCAGGGCCGCCTTCTCGGCGGCCAGCGGCTCCAGCGCCCGTCGTACCTCGAAGAGGTCCAGGACGCTGGAGTCCTGGTGGAAGTCGATGACGAAGCCCATCGTCTCCAGCAGGATCTCCGGCGTCAGGCTGGTGACGTAGGTTCCGTCGCCCTGGCGTACGTCGAGGATCCGCATCATCGAGAGCGCGCGCACCGCCTCTCGCAGGGAGCTGCGGGAGATGCCGAGCTGCACGGACAGGTCGGCCTCGCGCGGGAGACGGTCGCCGGGCTTCAGCCTGCCGTCGAGGATCATCTCCTTGATCTTCTCGATCGCCTCGTCGGTCAGTGCCATCGGGATCCTGGTCCTCTCACTCGGTCGGTCGCAACCGTAACGTTGCCATGCCGCCGTCGACCGCCAAGGCCACGCCGGCGGTCGAACCCGAGGAGGGGCTGGCCAGATACGCGACCGCGAGGGCGACCTCGTCCGCGCTGACCAGCCGGCCGTGCGGCTGCCGCGCGTCCAGCGCGGCACGCTCGGCCTCGGGGTCGTCGGCCGAGTCGAGCAGGCGCTGCACCCAGGGGGTGGCGGCGGTGCCGGGGTTCACGCAGTTCACCCGGACGCCCTCCCGGAGGTGGTCGGCGGCCATGGCCTGCGTCAGGGACTGGACCGCACCCTTGCTCGCGGAGTAGACGGCCCGCTGCTGGATGCCCGTGGTCGCGGCCACCGAGGCCACGTTCACGATCGCCGCGGCCGGGGAGCGGCGCAGGTGCGGAAGCGCGGCGCGCGAGACGCGTACGGCGCCGAGGACGTTGACGTCGAAGACCGCGTGCCACTGCTCGTCGGGGTTGTCCTCGACGGTGCCCTGGGCGCCGATGCCGGCGTTGTTGACCACGATGTCGAGCCGGCCGAAGTCGGCGACCGCCTGTTCCACCGCGGCCCGGATGCTCGCGTCGTCGGTGACGTCGGCGCGGATGCCGAGGGCCTTGGGATTGATGCCCTCGGGGTCGAGGTCGAGGGCCGCGACCTGGGCGCCCCGCTCCAGCAGGACCTCGACGACGGCGGCGCCGATGCCGGAGGCGCCGCCGGTGACGAGGGCGACGAGCCCGTCGAGCTCGGGCGTTCCCTGCGCGCTCATGACTGCGTCCCGAAGGCGACGTACTCCTGGCGCTGGCGGCCGAGTCCGTCGATCTCGATCTCGACGACGTCGCCGGGCTGGATGTAGGGGAACCGGCCAGAGAGCGCGACGCCCTCCGGGGTGCCGGTCATGATCAGGTCGCCGGGGTCGAGAACCATGAACTGGCTGAGGTGGTGGATCACCGTCGCGACGTCGAAGATCTGGTCGGCGGTCACGGAGTCCTGTCGCGGTTCGCCGTTGACGAAGGACCGCATGCCGAGCTTCTGGTGTTCCACCTCGTCGGGTGTCACGACCCACGGGCCGATCGGGCTGAAGCCGGGGGCGATCTTGCCCTTGCTCCACTGGCCCCCGGAGATCTCGAGCTGGAACTCGCGCTCGGAGAGGTCGTTGGCGACCACGAAGCCCGCGACGTGCTCCAGGCTCTGGTCGGGGGAGTCGAGGTAGGACGCGCGCTTCCCGATCACCACGCCGAGCTCCACCTCCAAGTCGGTCTTGGTGCTGTTGCGCGGGATCGTGACGGTGTCGTTCGGCCCGGCGATGGTGTTGGGGGCCTTGAAGAAGATGACCGGCACCGAGGGCGGCTCCGAGCCGGACTCGGCGGCGTGCGCGGCGTAGTTCATGCCGATGCAGACGATGGCGCCGGGCTGGGTGATCGGGGCACCGATGCGGAGCGCGTCGGCGTCTTCGACGAGCGGGAGATCGCCCGCGGCGAGAGCGGCGGCGGCTCGCGCCGGTCCGTCGGCGGCCCAGAAGGCTCCGTCGATGTCGTTGGTGAGGCCGGCCAGGCTGCGCACCTCGTCGTCGAGCACGACGACGGGCAGCTCCTCACCTGCGGGTCCCAGACGGGCGAACTTCATGGTGTGGCCTCCAACGTTGATTAATCGGATCTATGGTGGTCTGGAAGCGCCAAATGAGGCACCGAATGCATATTGACAGTCTAAACATCAGATGTCTAGCCTCGATGTCGCGGTCGGACGACCGTGGAGTCAGAGGTTGAGGAGGGCGGATGGAGATCCCGCTGTTCGGACTCGGCTGTGCACCGATGGGCAACCTGTTCCGGCCGCGCACCGACGAGGACTGCTACGCCACGCTCGACGCGGCCTGGCAGGCAGGCGTACGTCACTTCGACACCGCGCCCCATTACGGGCTGGGACTGTCGGAGGAGAGGATCGGGCGGTTCCTGGCGTCGCGTCCGCGGTCGGAGTTCGTCATCTCGACCAAGGTGGGCAGGCTCGTGCGGCCCAACCCCACCTGGGACGGGGAGTCCCAGGACGACATGGGCTTCGCGGTCCCGGCGAGTTCGCACCGGGTCCTGGACTACTCCGCCGACGGCGTCCGCCGCAGCCTGGAGGAGTCGCTGACCCGGCTCGGCCTCGACCGGGTCGACATCCTCTACGTGCACGACCCCGAGCTGTCCGGTGACCCGGCGGCAGTCGAGACCGCGCTCACCGGCCTGGCGAAGCTTCGCGAGGAGGGGCTGGTCGACGCGATCGGGACCGGCTCCCTGTCGGTCAAGGCGCTGACCGCGACGGTCGAGACCGGCCTCGCCGACGTCGTCATGGTCGCCAACCGCTACACGCTCCTCGATCAGTCCGTCGCCGACAGCCTGCTCGAGGCGTGCGACCGGCACGGCACCAGGATCGTCGCGGCGGCCGTGTTCTCCAGCGGCCTGCTCGCCACCACCCCGCGCAGGGGCGCGATGTACAACTACGGCGAGGTGCCCGAGGACATCCTCGAACGCGCGCTGCGGATCGGCGAGGTGTGCGAGGCGCACGGCGTCGAGATCGCCACTGCCGCGCTGCACTATCCGTTGCAGGACCCGCGGGTCGTGTCGGTCGTGGCGGGCGCGGGGCGGCCCGAGCAGATCAGGCAGAACCTCGAGCGTCTGGCAGCCACGGTCCCCGAGGCGCTGTGGACGGACCTGGCCGACCAGGGGCTGGTGCCGTCGTGCGCGTAGCCCTGATGGTCACCTGCATCAACGATGCCCTGTTCCCCGACACCGGGCGCAACGTGGTCCGGCTCCTCCGCCGACTCGGCGTCGAGGTGGACTTTCCCCAGGCACAGACCTGCTGCGGCCAGCCGATGGTCAACACCGGTTACCTCGACGAAGCGGTGCCGGTGCTGCGTACCTTCGTCCGCGCCTTCGAGGGGTACGACGCCGTCGTGACGCCGTCGGGCTCGTGCGCCGGCTCCGCCCGGCATCAGCACGACCTTGTCGCGCGCCGCAGCGGCGACGAGGGCCTGCGGGCGGCGGCCCGCGAGACGTCCCGGCGCGTCTACGAGCTCAGCGAGTTCCTCGTGGACGTGCTCGGCGTCGAGGACGTCGGTGCCTACTTCCCGCACCGGGTGACCTACCACCCGACCTGCCACTCGCTGCGGATGCTCGGGGTCGGCGACCGGCCGATGCGGCTGCTCCAGCACGTCCGGGGGATCGACTTGGTAGACCTGCCTGGCGCGGCCGAGTGCTGCGGGTTCGGCGGCACCTTCGCCATGAAGAACTCCGACACGTCGATCGCCATGGGCTCTGACAAGGCCCGGCACGTACGCGAGACCGGGGCCGAGGTGCTGGTGGCCGGTGACCGGTCCTGCCTGACCCATGTCGGTGGCCTGCTCTCCCGGCAGCGCGCCGGCATACGCGTCATGCACCTGGCCGACGTGCTCGCCCAGACCGAGCCTGCCTCGGTTGCTGCCCCGGTGGTCGCCTCGTGACCGGCACGTTCGTCGGGATGCCCGTGTTCCCGAAGGCCGCGCGCGAGGCGGTCGGCGACTCCCAGCTGCGCCGCAACCTCGCGCACGCCACCGGCACCATCCGCGCCAAGCGTGCCGCCGTCGTCGGCGAGGTCGAGGAATGGGAGGAGCTGCGCCTGGCGGGTGCGGCGATCAAGGAGAACGTGCTGCTGCACCTCGACGAGCATTTGGTACGTCTCGAGGAGTCGCTCACGAAGGCCGGCGCGACCGTCCACTGGGCGAGCGACGCCGCCGAGGCGTGCCGCATCGTCGGCGACATCGCCGCCGCACACGACGCCACCGAGGTGGTGAAGGTGAAGTCGATGGCGACCCAGGAGATCAGTCTCAACGAGGCGCTGGCCGCCCGTGGCATCGACGCCTGGGAGACCGACCTCGCCGAGCTCATCGTGCAGCTGGGCGACGATCTGCCCTCCCACATCCTGGTCCCCGCCATCCATCGCAACCGCGCCGAGATCCGCGAGATCTTCGCCTCCGCGATGGGTGAGGTCGGCCGTCCCGCGCCTGACGACCTCACCGACGAGCCCGCCCGGCTCGCGGAGGCCGCCCGCCTGCACCTGCGCGAGAAGTTCCTGCGCGCGAAGGTCGGTGTCTCAGGTGCCAACTTCGCGGTGGCCGAGACCGGGTCCCTAGTCGTGGTGGAGTCCGAGGGCAACGGCCGAATGTGCCTGACCCTGCCCGAGGTGCTGGTCTCGGTGGTCGGCATCGAGAAGATCGTGCCGACCTGGGACGACCTCGACGTCTTCCTCCAGCTCCTGCCGCGCTCGGCGACGGGGGAGCGGATGAACCCCTACACCTCGGTGTGGTCCGGTGTCACCCCCGACGACGGCCCGCAGGAGGTGCACGTCGTGCTGCTCGACAACGGCCGCACCCGCGCCCTGGCCGACGAGGTCGGCCGGCAGGCGCTGCGCTGCATCCGCTGCTCGGCCTGCCTCAACGTCTGCCCGGTCTACGAGCGCACCGGTGGCCATGCGTACGGCTCGGTCTATCCCGGCCCGATCGGCGCCATCCTCAACCCGCTGCTGAAGGGCATCGGGCACGACGACCAGACCGACTCCCTGCCCTACGCCTCGACGCTGTGCGGCGCCTGCTTCGAGGCCTGCCCCGTACGTATCGACATCCCCTCGGTGCTCGTCGAGCTGCGCTCGCAGGTGGTCGACGCCCACCGCGGCGGCGTACCCAAGCCCGAGGCGGTGGCGATGAAGGCCGCCGGGGCGACGCTCGCGTCCGGGCGCTGGCTCGGCTTCGCCGAGCGCCTCGTCGGCACCGGCGTCCGGCTTGCGCGTCGCGCCGGGGCGCGCCCGTGGACGCAGGCCCGCGACCTGCCCGACCCGCCCGCCGAGTCCTTCCGCGCCTGGTGGCGCCGCACCGAAGGAGGTGCCGATGAGCACCCGTGAGCAGATCCTGGGCCGAGTCCGGCAGGCGCTCGGCGACGCGCCCCATCCGACCGCTGAGGTGCCGCGCGGCTACCGCGGTGTCGGCGACGACCTCGACCGGTCCGCGGTGCTCGCCCGGTTCGTGGAGAGGGTCGAGGACTACCGAGCCACGGTCACCCGGTGCAGCACAGCAGAGGTCGCCGAGGAGCTGGCGCGGGCGGTAGCCGGCCGGAGCGTCGTCGTACCCCCGGGCCTGCCGTGGCCGGTCCCCGGATCCGTCGACGACACCGGGCAGTCGGCCGCCGAGCTCGACGCGATCGACGCGGTCGTTTCAGCGGCTGCGCTCGGCATCGCGGCCACCGGCACGGTCGTGCTCGACCACGGCCCCGGCCAGGGACGTCGTGCGCTCACCCTCGTCCCGGACCTGCACGTGTGCGTGCTCGGAGCCGCCCGGGTCGTGGCCGGTGTCCCGCAGGCCGTCGCCCGGCTCGACCCGGCGAGGCCGCAGACCTGGATCAGCGGCCCCTCGGCGACCAGCGACATCGAGCTCGACCGCGTCGAGGGCGTCCACGGCCCGCGCACCCTGCACGTCGTCCTCGTCGACGACCTCTGACAGTTCGCCCATCACTGCTGAGAGGACCCCCACCATGACCCGCCACGGCTCCGTGGTCCGGCTGCGCCCCGAGAAGGAGGCGGAGTACGTCGAGCTGCACGCGGCTGTGTGGCCCGAGGTGCTCGAGCGCCTGACCGCCAGCGGCATCCGCAACTACTCCATCTTCCTGCGCGACGGCTGGCTCTTCAGCTACTTCGAGTACGTCGGGACCGACTACGAGGCGGACATGGCCGCGATCGCCGCCCATGACGTGACCCAGCGGTGGTGGGAGATCACCGCTCCGTGTCAGGAGCGGCTGCCCACCGCCACCGAGGACGAGCAGTGGTCCACGATGACCGAGGTCTTCCACCTTGACTGAGCCCCGGCGTATCGACGCCCACCACCACGTGTGGGACCTCGAGGTCCGCGACCAGGAGTGGACGCGCGACCTCCCGGCCATCCGGCGCTCCTTCTCGTTCGACGATCTCCGGCCCCACCTGGACGACCACGAGATCGCCGGGACCGTCGTCGTCCAGACCGTCGCGGTCGCCGAGGAGACCCCCGAGCTGCTCGCGCTGGCGGCGGCCACGCCCGAGATCCTCGGGGTCGTCGGCTGGGTCGACCTCACCGCCTCGAACGTCGCTGACCGGCTCGCCGAGCTGCGTGATTGCCCCGGGGGCGACCTGCTGGTTGGCATCCGGCACCTGGTGCAGTCCGAGCCCGATCCCGAGTGGCTGCTCCGTGACGACGTGCTGCGGGGCCTCGCCGCGGTCGCTGATGCCGGCCTGGTCTACGACCTGCTGGTGCGCCAGCCCCAGCTGGCTGCCGCCGTCGGCGCGGTCGAGCGGGTCCCCGGCGGGCGCTGGGTGCTCGATCATGTCGGCAAGCCCTTCATCGACCCCGTCGCCTTCGACGAGTGGGCCGGGCATGTCGCCGACCTGGCCCGCCACGACTCCGTGGCGTGCAAGCTGTCCGGGCTCGTCACCGAGCTCGCCCCGGACCAGCCCATCGACGCGGTCCTCCCTTGGGCCGCACACGTCGTCGACGTCTTCGGCGCCGCACGCACGATGATCGGTTCCGACTGGCCGGTCTGCCTGCTGCGCTCGCCCCACGACGAGGTGATCGCCCTGGCCGACACGGTCCTCGCTGGACTCGACGACGCCGGCCGCGCCGACGTCTGGGGTGGCACGGCCGCTCGGGTGTACGGCCTCTCCTCCTGACCGGTGGGCTGACTCCCGATCGCCCCGGGAAACCTTGGAAAACGCTTGCCCGCACCTCGTGTGTGATGTTAGACACATGTCATACGTCATATCTCAAGGAGACGGACATGCAGACTCGCACGACACGCCGCGCCCGCGCGGCGGCGGCCGTGGTCCTGGCAGCACTCGGTTCGACGGTCCTCGTCACCGGTACGCAGCCCGCCACCGCGGCCGAGACGACCCTCACGGTCCACGTCGCCCCTGACGGCGACGACGCCGACCCGGGCACGAAGAGCCAGCCGCTGAGGACGGTGGAAGCGGCCCGCGACGCGCTGGCCGGACGTACCTCCGCGGAGGACCGAGGCACGGTGATCGTCCACGGCGGCGAGTACGTCCTCGATGACGCGATCGACCTGACCGGCCCCGAGCACTCGTGGGTCACCTACCGCGCCGCGGCGGGGGAGAAGGCCCGCCTCACGGGCGCGCACGCCCTGGACGCGCAGGGCTGGCGGCCGCTCGCGGACCTGTCCGAGGAGGAGCTCGCCAAGCCGCAGTTCTCCTCGAACACCCGACTCGACTCGCCGGCGCTGCGCGAGGGCGTGTGGGTCTATGACCTGGGCGCCGAGGGCATCGACCCCGGCACGCTCTACAAGAACGGGTTCAACTGGCTGCCGCAGCCCTTCGCGCCCGAGCTCGTCGTCGACGGCGGGACGCAGACGCTCGCGCAGTTCCCCAACCAGGAAGGCTGCACCGGAGCGGATTCCAGCTGCCACCTCTACGGCGACGGCGGCAAGTGGAAGGTCCCGGCGACCAACGACCTCATCCAGTGGACGTTGCGCGACCGGTTCGGGATGGAGCCCGACTGGGGGATCAGCGGGACGACCCCGCGCGCGCAGTTCGAGGACAAGAAGCAGCAGCTCGCGAACCCGGCCGACCGCGACACCTGGTCCCAGGACGAGATGCGCAAGATGACCCCTCCTCTCTACGAGGTCGGGGGCCGGCTGCTCGAGGGCAACCGCTACCAGGGCTGGGCGCCTGAGGGAGTGCCGGAGATCATCGACCACGGCACCCGTGGCTTCGGTGCCTACTCCCACATCCCGGTGCAGGCCGACCCGCAGGAGCTCACCGACGTCGACAACACGACGTACGAGACCGAGGCGTGGCTCTCGGGCTACCTCGGCAACAACTACGCCAACGACATGGTGCGGCTGGTCTCTTGGAGCGGAACCACGATGTACGCCAAGTACCCCTCGATGTACTGGCCCCGCAACGACTACACCAAGGTCAAGGCGATGAACATCCTCTCCGAGATGGACGTCGAGGGTGAGTACTACATCGACCGCCACGCGGGCAACGACGTCGTCTACTACAAGCCGGCGGGCGGGACGATGGAGGGCAAGAGCGCGACCCTGCGGGCCTTCGACGACAACATCTTCCGCCTCGAGGGCACCACCGGCGTACGGATCGAAGATCTGTCGATGTCGGACTCGCTGGTCAGTGCGGTCCAGCTGCTCGACGCCGAGAAGACGCTGATCGACGGCGTCGACATCTCCAACGTCAGCATGGACGCGATCCGCATCGGCGAGACCACCGAGTCCATCACCGCGCTGCCCGACTACGAGACCGTACGCGGCGGCCACAACAACATCGTGCAGAACTCCTACCTCCACGACCTCGGCGGCGGCGGAGTCCTGCTCGGCGGCGGTGACCGCAGCACCCTCGAGCGCGGGAACAACGTGGCCCGCAACAACGAGATCGCTCGCTTCTCGCGCTTGGCGACGTACACGCCCGCCGGCTACCTGTACGGAGTCGGCAACAGCTTCGAGAACAACTACGTCCACGACGCGCCCCACATGGCGGTGCAGATCATGGGCAACGACATGCGCGTCAACCACAACTACTTCTACGACCTGGTGAAGAACGCCGGCGACCAGGGCGTCGTCTACACCGGGCGTGACTACACCTATCTGGGCAACGAGGTCGCGTACAACCTCTTCGACACCATCGGCGGCTCCAACGACGCGTTCTACATGGACGACGGTGTCTCGGGGATGCGGTTCCACCACAACGTCGTGAAGAACGCGCACTCGGGTGTGTTCTTCCAGTCGGGCCACAGCAACAAGGCGACGGACAACGTGTTCATCGACGTCGACCAGACCGGCCACGACCAGCTCTACCACCGCAACGGCGAGATTGGCCTGCCCGTGCCCAACGGCTGGGTGGTGCAGAGCCGCTACAACTCGTTCCTCGACGTGCGACCCGGCGAGAAGTACTCAGCCACCGAAGGGGGCGTGGCTCGCTGGCACCGTCACTACACCGACGGCAAGGCCCGCTACTCCGACGGAAAGCCGATCGTGTTCCCGGAGATCGGGGACTGGTACGTCCCGCGCGTGACCGCGACCGGCGCGGACTGCAAGAAGGCCGACTACGCGCCCGCCGCCACCAACGGATGCGACCGCGCGACCGTGTGGGAGAACCCGAACTCTCTCTATGTCCCCGCCCGCAACGCGATCGACCGTTCGGTCATCATCGGCGGCGGCGAGTACCGCGCCGGGGAGAACTCGTTCGCGAACCCGGCCGCGACCTATCGCCTCGCCACGTGGAGCGACGCGATCAACACCAACCTCAGCAAGCCTGCGTCGCTCGAGGCCGCCGGGCTCGACCTCGACACGCTGAGCTTCAGCTACACCGGTGAGGTCGCGCAGACCTTCGGCCAGGAGTGGGTGGCGACCTGGAACCGGCTGGTCACCAGGGACGGCATCGGGCTCCCCGGCGGCCCGGCCGCCGGCTGAGCCTCCCCGGACAGAGCAGTCAGGTCGCCTGCGCGATCCACTCGCGCAGGCGACCTGCCTCGCCCGGCAGCAGCGACAGGTCGTCGTCGGGCAGGAACTCCAGCAGTACGTCCGTCGGTCGCCCGGTGGTGGCGAGCATCTCCAGCACCGGTGGCCACAGGTCGGCGCGGCCTGCCAACGGCAGCCGCTCGAGATCCGGCCACCAGGAGAACGCGTGCACCGCACGTACGTGGGGGAGCAGCCGGGCCAGGCCGGCCAGGGCCACTTCTGCCGGCTCGCCCACCCGGGGCTGCCAGTAGGTGCCGACGTTCGGCCGGTCCACCTCGGCGAGGAGGTCGAGGGTGGACTCGACCGTGTCCGCCAAGGTCCGGTCATGGTGCTCGAAGGCGAGCTCGAGGCCGTGTCCGCCGGCCTCGTCGGCCAGCCGCTGTACGCGACGTACGACCTCGGCGCGCTCGGTGGGGGAAGCCTCGGCCGAGCCGGTGGTGCCGGCCCAGATGCGTAGGCGTGTGCAACCCAGCGCCAGGGCCGCGCCGATCAGCGCGGCCCCGTCGTCGTCCGCCGGCGCCCGCCAGTAGGTGCCATAGGAGGCGACGGCCAGCCCGGTAGCGGCGGTCGCGTCCGCCAGGCCGCGCAGGTCGCCGGCCGGCGGGGCGTGGACGTCCGCGCCCCACTCGATGGAGGCCAGACCGGCCTTCGCGGCGGCCTCGAGCACCCCGTCCGTCGAAAGATGACGGGCGGTGACCGAGCACAACCCGGGGCGCAGCAGCGGCTGGCCGCTGGGCGTGCTCAGAGCGTGCCCCGGTAGGTCGTGCCCAGCGCGGAGACGTCCGTCGGGCGATCGGAGGCGTCCACGCGACGCATGCCGTCGTTGGTCTCGAGGAAGAGCGGCGCCTCGGGGTAGCGCAGCTCGTCGTCGAGCGGCACCTTGTCGGTCCACGCGAAGAAGTCGCGCCCGAACACCGCCCGGTCCTTGCGGCCGTAGAGGTGCAGGTCGCCTGCGGTCAGCGGGCTGCGGATGCACCAGTGAGCGCCGTACTCGGCCCATACCGCCCGGTTGGTCATCAGCACCGACTGGCGCTCGTCGGGCGTGAGCACCGTCTTCCAGAAGTCGGGGCCCGGGTCCTCGACGTCGTCGGCGAGGAACACCAGGTCGTGGGCGTGCCACGCCGTGCTCGGCGCGACGTCGGCCTCGGTGCCCCAGTGGGTCGCCGAGGCGAAGTAGCCGGCCGGGGCCTGATAGTGCGCGTACGTCGCCCGACAACGCGCCATGAACTCCTCGAGCTCGGCGTCGGGGCGCACCCGGCACACCTCGCGGATGCCGTGCAGCGACAGACCCATGCCCGCGATCAGCATGGGGGTGTCGCTCTTCAGGGTCGTGCTGGGCGCGACGTACCAGTAGCGGTGGAAGCGGGTCTGGTCGTCCGCGTCGGTCCACGCCGAGCGGGCTACGTGGCGGCACAGCCGGACCGCCTCGTCGAGGTAGCGCTGCTCGCCCAGGCGCAGGTGGCCGAGCAGCAGCGGCATGATCATCAGGCCGTAGTACTCCGCGGGCTCGAGGATCCCGCCGGTGACCCGGTCCTCGGCTTGTCGCCACGTGCCCGAGGAGTCGGCGTCCGGGACTCCGGGCTCGTGGTGGCGGGCGATGAGGACGTCGAGGTCCTCGCCGATCTCGGCCAGGCCGCTGTCGTCGCCGGTCACCTCGGACAGCAGCAGCTTGACCCACACCCGGGCGTACTCCTGGTTGCAGGTGCCGTCCTCGGCCGGGCGGCCGCCGCCGAAGGAGTGGAGGGCGACCAGGTTGCGGCGCACCACGTCGACGATGCGGTCGGCCTCGGCGTCGTCGAGCAGGTGCCGGGCGTGCTTGAGCCCGAGGAGCAGGCCGATGCTGCCGGCGGCGTTGTGGATCAGGCCGGTCGTGGCCGACTCCCCGACTTGGAAGCCGACGTGCTTGTACTGGTCGTCGTCCTGCAGGGCGCTGCTCTGGAAGCGCATCATCCGGCGCCATACCTCGGCGGCCCGGTCATCGGGCTGTGCGGCGAGGAGCTGCGCGACGGCGCCGAGCGCCGGCGCGGAGAAGGCGGCGTGGCCGCTGGTCCAGTCGAGGAAGGTCGCGGGGTTCGTGCCCCACACGCTGTGGTTGTGGAAGCCGTTGATCGCCCCTTCATCGGTGACCCACGTCAGGAACCAGCGGGTGAGGTGGGTGAGGTCGGGCGCAGTGGTGGGGGTCGTCACGTCGGTCTCCGGTTTCAAGGTGTCGGTCATGCGCTGGTGGCCAGGCTGGTGGGGTCGACCGGGCGCAGCGGCGGCCGGCCCTCGATCAGGGCGCGCACCTCGTCGACGGCGCCGCGGCCCAGGCGGAGCAGCTCACCGCCCTGCGAGCCGGCGATGTGCGGGGTCAGGGTGACGTTGGACAGGCTCCACATCGGATCATCGGCGGGGAGTGGCTCGGGCTCGGTCACGTCGAGAACCGCGCGCAGCCGGCCCGAGACCAGCTCGGCGCGGAGCGCGTCGTGGTCGACGATGCCTCCGCGAGCGGTGTTGATCAGCGTCGCGCCGTCGCCCATGAGCCCGAGCAGGCGGGTGTCGACGAGGTGCTGGGTCTGCGGCAGCAGCGGTGCATGGAGCGAGACGACGCGCGAGCGCGCGAAGAGCTGGTCGAGATCCACGAGCTCTGCACCCAGCTCGGCGGCGCGTGCTGCGTCGATCGTCGGGTCGCTGACCAGAACGGTGAGGTCGAATGGGTCGAGCAGCTCGATCAGGGCACGGCCGGTGGCGGATGCGCCCAGCACGCCGATGGTCGTGCCGTACGCACCGTCGATGGTGTCGTCGACAGTGAGATCGGGAGCCGCCCGCTCGACGCGGAACCGCTCGGTCAGCGGAAGGACCGACTTCGTCGCCCACAGCACCGCGGCCAGGGCGTATTCGGCGACCGGTTGGGCGTTGGGTTCCACGCCGCAGGTGACCCGGAGTTCACGCTCCCAGGCCGCCGGGGTGAGGAAGTACTTCACCGAGCTCGCGGCATGGACGACGGCACGCAGCCGGGGCATCCGGGCGAGCGCCGAGGCGTCGATGGTCGGCGTGCCCCAGGCGGTGACGAGCACCTCCACATCGGCGGCACGCGGGTCGTCGTACGACGTCAGTACGAGGTCGGGATCGATGTCCACGAGCTCGCCCAACTCGGCCAAGAGGGGCGCATCGAAGAACCGATGCTGAAGATGGGGAGTCATCGCAAAAGCGGCGCGCACGAGGCGGATCCTCTCGGTCATCGAGGCTGTCGGGGCCGTTTCGGAAACGGCGAGATCTGGGCTTGCCCATTTAAACATAAGATGTGTTATCTTCGTCACGTTGGCGCCCGGGATAGCGCTTTCCTCACTCCGGTGGTCGGCAGTCCGAATCGCCAGAGTCCACGCGTACAACCTCCGTCGGATGAAGATCGACGGACGACGAAACGGAGATTCCTGTGGAGACACGACGCTTGTGGAGGGCGGGTGCTGTCGCAGCGGCTCTGCTTCCCCTGATCGCGACCGCGGCCTGCGGAGGCAACGGTGCCGCCAGCGACGACAGCAAGGAGGTGCGGGTGCTGGTCAACCTGACCGACAACCTCACCAAAGACTTCTGGAACGACCTGGTGAAGCCCTTCGAGGACGAGACCGGCATCGACGTCAAGATCGAGGGCCCGACCGGCACCAACGTGAGCGAGACCTTCAGCTCTCAGCTCGCGGCGGGCACCGCTCCCGACGTGGTCCAGTCGATCTTCCCGGACGACCAGATCGCTCCTGAGGTCCTCGACCTCTCCGACGAGAGCTGGGTCGAGGACACTCCGATGGTCGACACCTACGCCATCGACGGCAAGCGACTGGTCGCCGGTGTCGGCTCCCAGGCGCAGTCGCTCGTCTACTACAACAAGGCCGCCTTCGAGAAGGCCGGCATCAAGGCCACGCCGCAGACCTGGGACGAGTTCGACGCCGCGCTCGGCAAGCTCGCCGCCGCCGGCTACACCCCGCTCCAGACCGCGGGCCAGTGGGAGACCGGCCTCCAGCTCCAGCAGCTGTGGCACCCCACCCTCAACACCGATCAGCCCGAGTGGCAGACGGCCGTCGCCGACGGCAAGCTGACCCTCGGTGACGCCTTCGAGCCGATGTTCGAGCACTACGCCACCTGGCTGGGTGACGGCTACATCAAGAAGACCGATGTCGGCCTCGACCCGACCACGGCCGACGCCAACTTCATGGAAGGCAAGGTCGGGATGTACCCGCTCGGGAGCTGGCTCGTCGCCAGCCTGGACAACGCCGGCGAGCTCCCCTTCGAGGTGGGTGTCTTCTCCCCGCCGGTGGACAAGGGCATGGCCTACCCCGGCCCGCAGGGCGCCACCATGGCCAGCCCCTACATGGTCTACGGCGGTAGCGAGCACTCCGACGAAGCCCTCCAGCTCGTCGAGTACCTCGTGACCGACCAGGCCGCGATCGAGAGCCAGCTGACCGCCGACGGCGTGTTCCGTGCCGGAGCCTCCGTCGAGCAGTCCCCGGTCGCGACGGAGATCCAGGCGATCATCGACGAGGCACCCGAGCTGGTGGCGGTGGGCGAGGGCGCGGGCGACATCCGCCTGCCCGTCGTGGGCCTCAACGACAAGTTCACCGAGATCGTGCAGAGCCTCTACACCGGAACCAGCCCCGAGGACGCCGCGAAGGCACTCGACGACTGGGCCGAGCAGAATGGCTGACCCCTCGAGGCCACGACGAGGAGAACGATGATGGCTCTCATGAGCGCCAGCAACACCGACACCCCTCCCGCGGCAGTGGACCTGCCGCGGGAGGGAGGGGCCCCGCCTCGCCGGGCGATCGGCCGGTCATCCGGTTCCCGTCCGCGCACCTCGCGGTGGGTGGAGGCCTCGATGGTGCTGCCCGCGCTGGTGGTCTTCGTCGGCCTCCTCGTCGTGCCCGTCGGGTACGCCGTCTACTACAGCTTCACCGACTACAACGGCTTCCCGACACAGACCCCGGAGATCGTCGGCTTCGACAACTACGTCAGGCTCTTCCAGTCCACTGACGTCCGAGGCTCCATGGTCGTAACCGCGATCGTCGCGGTCGCGGGCTCGATGGTGATCAACGCCGCGGCGCTCGGCCTGGCTCTCCTGCTGTGGCGCACCACGCGCTTCACCGCGTTCGCCCGGGTGGTCATGTTCTACCCGCACGTGCTCAGCCTGATCGTGGTCGGCTTCCTCTGGTCGGCGATCCTGGGCCCGCAGGGCGCCGTCAACTCGCTGCTGGAGAACTTGGGCAGCAGCCCGCTCCCGTTCCTCAGCGACGAGACCTGGGCGCTCGCCACCCTGATCCTCGTCATCGCCTGGGCGCAGTTCGGCGTCCAGCTGCTCATCTATCTCGCCGGCCTCCAAGCCGTGCCCGCCGAGCTCCTGGAGGCCTCGCGCATGGACGGTGCCAACCGCTGGCAGACCTTCCGCCACGTCACCTGGCCTGCTCTCGCGCCGTCGGTGACGGTTGCCCTGATCACCTCGATGATCTCGTTGCTCAAGACCTACGACGTCGTCGTCTCCCTGACCGGTGGTGGGCCGGCAGGCTCCACGAAGACCTTCGCCTACCAGATCCTCGCCGTGGAGTTCCCCAAGCGGCAGGTCGGGCTGGCCTCGGCTGAAGCCGTGGTCCTCATCCTGGTCGCTGCAATCCTCGCGTTCGGCGTACTCGCGCTGCGACGCCGTCACGACCAGGGGGTCCAGGAATGAGCGCCCTGCGAGCACTCACGAGTCGCCGGAGCCCGATCGGCGAGCGTCGTACGCCGGGCTGGTACGCCGCGGTCACCGCGCTGTGCCTGTTCATGCTGGTGCCGATGTACCTCCTGGTCGTCAACGCGTTCAAGGACCAGCGCGACATCGTCAGCAGGCCCTTCTCGCTGTCGCCTGGCCAGTTCACGCTCGAGCATCTCGTCGCGGCCTGGAACAACCCCGACTTCGACATCGCGTTCGGCTACGCCGTGACGATCGGGCTGGTCGTCTGCGTCAACGTCGTCTCCATCGGCGTGTGCGCGCCCGCGGCGTACGTCATCGCGCGCTCGCCACGCCCGGTGTTCGGTGCGGCGCTTCTGTTCTTCATCTCGGGAATGTTCATCCCGACCCAGGTGATCCTGGTGCCGGTGATCTTCGTGCTCCGGGCCCTCGGGCTGATGTCGACGTTCCCCGGCCTGGTGCTCTTCATGGCCTCGGCGACGGTGCCGTTCACGATCTTCGTCTTCACCGGGTTCATCCGGATGCTGCCCGCCTCGCTCGACGAGGCCGCGGCGATCGACGGCGCCGGCCCCTACCGGACGTTGTGGACGATCATCCTGCCGCTCATGAAGCCGATCCTGGCGACCGTGTTCATCCTGAACACGTTGAGCGTGTGGAACGACTTCGCCAGCCCGCAGCTCATCCTGGGGCCCGGCTCGGGCCTCTACACGGTCACCACCGGTGTCTACGCCTCGGTGGGGGAGTACTCCGCCGACTACACGCAGGTGTTCCCCACTCTGCTGCTCGCGGTGCTGCCCATCCTGGTGATCTTCGTGCTCACACAGCGCTGGGTGATGAGCGGCCTGGCCGCCGGAGCGGTCAAGGGGTGAGGTGTGGGCGGCCAGATGGCCGCCCACACGTGGGTTCAGCCCTCGCGGTTGCCGGCCTCGGGCAACGGCAGCCTGCGGCGGCGCCACGCCTCGAGAATGTGGTTGTTCATCGCGTCCTGCGCCCGGACGGGGTCGCCCTCGGAGATCGCGGCGTGCACGGCCTCGTGCTCACGCAGGGTCACCGCGAACGCGTCGGGAGTGTCGACCCCGTGGTAGCGCGAGCTCTCCAGGGCATGGTCCATGAGCGTACGAGCGATGTTGCCGGCGAGCCGGTTGCGGGACAGCTCCATGACGGTCTCGTGGAAGGCCACGTCGGCGGCGCGGAAGACGTCCTCGTCGGCGGTGCTCTCCCGCATCCGCTGCATCGCCTGGTCGAGCTCGGCGATCTGGTCGTCCGATCGCCGCTGGGCGGCCTCTGCCGCCATCACGGACTCGAGCTGGGCGCGTACGACACTGAGCTCGTCGAGGATGCCCAGCGTCTCGTCGTGCTTGATCAAGGCAGTGAGGACCACTCGGTCCATCGTGTTCCACGCCGTCATCGGGCGGACCTCGGTGCCGCGACCGCGCGCGATCGTGACCAGGCCCTTCTCCTCGATGCGCTTCACGGACTCGCGGACGACGGTGCGACTCACGCCGAACTGCTCGCTGAGCGGTCCTTCGGGCGGCAGCGCGTCGCCCGGAGCCAGACGCCCGGAGACGATCGCGTCCACGAGCTCGTCCACGACGACCACTCCGAGCATCGGCTGCCGGTCACGCGGCTGAGAGAGGACCGTGGTGGTCCGGGTAAGCGGTTGCGGCATACCCGGAAGTGTAGGACATCGTACGTCGCCGAGCGCATGCATTGGACGTGCGGCGTGGCCGGGCGCGACATCTCATCATCCAGGCAGGTCTTGACACGTCATATGTCTGACATCACGCTAGTGGCGTGGCGTATGTCACACGGAGCTCGTCTCGGAGGCCGCACGGCCACCCTCGGGTGGTTCTTCTGCCTCTCGCCGGGCGCTCCGCCCCCATAGAGAAGGGAACGGACCATGCAGCAACCAAGGACGCGCCGTCTCGGCGCGCTGGCCGCGGCAGCCGTCGTCGCGGTCACCGGCTTCGCGGTCACCACAGAAACCGCCGACGCGGCGGGAGGAAAGTGCAAGACCCTCTGGGTCTCGCCCGAGGGAAGCGACGAAGCCGCCGGCTCGGAGGCGGCGCCGTTCGCGACCCCGGAGCGTGCCCGTGACGAGATCCGCGACAAGAAGCTCAATGACAACATGGGTTGCGACGTCACGGTCAACGTCCGGGCCGGTGAGTACCAGGTCGACTCGACGCTCGAGCTCGACGACCGCGACAGCGGCAGCAACGGCCACGACGTGGTGTACCGGTCGGTCGACGGACCGGGCAAGGCGGTTCTGACCGGCGCGAAGGAGCTGACCGGCTGGGAGCCGTTCCGTGACGGGATCTACAAGACCAAGGTCGAGCCGGGGCAGCGGTTCTACACGCTGTTCGAGGACGGCGCGCGAGCCGAGGTCGCCCGCTATCCCAACCGTGGGTCGGTGGACTCGCACGGGCCGTACCTCTTCTCCAAGCTCGGCGAGCCCGAGAAGGAGGCTGTGCGGCAGTGGCTGTACTGGGAGGAAGGTGACTGGGACCCGGCGTGGGACGACACCCCGACCAGCAACCCCCTGGCCAACGCCCAGGTGACCGTGTGGTCCGGTGGCTCCTGGAGCTGGTTCACCGACACCGTGCCGCTCGGTGGGGCCGACTACCGCAAGGGCTTCACCACGCTGAAGTACTGGACCCGCTACGCGCTGGTCAACAGCGGTGGCGGCTCGCGCTACTTCATCCAGAACGCCCTTCCGTTCCTGGATCAGGCGGGCGAGTACTACTTCGACTACGCCAACAACGAGATCTACTACAAGCCGAAGGGCGACATCAGCAAGGTGCGGATCATGGCGCCGACGGTGAAGAAGCTGATCGACGTGAAGGGCGCGACCCCGGAGCGACGCGCGCACGACATCACCTTCGACGGCATCGGGCTGCAGCACAGCGACTTCGTCGACTGGTACCGCGCGGGATGGATCTCGGCGGGCGACTCGGGTGAGCCCCACAAGTACCCCGAGTACGACCGGCAGATCGAGATGCCGCGCAACCGGTTCGGTGCGATCACGCTGGAGAACACCAAGGACGTCACGCTGACCAACCTGCATGTCTCCGACACCGGGTTCATGGGTGTCTACGCCCTGTTCGCCAACGAGGGACTGAAGGTCACCAACAGCTGGTTCGAGAACATCGGCGCGGACGCGATCAAGATCGAGGGTGGCTGGCCCGGTGAGGGCGACCTGAGCCACGGGCACACGATCTCCAACGTCTTCATCGACCACATCGGCGAGACGGTGCCCGGCGATGCTTCCGGGATCGAGCTGATGGACACCGGCAACAACCTGGTAGAGAACATCTTCGTCAACCACTCTGCGCGGTACGGCATCAGCCTGGAGTCGCGTCCGGAGGTCGTCGACGGCGAGCAGTACACCGACAACAACACCTTCCGCTACATCGAGATCCAGAACGCAGGCCTGGACTCAGGCGACATGGGCGCGTTCTACACCTACGGCGTGGCCAACCAGGATCCGCACCCGATCAAGAACAAGGTGGAGCAGATGGTGATCGGTGACGTGCTGACCGACCCCGTCGGGGAGATGCCCGACTCCGGCACGCGCGGCATCCACATGGACGCCGGCGGCTGCGGGTTCTCCTTCGCCAACATCGAGGTCGGCGAGACCACCGACCAGTCCTACCAGTCCTACCAGTGCAACGAGGTCACCAACGGCAACTGGAACGACGGGTTCGACGCCTCGAAGATGGAGTACGACAAGATCGGCATCACCTCGGAGTTCCCCTACGACGTGAGCGCCCAGATCGAGGCGGCCCGCTCCTAGGGACCCGCTGACCCGGCTTCGTGCTGGGAGCATCACCACTGCAGGCCCGGCGCATCGCGCCGGGCCTGCGGCCGTCCGGGTTGGTTCGCTCTGCCGAGACTCGAGCGGTGATAAGGTTCCCTTATGACTGGGGTGGCTGCGTACCGCCAAGCGCGACACGAGGAAGAGGTCGCGCGGCTTCGTCGTGTGCTTGCGCTGCGGGCGATGGTGGCGTCAGGCATGAGCCAGCGGGAGATCGCCGCCGAGCTCGGGGTGAGTCAGCCGGCGGTCAGTCAGCAGCTGAAGGTGGCGCAGGACCTGGCGCGGCTTCACCCTGAAGCTCTGGTCGAGGCTGCTGGACCGGTCCTCCGGAGTGTTGCCGAGGATGCGGGCTACCGCAGACTCGCGGTCTTCGGATCGGTCGCTCGTGGCGACGCACGGTTCGACTCCGACATCGACCTGGTTGTCGAGGCGCCGGAAGGGACGTCGTCCTTCGGGTTCATCCGGTTCAAGAGGGTGCTCGAGCAGATTCTTGGACGGGAGATCGACCTGGTCGACTACGGCGGCCTGAAGCCGCGGCTCGACGATGACGTACGACGCGATGCGGTGTTGCTCTGACGGAGGTCTCCTGGAACGCGACGGCGCGGCCTGAGGAGGTCTAGCCTTTGAAGATGAGGCCACCGCGCGAGTACGCCGAGGAGTCCGAGCGGCACCCGCAGCTGCCGCGGGGGTCGGAGGAACGCGTCGCGGGTTACGGCGTGATGGGGCAGACCTTCGAGTCGGGACATGTGCTGGGGCTGCGACGGTGGACGGCGTCGTCGGTGGGGGAGCAGTTCACCTCGATCTGGCACCGCGAGCCGGACGGGTCTTGGCACTTCTACGAGTCGGCGCAGCCGCAGTTCGCATGCTCGAGGTGGTTCGGACACGGCGTCCGAGAGTCTGTGGTCGTCCCGATCGACGTGACCTGGGATGGACCCACGCAGCTGCACGTGGCGGCCGAGGGACGGGCGGACTGGCGGCTCACGCTGGCGGCGTCGCCGATGACGCGAGTGATGAACGCGATGGGTGGTGGGATGCCGATGGCGGCCTGGCGCTCGACCGCGATGCTCAGGGCGATGGGTGCCATGGCGTCGGCAACCCTCGGGGTCGGCAAGGTCTCCATGACCGGGCTCACGGCGAACGGTCTCCCGTTCGACGCCAACCCGCTCCGGATCTGGCGAGTCGTCGACGCGACGGCGACGATCAACGGCATGGATGCGGGTCCGCCGGCGCCGCTGCCGCAGCAGGCGCGTCTCGGCGACTTCTGGATCCCGCAGCGCGGCATCTTCGCGATGGGCCGCGTCTTCGTCGACGCCCCCGGCTGACCCATGCGGCAGGTCCATTAGGTTGGTGACGCGTCGCGCGACGTACTCCTGCCCGAAGGGAACGGCGAGCCTTGAATATGAACGAACCAGGTGTGGATCTGAGCATCGACGGTGTGGTGGCGACGGTGCTGCTGGACCGTCCTGACGTACGCAATGCACAGCATCCGGTGATGTGGGCGGCGATCGCGGAGTTCCTCGAGTCGCTTCCGGCTGAGGTGCGGGTCGTCGTGGTGCGCGGGGCGGGCGGCACGTTCTCCGCGGGGCTGGACCTGTCACTGGTCGACCCGGGGCAGACCGAGGTGGCGGGGAGTCTGGTCGCGACGCTGGCGCGGAGCGATCAGGAGGTCATCGACCTGATCGGTGAGTATCAGCGGCCGTTCGTGGCACTGGCCGACCCGAGGTTCATCTCGATCGCCGTCGTCGAGGGGCACGCGATCGGGGCCGGTTTCCAGATGGCGCTGGCGTGCGACCTGCGGATCATGGCCGACGACGCCTGGGTCTGCATGAAGGAGCCTGCGCTGGGGCTGGTTCCAGACCTGGCCGGCACCAAGCCGCTGGTCGAGGCCGTGGGCTATTCGCGAGCGCTCGAGATCTGTGCCACCGCGCGCAAGGTGGGCGCTGAGGAGGCCGGGCGGCTCGGTCTCGCGCAGAGCGTCGTGCCGGCGGCCGAGCTGGACTCCACGCTCACCGACCTGGTCGGATCGCTCGTCGCCCACGATGCGACCGCGGTGCGGCGTACACACGAGCTCTTGGCGGCTGCGTCGAGCCGGAGCCTCGACGAGCAGCGTCTCGCCGAGCGCACCGCCCAGGTGGGTCGGCTCCGCGCCGTGCTCGGGCGCTGAGCCCGCGCCGAGCGCTGGCCGGAGCGGCCGCCTACGACACCGGCTGTCCCTGGTCGACGAAGTCGATGCCGAGGGCCAGCTGGCGCAGCCGGGTGCCGAACCAGGCGGCTGCCAGGCAGATGACGAGGTACATCGAGACCGCCTGGGTCGCGTAGTTGGGGTAATGGAGCACCCAGATCACGTGGTCGTCGGTCGAGGCCGGGTCGGCCCAGATGTAGGGCATCATCCATGTCATCGAGGCGCTCAAGGTCGAGACCGAGCGACTGGAGTCCGACGACCGCTGAGGGCGTCAGGCGGTGAAGGGTGTGGGGCCGAAGCGGCCGACGACGATGAAGAGGGCCAGGGCGAGGTAGACCACGTTGACCATGACCAGCTTTGCCTGACCGAGGCGGCCGTGGGTGATCATCGCGCCGATCATCAACGCGATCCAGCAGGCGGCGGTGATTGGCACGACGACAGGTGCGACACCGAGCACGGCGGGAAGGGTGAGCCCGATCGCCGCCAGGATCTCGAGTACGCCGAGGGTCCTGACGAAGGACGGCCTGGCGTCACGGATCCATGCGGCGCCGTCGTGCTGAGCGAGCTTCTCCAGCGGCATGAAGGTCTTGGTGATGCCCCCTGCGAGGGCGACGAGAGCCAGCAGTCCGGCGGTGATCCATAGGGCGATGTGCATCATTTCTCTCCTTGTCCGTGGGTTCACCACTGGAGACGAGACGGCGTGATGCCGTGTGACACGACGGCGCGGTTTCCGCCCCGGTCGCGGTCGGAGAGAAGGAGGTCAGTGCTGCTTCTGGGAAATCAGGGTCGCAAGCGTCCTCGCACCGGCAGCGATGTCGTGGCCCAGGCGGATCGCGGGTTCGGGGGCGTGGCTCTGCTGGGCTCCGCCGACGGCCACGACGAGCTCGGGGCGGTGCTCGTGCAGGGCGGTGATCACCTCGGCGGTGGCGATGATGTCGGCGGTGGTCGGGATCACCAGCACCGCGGCGGCGAGGGCGGGGTCGTCGACGACGCCGAGCCAGTCGTCGATCGGTAGATCGGCACCCAGGTAGTCGGTGTCCATGCCGTGTCGCCGGGCGGCGACGGCGAAGGCGAAGAGGCCGATCTCGTGGCGGGTGTTGGGTGCCGTCCCGAGGGCGATGCGGGGCCCGTGGCCATGGGCGGCCGCCGCCTCGTACGCGAGGGCGAGGCGCCGCATCACCGCGTTCGAGGCCAGATGCTCGCCGGCGATGCTGACCCGGCCGTCGGCCCAGGCGTCGCCGAGCTCCTCCAGGGCGGGGAAGACGTGCTCGGCCATCACCGTCTCGAAGCCGCCGAGGGCGAACACCTGATCCAGGGTCGCCGCCAGGTCGGTGGTGTCGAGTGCCGACGCGGCGGTCGTCAGTCGCTCCGCGAGGTCGGCGGAGGGGCCGGCTCCGTCGCCCCGTGCCTCCGTCGCGACCTCGTGAGCGGGCTGCGCGCGATCGAGCCGGATCGCCTCGGCCGCAGCCAGCCCGGCCGACCATCCCTGGTCCACGAGCTGCTTCATCGAGCGCAGCACGGCGACGTCGTGGTCGCCGTACAGGCGGTAGCCGCTCTCGGACCGGTGGGGAGCGATGACGCCGTATCGGCGCTCCCAGGCACGAAGCGTCGCGGTGGTGATGCCGACCCGCTGTGCCGCGTGCTTGATGGTGTACATCTGCTCCGCTACCGGCCCAGTCGGTCCAGGGTCGCGCGCATCTGCTCGGAGGCGGAGTCACCCAGGCGGGTGAACGCGGGGGTCAGCAGTGGGGCCACCATCCTGGCCATGCCTTTCAGCTCGAACTCGGCCACGTAACGCACAGAAGTGCCGCCCGTGGCTGTCGGTACGAAGGTCATCGTGTCATGGGCCACGACCGTCTTGTTCTCGCCACGTAGCCTGACACGCTTGCCGGGCTCGTAGACCTCGACCACGTAGGTGAGATCGGTGTTGCGCCCGAGGAAGCGAGACGTGTTCGCGTACGCCGTCCCGACCCCGCCGTTCCCGGAGATGCGGTCGGTGCGCACCGTGCCCGGATCCCACTCCTCGGTGTTGGTGAAGTCGGCCAGGAAGTCGAACACCTCAGCGGTCGGTGCGGAGGTCTCCACGGTTCGATCGATCTTCATCATCGTGCCCCTTTCAAACCTTTGACATACCTTGTACAAACATTGTACGTTCGATCTCCGAAAGTAGCCAGCGGCAATGCCGTTGCCTGACGAGGGAGTTCCCATGAGCCGAGCGGCGCACACCCGGCGGCCGACGGTTGCCGTGATCGGTGGCGGAGTCTCCGGGCTGACCGCGGCGTACCTCCTCGGCCGCAGCCATGACGTCACGCTCTTCGAGGCCGAGCGGAGGCTCGGTGGCCACGCGCACACCCACGAGGTCCCGACCGCGTCGGGAGCCGTCCTCCGCGTGGACAGCGGCTTCATCGTGATGAACGAGCGCACCTACCCGAACCTGCTCCGCCTCTTCGCCGAGCTCGGCGTCGAGACCCGGCCGACCGAGATGAGCATGAGCATCGTCTGCGACGACTGCGGCCTGTCGTACGCCGGTGGCAAGGGCCTGGGCGGCATCCTCGCCGACCCGCGTCGCATCGGTGACCCGCGCTTCCTGCGCATGCTGGCGCACGTGCCGCGGTTCCACCGTCGTGCCCGCCGTCTGCTCGAGACCGACAGCGATCTGACGTGGGGGCAGTTCCTCGACGAGGGCGGCTTCAGCGACTACTTCGTCCAGCACTTCGCCGTGCCTCTGGTCTCCTGCGTCTGGTCGTGCGGTGACGACGACGCCACCGCCTACCCGGCTCGACACCTGTTCGCCTTCCTCGACCACCACGGGATGCTTCAGGTCACCGGGTCGCCCACGTGGCGCACGGTCGTGGGCGGCTCCCGTGCCTATGTGGACAGGATCGCGGAGCGGGTGGGCGAGGTCCGTGCCGGCGAACCGGTGACCGCCGTGGAGCGGTACGCCGACGGGGTCGAGGTGCGCACCGAGGCCGGGTCCAGGCACTTCGACCGCGTGGTCCTGGCGACCCACGCCGACCAGGCATTGAGGCTCCTGGCCGATGCGACCCCGGAGGAGAAGTCGGACCTGGCCGCGATCGGATACTCGCGCAACGAGACCTGGCTGCACCGCGACGCCGCTCTGCTGCCGGCCTCGCCCCGTGCCCGGGCGTCCTGGAACTATCGCCTCGCCTCGTGCGGCGGTGGCGCCGACAAGGTGGTCGTCAGCTACTGGATGAACAGGCTCCAGGGCCTCGACGACCAGGACGAGCACGTGGTGACGCTCAACGCCACCGAGCACGTCGACCCGGCCAAGGTCACCGCACGGATGAGCTATGAGCACCCGGTCTTCACCACCGAGGCGGTCGCGGCAGCGGCCCGGCTGCGTACGGCCGGCGGACCTCGCCTGGCCTTCGCCGGCGCCCACCTCGGCTGGGGCTTCCACGAGGACGGCTGCCGCTCCGGCGTCGAGGCCGCAGAGTCGTTCGGGGTGACGTGGTGATCCCGTCACCGCTCTTTCCCGAGGTGCCCGCGCTGGTCGTCGGTCATGTCAGCCACACCCGCGAGAGGCCGCTGCGGCACGCGTTCCGCCACCGCAGCTACCAGTGGCTCATCGACGTCGACGATCTGCCTCTTCTCCCGCTCTGGCTGCGTCCCCTGGCCGGGTTCCGGGCCGAGGACCATCTCGACGGGGGCTCGTCGGGAGCTGGTGTCCGTGGCGATCTCGGCGTGTTCCTCGCCGGCCGCGGCGTCGACCTCGCACCGACCGATCGGGTGCTGATGCTGGCGAACGCCCGCGTCCTGGGCCACGTCTTCGACCCCCTCACCGTCTTCTGGGTGCAGTCGGACGACGGTGTGCTGCGCGCGGTCGTCTTCGAGGTGCACAACACCTACGGCGGCCGCCACACCTACGTGCTCGACATCGATCGAAGCGGCCACGCCCGCGCCGACAAGGCCTTCTACGTCTCGCCGTTCAACGACATGGACGGGACCTATGACATCCGGCTCCAGGTCGACCCAGAACAGGTCTCCGTGACCGTCGGCCTCGACCGCGACGGCGCCCGCGTGCTGACCGCGACCACCCGCGGGACCCCGGAGCCCGCGACGCGTCGTGCGCTGCTGCGGGTCAGCCTCACCCACCTGCTGATGCCCCATCGGGTCAGCGCGCTCATCCGGTTCCACGGGATCCGGCTGTGGCTGCGCAGGTTGCCCATCATCCCTCGTCCAGCCACTCCTAAGGAGGTCACATCATGAGTGCAGAGCCGGTGTCGCTCGAGCTGCCGATGCAGAGGGAGCCCGCGGCCGCGGCGAGCCTACGAGCCGGCGTCGCCAAGCAGATTCTGCGCCTGGTGACCCGGCAGGTCCCGGTGGACGTCGTGCTCCCGGACGGCGCTCTGCTCAACCGCCGAGGCGGCTCGCGTACGGAGGGGCGGCCGGGCATCGTCCTGCAGCGCCCGGAGTCGCTCTTCGGCCGGCTCGCGGAGAACCCGAAGATCGGTCTCGGTGAGGCGTACACGGCCGGAGACTGGCACGCGGCCGAGGGCACTGACCTCGCGGACGCGCTGGCGCCGTACGCCGCACGCCTCTCCGGGCTGGTGCCCGGCTGGATGCTGCGGCTGAGCCGTCTGGTCGACCTGCCGATCCCCGCCGACCAGCGCGGCGCGGTGGAGCACACCCAGGAGAACATCTCCGCCCACTATGACCTGGGGAACGACATGTTCGCCGCGTTCCTCGACCCCAGCCTCAGCTACAGCTCGGCGCTGTTCGACCGCACTCGTCCGGTGGTCGAGCAAAACCTGCAGGAGGCACAGCTCCGCAAGGTCAACGCGGCTCTCGACCTGGCGGGCGTCGGTGCCGGTGACGACGTGCTGGAGATCGGTACAGGGTGGGGGACCCTCGCGATCGAGGCAGCACGCCGCGGCGCCCGGGTCACCACCATCACGCTGTCGGTCGAGCAGGCGGCGCTGGCCAGGGAGCGGATCGAGGACGCTGGATACGCCGACCGGGTCGAGGTCCTGGTGCAGGACTACCGACACGTCGCCGGCACCTTCGACGCCGTCGTCAGCATCGAGATGATCGAGGCGGTCGGCGAGCGCTACTGGCCCGACTACTTCGCCGCCCTGTCCCGTCTGGTCCGTCCCGGCGGCGCCATCGCCCTGCAGGCGATCCTGATGCCGCACCAGCGCTACCTGGCGACCCGGAACTCCTACGGCTGGATCCAGAAGCACATCTTCCCGGGCGGGCTGATCCCGTCCACCACGGTCATCTCCGAGCAGGCCGGACGGGTCGGCCTGGCTGTGACCCGCACCGACAGGTTCGGCGCCGACTACGCCGAGACGCTCCGCCGCTGGCGCTCCGCCTTCCTGGCCGCGTGGCCGTCCATCCGGTCCGAGACGTTCGGCGAGGAGTTCCGTCGCACCTGGGAGTTCTACCTGGCCTACTGCGAGGCGGGCTTCCGGACCGGGGCCATCGACGTCGCCCAGATCCGCCTGGAGGCCGACGGACGGGACCGCTCATGACGACGTCGCTGATGTGGTTCCGGCGGGATCTCCGGCTGGGAGACCATCCCGCCCTGCAGGCCGCGGCCGCCGAGGGGCACGTGGTGCCGCTCTTCGTGCTCGACCCGCGCTTCTCCGGCACCGGGCTGCGGTGGGAGCGGCTGCTGGCCTCGCTCGCCGCGCTGCGCGAGGAGACGGGTGGAGCACTGGTGATCCGCCAGGGCGACCCGGCCGAGGTGGTGGCCCAGGTCGCCGCCGAGGCCGGAGCGCGCCAGGTGCACGTATCGACCGAGACGACCCCCTTCGGCCGGCGACGCGACGCGGCGGTGGAGCAGCGTCTGGCGGCCGACGACATCAGGCTGGTCGGCACCGGCAGCCCGTACGCCGTGACCCCGGGCAGGATCCGAAACGCGAGCGGGGCGCCCTACCGCGTCTTCACGCCTTTCCTGCGGGCATGGCGCGAGCACGGATGGCGGGCGCCCGCCGGTGATCCTCGGGTCGAGTGGATGGACAAGCTCGAGTCGCACCCGTTGCCCGCCCCTTCCGAGCATCTCGACCTGGAGGCCGGCGAGCGGGCGGCGCTCGACCGCTGGGAGGACTTCTGCGCTGACGACCTGGCCGGCTATGCCTCGGCCCGGGACCGGCCCGACCTCGACCGGACCAGCCGCCTCTCGACGGCCTTGAAGTACGGCGAGATCCACCCGCGTACGCTCCTCGCCGATCTGGGCGGGCATAGCACCGGTGCCTCCGGAGAGGATGTCGAGCGCTTCGTCGCCGAGCTCGCCTGGCGCGAGTTCTACGCCGACGTGCTCTGGCACGACCCCGGGTCGGCCTGGCGCGACCTGCGGGGAGGGCTGCGCGGCATGCAGTACGACGAGGACCCCGGGCTGTTGGAGGCCTGGAAGTCGGGCACGACTGGCTTCCCGTTCGTCGATGCCGGCATGCGCCAGCTGCTCGCGGAGGGCTGGATGCACAACCGGGTGCGGATGGTCGTCGCGAGCTTCCTGATCAAGGATCTGCACATCTGGTGGCCGGTCGGCGCCCGGCACTTCCTCGACCATCTCCTCGACGGCGACATGGCTTCCAACAGCCACGGCTGGCAGTGGGTGGCCGGAACCGGGACCGACGCCGCGCCCTACTTCCGGGTCTTCAACCCGGTCACCCAGGGGCTTCGGTTCGACCCGCAGGGTGACTACGTCCGGCGCTGGGTACCTGAGCTTCGCCACCTTCCTGGAGCGGCGGCCCACGAGCCGTGGCGCCACCCCGAGGGCTTTACCAACGGCTACCCTGAACGCGTCGTCGACCATGCCGAGGAGCGGCGCGAGGCGCTGGCCCGGCTGACAGAGCTGAAGGACTCGACCTTATGACTTTGTTGCGTACGACGACCCACGAGTTCCGGCACACGGTGCCGGACGCGGCCGACGTCGTCTTCGACTGGCACGGCCGACCCGGCGCGTTCCAGCGGTTGGTGCCCCCGTGGCAGCCGGTCCGGATCGCCGAGGAGGCCCAGGACCTCGCCGACGGGACGGCGGTGCTCGAGTTTCCGGCCGGCCGGCGCTGGGTGGCGCAGCACCTGCCCGAGGAATACGTCGCCGGGCACCGCTTCGCGGACCGCCTGGTCTCGCGTCCGTTCCTGGTCCCGGTGACGTGGCACCACCGGCACGACTTCGAGAGCGCCGGTGACCGCACCACCGTGGTCGACAGGGTCACGACGACCCTGCCGAAGCGGCTGCTCGAGCCGATGTTCGCCTACCGGCAGCGCCAGCTCGCCGACGACCTGGCGGCTCACCGCTCGGCTGCCGGCACACCTCGGCTCACCGTGGCGGTCACCGGCGCATCCGGCCTGGTGGGAAGCGCGGTCTCGGCCTTCCTCACCACCGGCGGACACACCGTGGTCCGCCTCGTACGCCACCCGCCGACCGCACCCGACGAGCGCGCCTGGAACCCGGACGACCCCGACCCGGCCTCGCTGGCCGGAGTCGACGCCGTCATCCACCTGGCCGGACACAGCATCGCCGGCCGCTTCACGGACAGGCACAAGGAGCTGATCCGGGACTCACGCATCGGGCCCACCCGCCTGCTTGCTCGGGCCAGCGCGGAAGCAGGAGTGGGCGTCTTCGTCTGCGCATCGGCGATCGGCATCTACGGGGCCGACCGCGGCGAGGAGGTGCTCACCGAGGACTCCACACCCGGCGACGACTTCCTTGCCGACGTCGTCCGCGACTGGGAGGAGGCGGCGCTGACTTCGGCGGATGCCGGGATGCGGGTCGTCCTGGTGCGCACCGGGATCGTGCAGAGCCCGCGAGGGGGAGCTCTGCGCCTGCAGCGGCCGCTGTTCGCCACCGGCCTCGGCGGCCCCATGGGGTCGGGGGAGCAGTGGCAGTCCTGGATCGCAATCGACGACCTCGTCGACATCTACCACCGCGCGCTGGTGGACGAGGGCCTCTCGGGCCCGGTGAACGCCGTCGCTCCGACTCCTCTGCGGCAGCGTGCCTACGCCGCCGCCCTGGGCCGGGCGTTGCATCGCCCGGCGATCCTGCCGACGCCGTCGCTCGGTCCCCGTCTGCTCCTGGGCAGGGAGGGAGCGCAGGAGGTGGCCTTCGCGAACCAGCAGGTGGTTCCGCAGCGACTCCTCGGGCTCGACCACCGCTTCCGGTTCGTGGAGGCCGAGCAGGCGCTGCGGCATGTCCTCGGGGGCGTACGCACATGAGGCACGCCGCAGCAGCTGACCAGGGTCTCGACCGTGTGCTCGACCGCACGGTCTTGCTGGGCTACTCCCGCCTCGGCTACGCGATCCGTCGCCGTCGCTGGGCCGCGGACGACCCGCGGCCCGGAGCCCTGACAGGGCGGACCGCCGTCGTCACCGGCGGCGGCAGCGGTCTCGGCGAGGCCACCGTGCTGGGCCTGGCCCGGCTCGGCGCCCGCGTCCACCTCCTCGTACGTTCGCCCGAACGCGCCGCACCCGCGGTCGCGCGGATCGAGCGGCAGCTGCGCGACGAGGGGCTCGTCGCCGAGCTTCGGACGGAGCGCTGCGACGTCTCCGATCCGGCCATGATCGACGCGTTCGCCGCAGACTTCTGCGCGCGTGACGGCGGCAGCACCGCTCTCGACGTACTCGTGCACAACGCGGGGGTAATGCCGCCCGAGCGGACCGAGTCGGTCGAGGGCCACGAGCTGTCCGTTGCCACCCATGTGCTCGGGCCGATCCGGCTGACCGAGCAGCTGCTGCCGGCCCTGCGCCGCTCGGAGCACGGCGCCAGAGTGGTCTTCGTCGCCTCGGGCGGGATGTACACGCAGCCCCTTCCTGTGGACGACCCGGAGTTCGCAGAAGGCACCTACCAGGGCGCCGTCGCCTACGCGCGGTCCAAGCGCATGCAGGTGGAGCTGGCACCGATCCTCGACCGGCGCTGGTCGCCGGATCGGATCTCCACCTTCGTCATGCACCCCGGCTGGGCGGACACACCTGGCCTCGCCCGATCGCTCCCCGCGTTCCGTACGTTCACCCGGCCGTTCCTGCGCCCGCCCGAGGCCGGCGCCGACACGGCGGTATGGCTCGCGGCCACCGAGCCTGCCCCGCCGTCCGGCACCTTCTGGCACGACCGTCAGCCGCGTCCGACGAGCTATCGGTCAGCGACCCGTCCCGGTCGCGGAGAGCCCGAGGCGCTGTGGAGATGGGCGGCGGCTGCCGCCGGCCTGGACAGGTCCTAGCTCAGATGTCACCCGAAGCACTCACCACCTCTACCCGAAAGGCCCGGCCATGCGCTCCGCGCTAGCAGCTCTCGCACAAGTCACCACGAGAAAGGCCACGGCGTGGCTGGTCCTGGTGATCACGGTCCTTCTGGCCGGTGCGGTGATGGTCGTCGGATCTTCCCTGGAGTCCGCCAGCTCGGCGCCTGACCCGCTGCCGGCGGACGCCGAGTCGGCCCGGGTCGCCGAGCTGCAGCAGAGCTTTCCGGGCGGGGACGTGCTGCCCGCGGTCGCGGTGGTCGAGCGTGATGGTGGGCTGACCGCGGAGGACCGAGTGTGGGTCGCCGAGGCGTCGCAGCGTTGGGCAGAGATCACCGGGAACGAGGTCTCGCCGCCGATCCCGGCGACCGACGGCGATGCCCTGATCGTCGCCATCGACGTCGATGCCGACGTGACCGGACTCGATCTCACCGAGCTCGTCGGCGACCTGCGGGAGGCAGTCGACGAGGACCGGCCCGACGGCCTCACGGTTCAGCTCACCGGTGGCGCCGCCTTCGCCGCCGACATCTCCTCGGCGTTCGAAGGTGCCGACGTGCGGCTGCTTCTCGTCACGGCCGCGGTCGTCGCCATCCTGCTGATCCTGACGTACCGCTCGCCGGTGCTGTGGCTCGTGCCCCTGATCGTGATCGCGCTGGCCGATCGCACCGCCTCGGTGGTGACGCAGATCGTCGCGGACTGGACGGGCAACGGGCTCGACGGCTCGACGTCGGGGATCACCAGCGTGCTGGTCTTCGGTGCCGGCACCAACTACGCGCTCCTGATGGTCTCGCGCTACCGCGAGGAGCTCCGCCGGCACGAGAACCACCGCGACGCCCTCGCCGCCGCGGTGCGCGGTTCCGCCGAGGCGATCGTGGCCAGCAACCTCACGGTCGTACTCGCGCTGTTGGCCCTGGTGTTCAGCGTCGCTCCCAACACCCGATCCCTGGGGGTCTCGGCTGCGATCGGCCTGCTGGTGGCCCTGCTCTTCGCGCTCTTCGCCCTGCCCGCCGCGCTGTCGTTGTTCGGACGTGGCCTGTTCTGGCCGTTCGTGCCGCGCAACGGCGAGGACGAGAAGTCTCGCGACGGTGTCTGGTTCCGGATCGCCCGCGCCGTGGTGAGCCGCCCGGCAGCGGTGCTGGCCGTGGCCGCGGTGATCCTCGGCGTACTCGCCTCCGGGCTCCTGGGGGTCAAGGTCGGGCTCTCGCAGACCGACCAGTTCCGTGTCGACGCCGAGTCTGTCGACGGTCTGGACACCCTCTCGAAGCACTTCCCGCCGGGTGCCTCTGATCCGGTGACGATCGTGGTCAAGGCCGACGAGGCCGACGCCGTCCTCGCGCAGGTCAACCAGCTGGACGGCGTAGACGGCGCGCGCCCGTCGGGCGAGAGCGGCGACCTGGTGAAGATCACCGCGACGCTCGAGGACGCGCCCGCGACCCCGGAGAGCATCGAGACGATCGAGACGATGCGCAGCGAGCTGGCCGGCACCAGCGCTCTGGTCGGCGGCAGCGTGGCCAAGGATCTGGACAGCCGCAACGGCGCCGAGCGAGATCTCAAGGTCGTCGTGCCGTTGATCCTGCTGGTGGTGCTGCTGGTGCTCTTCGCGGTGCTGAGGTCGATCGTGACGCCGCTGGTGCTCGTCACCATCAGCGTGATCGCCACCTTCGCCGCCCTCGGCCTGGGCGCCTGGATGAGCACCCATGTCTTCGGGTTCCCTGCGCTCGACGTCAGCACACCGATCTACGCCTTCCTGTTCCTGGTGGCGCTCGGCGTCGACTACACGGTGTTCCTCGTCCTGCGTGCGCGGGAGGAGACCGCCGAGCACGACACCGTCGACGCGATGGTCATGGCGGTCGGGCTGACCGGTGGCGTCATCACCAGCGCCGGCATCGTGCTGGCCTCGGTGTTCGCGGTGCTCGGCGTGCTGCCCCTGATCACGCTGACCCAGGTGGGCCTGATCGTGGGCCTCGGCATCCTGCTGGACACCTTCCTCGTTCGCACCGTGGTCGTGCCGGCGGTCTTCGCGCTGGTGGGCGACAGGATCTGGTGGCCCGCCGCGATCGCCCGCCGGCACACCGAGGAGGCGCCGGTCAGTAGCCCGCGGTGAGCACGCGGGCTGCCTCCCGATCGGCGGCGGCGTTGAGGACCCCGGCACGGGAGCCCGCGAGCTTGGCGGCGATGTGCTCGTCGACGGAGACGTCGCGGTAGAGGCGGGGGTGCTCCTCGTCGACGAACCCCGGCAGCGGGCCGATCATCGCCTCGGCGTCGCCGTCGAAGAAGTACGCAGCCGACCGGCGTCGCTGGATGGTGCCATCGACGATGGGTGGCTTGACCCGGTGCAGGGTCGAGAGCCACTGCTCGTTGGTCAGCCGGGTGGTGAGATCGCCGAGGTTGATCAGCAGCGCCCCCTCGGCCGGGCTGACGTCGTGCCACTCGCCGCCGTGCAGGACCTGGAGACCCTTGACCCGGTCGGCCCACAGGATCGTGACGATGCCGTAGTCGGTGTGCTCGCCCATCCCGATCATGTCCTCGTCGACCTCGACCCGGGTGCCCTCCGGGAGGGCGTAGTTGTTCATCCGCAGGACCTCGATCGGGTGGGCCGCGAGGCTCGCGATCGCGCCGCGCTCCAGGTCGAGTGCGTCCTCGAAGATGGTGACCATGGTGCGCGCGACCCGGGCGGCCTCGGTGCGCCAGACGTCGATGCGCGCCTGGAAGTCCGGCACCTCGGGCCAGGTGTTCTCCGCGTAGTGCGCCGCGACGAGATCGGCGTCGGGGTGGTCGGAGACCGACGAGCCGACGTTGAAGGCCTCGAAGAAGTCCTTCATCCGCGTCTCGGACTGGACGCCGGCGCTGAGCGCGAGCGTCTCCGACTTGGGCGGGGTGTAGCCACGGTTCTCGGTGGCCGGCCGGCGCCAGCGGGCCTTCTCCGCAGGCGGCAGGGCGAAGAGGTCGTCCATGGCGGCGGCCAGACCAACGGCCGCGGACGGAGCGACGCCGTGGCCGAGGATCTGGATGAAGCCGACCTCACGGCAGGCGGTGTCGATGGCGGCCGCGACGGCCGCCTTCTCCTGGGGCGTTCCGCCCTGGACGTACGCAGCGATGTCGACGGCGGGGACGTGGAAGGTGCTCACGGTTGCTCTCCTTGCTCGGAGCAGACGATTGGTCGTGCCCGGAGGTGTCCGCTTTCCCGGCCAGGAGGCCTTGCTTTCCGTTGAACTCGGGCGCCACCACAGTAGAACGCCGAGGTTTCGGCGCTATTTCGGGTCGAGGTGCTCGCCGAAGAAGGACAGGATGCGCCGCCAGGCGTCCTCCGCCTCGGGCTCGGAGTAGTTGAAGCCGACCACGCGCTCCAGGTCGGGCATCGGCCGGGGAAAGCCCCAGTCGTTCATGAAGCTGTGCCCGACACCGGGGTACTCCTTGACGTCGCGGGGTACGTCGCCCTCGGCGAGCGCCGCCTCGATCTTGGCCGCGGCGCCGGGCAGGGTGCGGTCTTTGGCACCGTAGCTGGCCACCATCGGGCACGAGGAGCTGAGCGAGGACACGTCCCTGCGCAGCATGCCGTAGTTGGGTGCGGCAGCATCGAAGATGCCGCGCGGGGCGAGCAGGAGGGTGAAGCCGCCGCCCATGCAGAAGCCGACGACGCCGACCTTGCCGGTGCAGCGCGGGTCGTCGACGAGATGGTCGCGAGCGGCGATCAGATCGTCGACCGCGGTGCCCTTCCCGGTCACCAGCGACTTCATCGTGCTGACGACACAGCCGACCTTCGGGCCCCGCTCGTAGAGCGACGGCGTCAGCGCCAGGTAGCCGTTGGCCGCGAACCGGTCACCGATCCGCTTGATGTCGGAGGTCATGCCGAGGATGTCCTGCACGACCACCACACCGGGCCAGGGCCCGGGACCCTCCGGAACCGAAAGATAGCCGCGGGTCGGACCCGCGGGCGCCGCATAGTCGATCATCGACATCTCATCACCTCGGTGCGATCCTCGCAGGTCCGACGATCCTGCACGCCGGACGACGCTCGACCCGATAGGATTTTGTGGTGATTCGCCAGGCTCGGGGTCTTGACGGAGGCCGGGGTGCGCCATGAGGGCATGTTCGGTCCCAGGCTCCGCCGGCTGCGCGAGTCGCGTTCGCTGACACAGGGCGCGCTCGCGCGCGCCGCGGGCGTCAGCGTCGCCTCGATCCGCGACCTCGAGCAGGGCAGGACGAGGCGTCCGAGGGCGGCTTCGCTGCGTGCGCTCGCCGAGGCGCTGGGCCTGAGCGATGAGGAGACGGCCCGGTTCGCCGAGGCCTTCACCCCCGTCCTCGAGGCCGACGGCGCGGTGGTGAGCATCGCCGTCCTCGGCCCGACCGTCGTGGTCCGCGACGGCGTGCCGGTCGACCTACCCGATCAGGTCGGGCTGCTGCTGCGGCGCCTGGCCCTGGAGCCGGGGGAGAGGGTCGGGCGCGACGAGCTGCTCGACCTGCTGTGGCCTGAGCTCGCCTCCGCCGAGTCGGGCAGGCGGCTGGCCCAGCTGCTGCGGCGCCTGCGCGCTCTCGTGGCGCCGATCGCGGTCACCCAGGACGGCAGCACCCTCCGCCTCGACGCCTCGGCCGACGAGCTCGACCTGGTCCGCTTCCGGGAGCTGACCAGGACCGACGAGATGGCCCCGCTGAACGAGGCCGTCGGCCTGTGGCGTGGGCGCCCCGAAGGGTTCGACCAGGCGCCGTGGCTGTCGAGCACGATCGAGGACGAGTACGTCGCGGTCGTGCTCAGATGGGCGACCCTCGGCGTTGCCGAGGGCCGGGCCATCGAGGCGCTCCCGGTCGTGGGCGAGGTCGCCCGGCTGCGGCCGCTGGACGAGCCGTTGTGGGCGGCGTACGTGAAGGTGCTGGCGGCGGCCGGGCGGCAGGCCGAGGCGCTCGCCGCCTACGACACGGTCCGGTCCGTACTGGCCGAGGAGCTCGGGCTGGACCCCAGCCCGGTCCTCGAGGATGTACGCCAAGGGACGCTGGAAGGACGCTGGCACACCCGGCGACCGACGCTGGTCGAGGGTGCCCGCCGGCGGGACGTACCTCGGGAGGTGCCGGCGGCGCCGGCGCTGATCGGGCGTGACGCCGAGCTCGCGATGCTGGCGGCCGGGCTCGGCGAGGGCGGCGGCGCGGCGGTGCTGGTCACCGGTCCGGCCGGCTCCGGGAAGAGCGCGCTGGCGCTGACCGCCGCGGCCCGGCTGGCCGGCGACTTCCCCGACGGCCAGCTCTACGCCGACCTCCACGGTGTCTCGGGCGAGGCGGTGGAGCCCGGCTCGGTGCTGCGGCGCTTCCTGCGCTCGCTCGGTCTCTCCGGCCAGCAGATTCCGACCGACGACGCCGACGCCGCGGCCCTGCTCCGCAGCGAGCTCTCCGACCGCCGGATGCTGATCGTGCTGGACAGCGTCGACAGCCCCGGCCAGGTCATCCCGCTGCTGCCCGGACCCGGCGCCACCCGGACGATCCTCACCAGCCGCCATCGGCTGCCCGCCCTTGCGGGCACCATCGATCTGGGCCGCCAGATCCATCTCGGCGAGCTCAGCACCGACGCCTCCGTCCATCTCATCGGCGCGATCGTCGGTCACGAGCGCGTGGCAGCAGCACCGCGCGCGAGCGAGTCGCTGGCGCTGGCGTGCGGCCGACTCCCGCTGGCGCTCAGGATCGCCGCGGCCCGGTTGCTGAGCCGTCCGGAGTGGTCGATCGAGACGTACGCCGACCGGCTGAGCGCGAGCTCCCACCGGCTCGCCGAGCTGGCCGTCGGCGAGGTGAGCGTGACGGCCAGCCTCGAGATCTCCTACGCCGCGATGCCAGCCGAAGCACAGCGGGCGTTCCGGCTGTGCTCGCTGATCTCGGCCTACGACTTCGACCCCGCTCCGGCGTGCGCCCTCCTCGACCGCGACCCGGCCACCACGCAGCGGCTGCTCGAGGACCTGGTCGACGCCAACATGCTGCAGACGGCCAGTCCCAACGACAGAGCCGACGACGGCGTCGGGCGCTACCACTACCACGATCTGCTCCGGCTCCACGCCGGCGATCTGGCCGCCGCCGACCCCGAGCAGCCGCAGGCGCAGCGCCGGCTCGCCGACTGGCTACTGGACACCACGGTCAGCGCCGCCGGCACGGCCTATCCGGGCCGCCTGCGCGCGCTGGAGATCGAGCCTTCGCCGGAGAGCCGCTTCGACTCGGCCGACAACGCTCGCACCTGGCTCGACCGCGAGGCGCAGCTGCTGATCGCCTTCGCGAAGCAGGCAGCGGGCGACCCGCACCGGCGTCACTACGCCTGGAAGCTCGTCGACCAGGCCCGGATCCACTACCGGACCCGCCTCGATGTGACCACCTACCTCGAGCTCGTGACGGTCGGGGCCGAGGCCGCCATGCTGGAGGACGAGGCGCGAGCCGAGGCGTTCCTGCGTACGCTGAAAGCCGATGTGCTCGGGGTTCTGGGGCGGATGGAGGAGGCCTGGGCGGAGTCGGACCGCGCCTGGAGCCTCCTCGATACGAGCGGCTGGCCGCAGGGGCTGGCGTTCGCGTCGATCGTCGACGGCCACCGCCACCGGGTCGCGGACTCCGGACGCGAGGCCGAGGTCGCCTACACGCACGCGTTGAAGATCCTCGGCGACATCGAGGGCACCGAGGGGCTGCGGGCCTGGGCCCATCAGGCTCTCGGCATCGCCTGCACCGAGCAGGGTCGCTTCGAGGAGGGACGTGTCCACCATCTCCAGGCGGTCGAGCTGAGCGAGGCACAGGGCAGCGCAACCCCGCTCGAGCTCGCCACGCTGGCCGCGGCCGAGCGTGCTCTCGGCCTGCTCGACTCAGCCGGCGCCCGGCTGGAGTCCGCGCTGGCGCAGGCGACCCGCAACCGGAGCCCGTTCGCCGAGGCCAACGCGCTCGAGGAGCTCAGCCTGCTCGCCCTGGTCCGTGGCGACCATGCCTCGGCGCTCGAGCTCGCCGAGCGGGCGCACCTGACCGCGCGGGCCCACGGGGACGTACGTTTCGTCGCGTCGACGGCGTGCAGCTATGCCGCCGCCCTCGATGCGACCGGTAGCCACCGCGAGGCGGCCGAGACCTACGAGTACGCGGTCCGGCTCAGCCACGCCCACGTCGCCTCGTTCACCGAGACCCGTGCCCGGATCGGGCTGGCCCAGGCGCTCCATGCCGAGGGTGACACCACGGCCGCCCGGGTCCACGCCCGCCGGGGCCGGCAGTTGGCCGCCGAGCACGGCTTCGCGCCGTTGCGGCGCGAAGCCGACCGAGTGCTCGAAAGGCTCTAGTCCACCTTGGACGGGTGCTTGGCCAGCGGGGTGACCTGCACGTCCATGTAGGGGAACAGCGGCAGGCCGGAGAGGATCTGGTGGAGCTCGTCGTGGGACTCGACGTCGAAGACCGAGAAGTTCGCGTACTCCCCGGCGATCCGCCACAGGTGCGGCCACTTCCCGGCGCGCTGGAGCTCCTGGGCGTAGGCCTTCTCGCGGGCGATCGTGTCGTCGCGGACGTCCGGATCCAGGTCGTGCGGGATCCGGACGTCCATGCGTACGTGGTAGAGCATCAGCCGCGAGCCGGGTCGAGCACGAAGCCGTAGTCGACGCTCACCGAGCCGTCACCGTTGGCGACGGGCGCGAGCACGAGCTCGGGCTTGACCGCCGAGGCGATGTCGTCGTCGTTGTGCTCGTCACCGGGGAAGTAGAGCTGGGCGGTGAGCAGCTCGTGACCCGGGGCCGACACCTTGACGTGCAGGTGCGCCGGACGCCAGGCGTGCCAGCCGGCGGCGGCGATGAGCTTGCCGCAGGAGCCGTCGGTCGGGATCTGGTAGGGCGCGGGCTGGATCGTGTGGATCTCGAAGGCGCCGTCGGCCCCGACGGTGAAGCTGCCACGCAGGTTCCACTCCGGAATGCCGGGCGCGAACTGCGAGTAGAAGCCGTCGGCGTCGGCGTGCCAGAGCTCGACCTTGGCGCCGTCGAGCGGGGTGCCGTCGGTGGAGGTGATCGTGCCGGTCCAGGTCAGCGGGGTGCCGGACTCGCCGTCGCGCATCGGGATGGTGCCGTTCGCGCCCTGCTCCGGGGCTGCGGGGACGTAGTAGGGACCCTCGATGGTGCCCTTGTTGCCCTCGCGGTGCTCGGTGGCGACCTTCTCGACCTCGTGCTCGACCCAGACGTCGAGGAAGAGCGGCCACTCGCCGTCCTTGCCGACCTGGATCAGCCACGCCTTGAGCGCGTTGTACTCGTCGTAGCTGACCTTCTCCTCGCGGATCGTGTCGTAGACGGCGTTGAGCACGCGCTTGGCCAGCCTGTCGACACGCTCCGGCGGGGTGTCCTTGACGGCGTCGAAGGGCGACTTGTCGGCGGCGAACCGCTCGGTGGCAGACGCGCCCGAGGCGGCCGCGGAGGCTGCCTCGGTGGACTCGAGGGTCTGGTCGGTGGTCATGGGTGTGTCCTCTCGTGTTGCGGTGGGGTCAGGTGTTCAGTTGTCGGTGCGGTAGCGATCGAGCTTCTCCGGATCGATCTCGACCCCGAGGCCGGCACCAGGACGTACGGCGAGCTCGCCGTCGCGGATCTCGAGCGGCTCGGTGAGCAGGTCATCGGCCATGTCGAGGAAGTTGGAGAGCTCACCGGCCCGGCGGGAGGTGAGCCGGTGAGCGGCGCCGAAGGCGATCGAGCAGGCGCTGCCGAGCTGGCCGTCGATCTGGTTGCCCATCACGACCTCCAGCCCGAGACCCTCGGCGAGATGGAGCACCTGCTGCGACCCGGTGAAGCCGGTGCGTGCGGTCTTGATGCTGATCGCGGTGGCGGAGCCACCGAGCACCTCGCGGGTCACGTCGGCAGCCGTCGGGACCGACTCGTCGGCGATGAACGGCACGTCCAGCTGGCTGACCAGCCAGCGCCGCCCGAGCACGTCGTCGGCGGGGTTGAGCTCCTCGGCGAAGAGCAGGTCCAGGTCGGCCATCTGCTTCATCGCGCGGGCGGACTCGGCCGCGGTCCAGCCGCGGTTGCCGTCGACGTACAGCTCGATCTCGGTGCCGAACCGTTCGCGCAGCGCACGGACGACGGCGGTGTCGAGCTCGATGGGGGAGCGGCCGACCTTCACCTTGAACGTCGAGATCCCGTACGTCTCCCGCATCCGCTCCGCCTCGGCGACCATCGCCTCGGGCGAGTCGAAGCCGAGCATGTGCGAGACGCGCATCCGGTCGGTGAAGGCACCGAGCAGGTCCACGACCCGCAGGTCCAGGGTCTTGCCGAGGGCATCCCACATGGCCATGTCGACGGCGGCCTTCGCGGTCGGGTTGCCGACGGTGCGCTCCATCAGGACTCGGGCGGTCTCGCGCTCGAGCAGGGTGAGCCCGGCGAGCTGTGGGGCGAAGAGCTGGTCGATGACGGCGATGATCCCGTCCTGGGTCTCGCCGTAGGTGAACGGCCGCGGCGGCGCCTCGGCGACACCCACGACACCGTCGTCGGTGTGCACCCGGACGAGCACGTGCTGGGCGGTGTGGACCTCGCCGGAGGCGAAGCGCAGCGGCTTGCGGTAGGGGATGGCGAACGGGATCGCCTCGACCTTGGTGATCTTCATGATCGGGGAGCTTCCAGACGGGGTGCGGTGAACAGGTCGGCTGCCTCGAGGATCTCGATGACGGCGTCGACGACGGGGTTGTCGTCGTCGGTGCGGTAGGCGAGGGAGAGCTCGACGCTGCCCGCGTCGAGCAGGTCGCGGAAGACCACGCCCTCCAGCGGAAGGGCCCGGACCGAGGCCGGTAGGACCGCGACGCCGAGGCCCGCGGCGACCAGCGCCAGCAGGACCGCGGTGCTGGGTGCCTCGTGCTCGCGGCGCGGCACGAACCCGGCCTCGCGGCAGCTGCGCAGAACCGCCTCGTTGACCGCCGAGTCGCGGGCGCTGTAGGCCACGAACGGCTCGGTGCGCAGGTCGGCCAGGGCCACGACGGGCTCGACGGCGAGCCGGTGGTCGACCGGGATGGCGAGCGCGAGCGGCTCGACCTCGAGGGTGCGCAGGGTCAGTCCCTCGCCTGTGGCCGGCGGCCGCAGTACGCCGAGGTCGAGCGCCCCGCTCTGCAGCCGCTCGCACTGGGCAGGGGTGAGCAGGTCGGCATGGATCTCGAGCGCCACCTCGGGCAGCTCGCGCTTGACCACCCGGGCGATGCCCGGCAGGTGCGAGAACGAGGCGGTGCCGGTCAGCCCCAGGCGGACCAGGCCGTGGCGGCCGGCCCCGATGCGGCGTACGCCTCGAACGCTGTCGTCGACGGCGGCCAGGACCCGGGCGGCCTCGGTGCGGAGGAACTCGCCGGCCGGGGTGAGGGAGACCTGCCGGGTCGTTCGGGTGAACAGGGTGACGTCGAGCTCGGACTCGAGCTGGCGGATCGCCTGGGAGAGCGCCGGCTGGGCGATGTGCAGCTGCGCCGCGGCCTGACCGAAGTGGCAGGTCTCGGCGACAGCGGCGAAATACCGCAGGTGGCGTAGCTCCATGAAGCGCTCCTCACGAGGTGGTGATGACCGCCACACTAGGTCTGCGATAGATAAACAACAAGGACGAAACTGCCGCTCATTGATCGATTCGAATGATCAATGGATGCCTAGGTCGGAACTGGGCATTCGCCTGGTGTGACGGCCGCCACGTCTTGCGAGGGTGTGGTCACCGTCACCCGTTGGAGGCATCACCATGACCGCACCACTCACCGAGAGCCTGGGCCACATCGAGAACGTCCTGTCGGACGCCGTCGTCGAGGACCGCGAGGCCGGGATCTACCGCGCCAACCGCCGGATCTTCACCGACGAAGAGATCTTCGAGCTGGAGATGAAGCACATCTTCGAGGGCAACTGGATCTACCTCGCCCACGAGAGCCAGGTGCCCAACCCCGGCGACTACTTCACCACCTACATCGGGCGACAGCCGGTGATGATCACGCGCGACAAGGACGGCGAGCTGCACTGCATGATCAACGCCTGCGCCCACCGTGGCGCGATGCTGTGCCGGCGCAAGACCGACAACCGGATGACCCTGACCTGCCCGTTCCACGGCTGGACGTTCCGCAACGACGGCACCCTGCTCAAGGTCAAGGACCCCGACGACGCGGGCTACCCGGAGAGCTTCAACACCGAGGGCTCGCACAACCTCACCCACGTGGCTCGCTTCGACAGCTACCGCGGCTTCCTGTTCGGCTCGCTCAACCAGGACGTACTGCCGCTCGAGGAGCACCTCGGCGACACCGTCAAGGTGATCGACATGCTCGTCGACCAGTCGCCTGAGGGGCTCGAGGTGCTGCGCGGTTCCTCGACCTACACCTACGACGGCAACTGGAAGGTCCAGGCGGAGAACGGCGCCGACGGCTACCACGTCACCGCGACCCACTGGAACTACGCGGCGACGACCTCGCGCCGCAACACCGGCGAGTCGAAGAACACGACCAAGACCGTCGACGCAGGCAGCTGGGGCAAGGCGGGTGGCGGCTACTGGTCCTACCCGAACGGCCACCTGTGCCTGTGGACCTGGGCGGCCAACCCGGCCGACCGGCCGCTGTGGGACCAGATGGACGTGCTCAAGGAGAAGTTCGGCGAGGCGAAGGGCGAGTTCATGGTCAAGGGATCGCGCAACCTGCTGCTCTATCCCAACGTGTATCTGATGGACCAGTTCTCGACCCAGATCCGGCACTTCCGCCCGATCTCGGTCGACAAGACCGAGGTCACCATCTACTGCATCGCCCCGAAGGGCGAGAGCCCTGAGTCGCGGGCCTGGCGGATCCGGCAGTACGAGGACTTCTTCAACGCCTCCGGCATGGCCACGCCAGACGACCTGGAGGAGTTCCGCTCCTGCTACGTGACGTACCAGGCCTCTGCTGCGCCGTGGAACGACATGAGCCGCGGTGCCGAGCACTGGCTCACCGGACCCGACGAGGTCGCCGAGGCGCTGGAGATGCCGGGCGTCATCTCGGCCGGCGCGAAGAACGAGGACGAGGGTCTCTACCCGGTCATGCACGCGCAGTGGGCCGACCAGATGCGTACGGCCATCGCGAACGAGAAGGGGAAGTGACCATGACGCTCACGCAGAACACCGCGACCGGGTCGAAGCTCATCACCCAGAACTCGATCGAGCAGTTCCTCTACCGCGAGGCGCGCTTCCTCGATGACCGCGAGTTCGAGAAGTGGCTCGAGTGCTACGCCGACGACGTCGTCTACTGGATGCCCTGCTGGGACGACGCGGACCTCCTCACCGAGGACCCGCAGACCGAGATGTCGCTCATCTACTACCCCAACAAGGGTGGCCTGGAGGACCGGGTCTTCCGGATCCGTACGGAGCGATCCTCGGCCACCTCGCTGCCCGAGCCGCGTACGTCGCACAACATCAGCAACGTCGAGGTGATCGAGCGCCGCGGCGACCTGGTCGACGTGCGCTTCAACTGGCACACCATGTACTTCCGCTACAAGACCGTCGACCCCTACTACGGCACGTCGTTCTACACCATCGACTTCTCCGGCGAGCAGCCGCTGATCCGCCGAAAGAGCGTGGTGCTGAAGAACGACTACATCCACCACGTCGTCGACATCTACCACGTCTGAGGCGCCTGCGATGACTGCAATCGAGACCGAGCCCACGACCGGGGTGGCGACTCACCAGGTCGCGCTCTCCTTCGAGGACGGGGTGACCCGGTTCATCACCGTGCGTGAGGACCAGACCGTCGCCGACGCGTCCTATCGGCAGCGGATCAACATCCCGCTGGACTGCCGCGACGGCGCCTGCGGGACGTGCAAGGCGCTGTGCGAGTCGGGGGAGTACGACGGCGGCACCTACATCGAGGACGCGCTCTCCGAGGCGGAGGCCGCCGAGGGGTACGCCCTGCCGTGCTCGATGAAGCCGCGCTCGGACCTCGCGCTGCAGATCGCCACCACCTCCGAGGTCGCCAAGACCGGTGCCGCGAGCTACACCGGCACCGTCGTCGGCCTGTACCGGCTGAGCCCGACCACGGTCGAGCTCGCCATCGACATCCCCAACCGCGGCGAGCTGGCCTTCCTGCCTGGTCAGTACGTCAACATCGCCGTGCCGGGCACCGAGGTGACCCGCTCGTACTCCTTCGCGAACGCCCCGCACGAGGAGCGGCTCGTCTTCCTGGTCAAGCTCACCCCGGGCGGCGCCATGTCGACCTGGCTGACCGAGCGCGCCGCCGTCGGCGACGAGGTCACCTTCACCGGCCCGAACGGCTCCTTCTTCCTGCGCGAGGCACGCCGGCCGGTGCTGATGCTGGCCGGTGGCACCGGGCTCGCGCCCGTGCTCTCGATGCTGCGCCAGCTCGAGGTCGACGGCTGCGACCGCGGCGGCCGCCTGGTCTACGGCGTCAGCACCGACGACGACCTGGTCAAGCTCGACGAGGTCGGTGAGCTGGTCTCGCGGCTGCCCGGGTTCAGCTGGGACCACTGCGTCTCCGACCCCGCCTCGACCGCGGCCAACAAGGGCTACGTGATGAGCCTGATCGGCGACGACGACCTGCACGACGGCGACGTCGCGATCTACCTGTGCGGCCCGCCGCCGATGGTCGAGGCGGTGCGTACGCACGTCGCCGGTGCCGGCATCCAGCCCACCGGGTTCTACTACGAGAAGTTCGCCCTCGCCGTCCCCGCCGAGGCGTCAGTGGCGTCGGCCGAGACGTCGCCCGCGTCGACCGAAGCGTCACAGGTGCCCGTCGAGCTGGAGACCCATCCGGAGGCGCGGGCCATCGCGGGGCAGCAGATGCTCCCCGCGCTCGACCTCGGACCGAGCGGATCGGCCACCGTGGCTCGCGACGACTGCGATGTCGTACGCCGCATCGCCGGTCAGCTGGTCGCGCCGGCACCCGCTGGTCGGGGCCACTTCGTTCAGACCCCGAGGGTGAGCGAGCGTGTCGAGACCAACACGGTCGAAGACCTGATCGTCGCAGTCGAGGCGCGTGGCATCGGTGGTCAGAAGATCTTTGCTCGAGACGACTCTGTTGGTCTCGACACGCCTCCGCCTAGCGGCTCCGACGGCTCGACCAGCGGGGACACCACCGCGGACGGGTACACGATCGGTGAGGAGCACCCGGACATCTCGGCCTCCGATGCGATCTTCGAGGCCCGCGCGGCGCTGGAGGTGGGGGCGCTCGATCTCACCATCGGACGGCTCGACTCCCAGCAGCTGGCCGGCTATCGGCTGCTCGCCGAGTCGACCCTCCCGTACGTCGAGGGCGACCGGTTCCTCGACGCCCACGGCTACACCGAGTCGAACGCGGCCTTCCACGACTACCTGTTCACCCTCACCGGAAACAGCCACCTGCTGGCCGCCTACCAGGCGCTCGGGGTGAAGGGCCGGATGGAGGACGTGCTGCGCAACGCCACCTGGTGCCACCCGCGGTGCACCCAGGACCACCTCGACATCGTCGAGGCCTTCGAGCGCGGCGACCGAGTGGCGGCCCGCGACCTGATCAAGGCCCACAGCGAGCGGTCGCAGGAGACCATGCGGCGCGCGATGGCCGAGTCGGCCGCCGCGACCAGGCCGCGGTTCATCACCCCGGGCCGGTTCGCCGGCCAAGTCGTGGTCGTCACCGGGGCGGCCCAGGGCATCGGCGCGCAGGTGGCCCGCCGGGTGGCCGCCGAGGGCGGAAAGGTCGTCCTCGCCGACCGCTCGCCGCTGGTCGCCGAGGTCACCCACGAGCTCGCCGGCCAGGGCGCGAGCGTCAGCGCGGTCGAGTGCGACCTCGAGCACTACGAGGGCGCGGCCGCGCTGGTGGAGCAGGCTGTGGAGACGTACGGCCGGATCGACGTGCTGATCAACAACGTCGGCGGCGCGATCAACTTCAAGCCGTTCACCGAGTTCACCGCTGAGCAGATCGACGCCGAGATCACCCGGTCGCTGATGACCACGCTGTACGCCTGCCGGGCCGCCCTGCCGGGCATGGTCGAGCGCGGCCACGGCGTCATCGTCAACGTCTCCTCGGCCGCGACCCGCGGCATCCACCGGATCCCGTACTCCGCGGCGAAGGGCGGGATCAACGCGATCACCGCCTCGCTCGCGCTGGAGTACGCCGGCTCGGGTGTCCGGGTCACCGCGACGGCCCCGGGAGGTACGGAGGCTCCGCCACGCCGGATCTCCCGGGGCACACCACGGCCGCGTACCGACACCGAGAAGGACTGGTTCCAGGCCCACATCGACCAGACCCTCGAGACCTCACTGATGCACCGCTACGGCACGCTCGACGAGCAGGCCGCCGCGATCTGCTTCCTCGCCTCCGAGGAAGCCTCCTACATCACCGGCACGGTCCTTCCCGTCGCCGGCGGTGACCTCGGCTGAGCCACCAGGTCCTCTCTCGGGGCCGTCCCTCCCTTCGCGAGCACGCTCGCGTCACCCATGGAGATCACCCATGCCCGACAACACCGAAAACACCGATGAAATCACTCGGGCCAAGACCGGGCGTCAGCTCGCCTGGGTCGTCGCGCTCTCCGCGCTGGCCCTGATGTTCGACGGCTACGACCTCGTGGTCTACGGCACGGTGCTGCCGACTCTGATGGCCGATCCATCCCAGATCGGGCAGCTCTCCGCGGGCCAGGCGGGCACGCTGGGCAGCTATGCGCTGGTCGGGGTCCTCGTCGGCGCGCTGAGCGCCGGCGCGGTCAGCGACCGGATCGGCCGCCGGAAGGTCGTGCTCGCCAGCATCACCTGGTTCTCGCTCGGGATGGCCGTGACCGCGTTCGCCCAGTCGATCGCCGTCTTCGGGATGCTGCGCTTCCTCACCGGCATCGGGCTGGGCGCGATCCTGGCGACCGTCGGCGCCCTGGTGGCCGAGTTCGCGCCGCCGGAGCGGAAGAACCGGCTCAACGCGATCGTCTACAGCGGCATCCCCGCCGGTGGCGTGGCCGCCTCCGTGATGGCGCTCATCATCGACCCGAGCGGCTCCAGTTGGCGGATCCTGATGGCGATCGGCGCCGCCCCGCTGGTGCTCCTGCTGCCCTTCGCCATCGCCAAGCTGCCCGAGTCGCAGCTGTGGCTCGACTCCCGCGGCCGGGTCGCGTCGACCACCGCCCAGGAGGCGGTCGGCTTCAGCGCCCTGGCCCGCCGCCCGCTCGCGTTCCCGACCATGGTGCTCGGGCTGATGAGCTTCTCCGGCCTGCTGCTCACCTACGGCCTGAACACCTGGCTGCCGAAGATCATGGAGGACAACGGCTACGGCAAGGCGTACGCCCTCACGTTCCTGCTGGTGCTCAACGGGGGTGCCATCATCGGCGGTCTCCTCGCCTCGTACGTCGCCGACCGCACCGGTGCCAAGAAGGTGGTCTCGACGACCTTCGTGCTCGCCGGCCTGATGCTGTTGCTGCTGCCCCTCGGGCTGCCGCTCGCCGTCCTGTTCCCGGCCGTCGCGATCGCCGGCGTCGGCACGATCGGTACGCAGGTGCTCATCTACGGGCTCGTCGCCAACTACTACCCGACCCGGGCCCGCGGCGCTGGCGTCGCGTGGTGTGCCGGGTTCGGCCGGCTGGGCGGCATCGTCGGACCGATCATCGGCGGGGCCCTGGTCGCCGCCGGGGTGGGCGGCACCACCGCCTTCCAGATCTTCGCGGGCGTCGCGGTGCTCGGTGCCCTGGTCGCCTCCGCCGTGCCGCGGTCCCCGGAAGAGACCGTCGTGAGCGTCACGCTCGACGACGGCGTACCGGCCTGAAGGGGGCCTAGGGTGTGACCGTGCTCATAGAACGAGCTGGGTGTGTCGGTCGCGAGGACGAGCTCGTCGAGCTCACCTCGCGGCTGGCAGCCACCCGCACCTCCGGCTCCGCCGCCGTCCTGGTCCTCGGGGACCCGGGGCTGGGGAAGACCGCGCTGCTGCGCGGCCTGGCCGACCGGGTGGCGACGCCGGCGCTGAGGGCCCGCGCCGGTGCGTGGGAGCAGGACTCGCCTGGGTCGGTGCTCCGCCAGCTGCTCGGTGAGGAGCCGCCGGCCGACCCGGTTGCCGCGGCCGACGCCCTGGTCGCGCGGGCCCTGGCTGGGTGTGCCGACGAGCCCGGTCTGGTCCTGGTCGACGACGCCGACCTCGCCGACACGCTCTCGCTGCAGGCGATCGCCTCCGCGCTGCGTAGACACCGCGAGGCACCGGTGCTGGTGGTGCTGGCGGCCACCCGCACCACCGCGTTCCTCGGCGAGATCGCCACCGAGACCGTACGCATCGAGGGGCTGGACGCGGCCGCCGTCGGTGAGCTCGCCTCGCTCCGCGGGCGGGTCCTGCACCCGTCGATGGCCGAGGTCCTCACCCGCCACACGGCGGGCAGCCCGCGCGACGCGGTCGCTCTGCTCGACGAGCTGCCGCCGACCCGTTGGGCACGGCCCGACACCCAGCTGCCCGCCCCGGTCCACGTACGCGACGAGGTCCAGCTCGCCCTCGCCGGGTGCGGTGCCGCCGGACGCGCGCTCGCCGAGGCCTTCGCGATCCTGGGAGAGGACGCGTCGCTGGGCCAGGCCGCGGCCCTCGCCGGCCTCGAGGACCCGCTCTCCGCGGTCGACGCCCTAGCCTCGGCCGGGCTCGTCGAGACCACCCGCGACCACCGCCCCCGATGGCGTACGCCATTGGTCGGCGTCGCCGTGCTGGCGACGATGGGCGCTCGCAGGTCCGCCGACGCGCACCAGCGCGCCGCCGCGATCGTCGACGACGAGGTCAGCCGCGCCCGGCACCTCGTCGCCGCGACCCCGCTACCCGACGCCGAGCTCGCAGACGAGGTCGCCCGGTTGGCTCAACGCCGCGGCGACGAGGGTGCCTGGGCGGAGGCCGCCGCCCTCTACCGCGACTCCAGCCGGCTCACCGAGGACCCGGTGCGGCGCGACGACCGGCTGATCCGCTCCGTCGACGCCCTGGTCGCGGCGGGCGACGGCATGGGCGCCGCGGCGCTGGTCCCGATCGTCGAAAGTCTGCGCGAGACGCCGCTGCGTGACGCGGTTCTCGCCTATCTGGCGATCCTGCGCGGCCGCGCCACCGAGGCCGAGGTACGCCTCAAGCGCGCCTGGGACATCGTCAATGCCGACCGGGAGCCGGAGACCGCCGCGCTGATCGCCACCCGGCACGTGCTGCACTCGCTGGCGCTGTGCCGGGGCGACGAGCTGGTCACCTGGGCCGACCGGGCCATCTCGCTGGCCGGCCGGGACTCGGCGGCGGGCGTCGAGGCGGCGGCCATCCGCGGGCTCGGTCTGGCGATGGCCGGCCGGTTCGAGGAGGCCCACGAGGCGTACGCCCTGGCCGCCCGCCGCGTCGGGCACAGCGCCCAGACCCAGCGGGTCACGATGGGACGCGGCTGGCTCGACGTACTCTCCGACGAGCCCGACGAGGCCCGCAGCCGCCTGGAAGGGGTCACCGACCCGCGGGTGCTCGGCGGGTCGACCCGGATCTCGATGTGGGCCCTGGCCTGGCTGGCGCGCGTGCAGTTCCTGACCGGTCAGGGCGAGGCGGCCCTGCAGACGGTCGCGGCCGGGCGGGCGCTGGCCGCCGAGTCGGGCATCGCCCTGGTCACCCCGCTGCTGGAGTGGACGGCCACCGAAACCCACCTGCTGCGCGGCAGCTGGGAGGAGGCCGCCCGCACCGCCCGCGCCGCCGAGGTCGGGGCGCAGGGCTACGAGATCATGCGCGTCCCCGCGCTGCTCGCCCGCGCCCACATCGCCGAGGCCCGCAGCGACTTCCGTGCCGTCCTCCGCATCCTCGAGCCGCTCACCCAGGCCCCGGCCGGCAACGCGCTGACCGAGCCGGCCATCTGGCCCTGGGCCGAGACGTACGCCGCCGCGCTGATCGCGGAGGGCAGGCTGGACGAGGCCGACGAGTTCCTCCGCCCGCACGAGATCCGCGCCCTCGAGGAGCAGCACCGCTCCGCCCAGGCCAGGCTGGCCACCGCCCGTGGCCGCTGGCACGGGGCCCGTGGCGACCTCGCCGGGGTTCGGGACACGTTCGACCGCGCGCTCGGCCTGCTCGACGGGATGCCGCTGCGCTACGAGCGCGCCCGGGTCACCTTCGCCTACGGCCAGGCGCTGCGCCGGGCCGGCCGTCGTCGTGACGCCGAGGCGCTGCTCTCCTCCGCGCGCGATCTGTGGGACGGGATCGGGGCGCTGACCTACGTCGCCGCCGCCCAGCGCGAGCTGCGCGCCGGGGGAGTGCGGGCGCCGCGCGGTCAGCGCGGGCCGGTGGACCTGACCCCGCAGGAGGAGACCGTCGCGGAGATGGTCGCCTCCGGGCTCTCCAACCGCGAGGTGGCCGCGCAGCTCTTCGTCTCGCCCAAGACCGTGCAGTACCACCTGACCCGCATCTACGCGAAGCTCGGCGTCCGCAGCCGGACCGAGCTCGCCGCGATGGCGGCCGAGCCGACGGAGGAGCCATGAGCACCGACCTCGACGTCCGAGAACCCCGGGTCGGTCTGCGGCGCGACCTGGGCCGTCACGAGCTGGTCAACGGCTTCATCGGCTTCCTCTTCTCCTGCACCGGCCCGGTCGCGGTGATTCTCGCCGTCGGCCAAGGGGCCGGGCTCTCCGCAGGTGTCGTCGCTTCCTGGGTGAGCGCGGTCTTCTGCCTCAACGGGGTGCTGACGATCATCGCCTCGCGCTGGAGCCAACAGCCGCTGGTCTACTTCTGGACGATCCCCGGCACCGTGGTCGTCGGCCAGGCGATGGCCGCCGGCACCACCTGGCCGGAGACGGTCGGCGGCTTCATCATGGCCGCGTTGCTCCTGCTCGCGCTGGCCCTGACCCGGCAGGTCGACCGGGTCATGCACCTGCTGCCGATGCCGATCGTGATGGCGATGGTGGCCGGTGTCTTCCTCCGCTTCGGCACCGACCTGGTCCTCGCCGTCGACCGCGACCTCGCGGTCGCCGGACCGATGGTGGTCGCCTTCCTCGCCGTCAGCGCGGTCCCACGGCTGGCCCGCTGGCTCCCCGCGGTGCTGGTCGCGCTCGCGGTCGGCGCGGTGGCGGTGAGCCTCGCCGACCGACCGGCCGTCGAGGTCTCCGGCCGCTGGGTGATCGACCCGGTCTGGACCGCGCCGGTCTTCACCGGGTCCGCCTTCATCGAGCTCACCATCCCCCTGCTGATCACCGTCCTGGTCGTCCAGAACGGCCAGGGCATGGCGGTCCTGCGGGCCGCCGGCCACGACCCGCGGATGAACCAGGTGACCGGCTGGTGCGGGGTGACTTCGCTGGTCGCGGCCCCGTTCGGTGGCGTTTCCACCTGCCTCGCCGGGCCGACCAACGCGCTGGTCACCGCCTCGGGCGAGCGGCGACGGCACTATGCCGCGGCGATCTGGTGCGGCGTACTCGCGATCGGGTTCGGCCTGCTCGCCCCCGGCATGGTGCGGGTCATCACCACCATGCCCGAGGCGTACGTCGCTGTGCTGGGCGGCCTGGCCATGCTCAAGCCGCTCCAGGGCGCCTTCCAGACCGCCTTCAGCGGGCCCTATGTCACCGGCGCGCTGGTCACCTTCCTGGTGACCGTCGCCGACGTCACCGTCTTCAACATCGGCTCCGCGTTCTGGGGGCTGGTGGTCGGTGTCGCGGTCAGCGTGCTGCTCGACCGCGACAGCCGGAACAACAGCAGGGAGAAGTCATGACCATCACCGACACCACCTACCCCGACGCGACGATGCGCTACGGCGCCACCGCCCGCCAGGTCGCCGACGTCTTCGAGCCGGCGGAGGCGACGGACTCGCTCGTGCTGCTGCTCCACGGCGGGATGTGGCGCGACTCCGACCGGATGCGCACCTGGTCCGCCGGCCGGGCGCTGGCCGAGGCGGGCCATCTGACCGCGACGGTGGAATACCGGCACGGGCCCGGTCAGTGGCAACAGGCCTTCGAGGACATCGAGACCGCGATCGAGTCGATCCAGCTCAGCGGCCGGGAGTGGACCATCCACAACGACGCACCCCGCCGGATCACCCTGGTCGGACACTCCTCTGGCGGCCAGCTCGCTCTGTGGGCGGCCGCCCAGGCAGGCACCCTCGTCACCGGCGTCGTGGCACTGGCTCCCGCCGCAGCGCTGGTCGCGATGAGCCAGGACGGACTCGGCGAGGGTGCGGTCGAGGAGTTCCTCGGCGGCACCCCGTCCGAGTCGCCCGAGGCGTACGCCGCCGCCGACCCGCTCGGCCTCGCTCCACAGGTCCCCGTGCGGATCCTGCACGGCGCCGCCGACACCGTGATCCCGCTCGCGATCTCCGAGCGCTACGCGGCAGCACACCCCGGCGTACGTCTGGTGGTCGACGGCGCCGACCACGCCTCCTGGGGCGACCCGGCCTCGACGGCCTGGCCGCACCTGCTCACCGCGGTCAGAGAGGTATGAGGGTCGAGGCGAGCCCGAGCAGCGCGCAGACGCCGAGGGTGCGCATGGTGCTCCACCCGCGCCAAAAGATGAGCGCGATCGCCACCGCGGTGATCGCGAACGCGACCGGATCCCACGAGGAGAGGACCGGGAGGTCCAGGTCGACGGGCCCCCACGCCAGGGTGCGGGAGTCATCGAACAGGGTGTGCAGAGCAAAGAAGAGCGCGAGGTTGGCGATCACGCCGACCACCGCCGCGGTGATCCCGGTGAGCGCCGCGGTGAGGTGGTGGTTGTTCCGAAGCCGCTCGACGTACGGGGCACCCAGGAAGATGAACAGGAAGCAGGGGACGAAGGTCACCCAGGTCACCAGCAGCGAGGCGATGACGGCGGCCACCCAGGGGTCGAGGGAGCCCGGGTTGCGGTAGGCACCCACGAAGGCGACGAACTGCACGACCATGATCAACGGCCCCGGGGTGGTCTCGGCGAGCGCGAGACCGCGGACCATCTCGCCGGCCTTCAACCAGCCGAAGACGTAGACCGCCTGATGGGCGACGTAGGCGAGGACCGCGTACGCACCTCCGAAGGTGACGACGGCGGCACCGGAGAAGAACAGGCCCTGGTCCACGAACACGCTGTCGCGACTGAACACAACCGCCGCCACCGCCACCGGGGCGAACCACAGCACCAGGCCGAGGACGAGGATCTTCAGGCCGCGGACCTTCGAGGGGGCGTCGTGGTGCAGGGCGTCATCGCTGATCAGCGGCTCGGGACCGTCGTCCGTGCTGCCGTGACCCTTGCTCCGGGTGAAGGCGGGGACCCGCGTGCCGGCCAGCCAGCCGAGCAGAGCCGCGACGAGGATCACGACCGGGAACGGGACCTTGAAGACGGTCAGCGCGACGAACGAGGCGACCGCCATCGCCACCAGGATCGGATGGTGCAGCGCTCGCTTGCCCACGCGCTGCACGGCCTGGACCACGATCGCGATCACCGCGGGCGCGAGGCCGGCGAACAGCCCGGTCACCAGCGCGGTGGATCCGGCGCCGACGTACAGCGCCGAGAGGGCGAGGAGCGCGACGACGCCGGGCAGCACGAACAGAACGCCGGCGATGAACCCGCCGAGCGTGCCGTTGAGCAGCCAGCCGACGTAGATGGCCAGCTGCTGGGCCTCGGGACCGGGCAGCAGCATGCAGTAGTTGAGCGCATGGAGGAATCGCTGCTGTCCGATCCAGCGCTTCTCGTCGACCAGCTTGTGCTGCATGACCGCGATCTGGCCGGCGGGCCCGCCGAAGGTCTGCAAGGAGATCGCGAACCACGCGCGGGTCGCCTCCCGAAGCGGGATCACGTCCTTGGTGCGTGCCTTCTCGAGCGTCATGGCGTATCCGTTCCGGTGAGGAGGGTTCGTCGTAGGTGGGTGTGGACGGCGTCGAAGATCGGAGCGGTCATCTCGATGACATCGTCGTCGTCGTGGACCGCCGACAGGGCGCGCAGGATCAGGTCGAAGCCGGGGGCTTCGGGAGCGTCGTACGCCTCGTCCTCGAGGTCGGCCTCGTGGACGATCGCCGCGATCCGCCACAGCACCGGATCGTCGAGGCTGTAGCGGCGCAGGATGGTCTCGAAGGTGCAGTCGGCGCCGTGGTGGCCGAGGTCGACGCCACGCATGTCGAACGGGGTCGCATCCGCGGGTACGTCGTCGGGGTCGCTGACGAACACGAACTCTGCCTCGTGGTCGACGTCGCGACGGATCAGCCAGGCGCAGGCAGCCCGGTCGATGTGTACGCCGGCACGGGTCGCCCACCTCATCGCGGCATCCCCTGATCGGCGACGGCCGGGGCGGGAGCGTCCTGAAGCGTGGCGGCCAGCGCGGCGAGTGACTGGCGGGCCTGTTCCCGTGCGGGCGGGCGGAAGTAGTCACGGCGCCGGACACGGTTGTTCTCGGCGCGAAGGCGCCGCAGCGCCCTCACGCGGTCGCTCTCGTCGGCATCCAGCGCGGCGACGGCGTCGTCGATGATGACCTGGTACTCCTCGGTGCGCGCGGAGTTCATCGTCTGCGCGAGCTCGCGCTCCTGGACCCGGGTGGTCGGCCGAGCCAGCCACACGCCCGCGCGGCCGCCCGACGCGATGGTGTGGTCGGCAGCCCATTCCAGCTGCTCCCGCGTCCGGACATCGGCTGGAAGCGCGACCAGTCCGTCGGCCAGCTGGACGACACCGAGCCGTCTGAGACGTCGCCACAGCGACAACCGAGGCGTCGACGGATCCCGCGGAAGCGAATAGGTCAGGAACACCCACTCGCCGGGTTCATCAATCTGCACCATATCTATACCGTAACCACGGTTACAGACTGACTTTCAAGCGGGTCCGTCTAACGAGATGCGAGCCCCGATCTGTAAGGATCGCGGTGTGAGTGACCTGCGCGTCGGTATCGGCCTGCGGTTTGCGCGCGGTCTCGTCACCGCCGCCGTGGCCGCGGGGATCGGTGCGCTCTGCCACGTCGGAGCAGGCGGCCTGTTGCCCTCCGCGCCGTGGTTGATCGCCGTCTTCGCGGGTGTAGCAGCCGTCACGATCGTTTCCCTGGGGATTCCGGCTGGCCTGCTCCGGCTGATGGCACTGGTTGGCGGGGGCCAGTTCGTGACCCACGCGATGCTCACCGCGCTCGCTGGTCATCGCGGTGATCACCAGCCGCATCATTCATCGGCGGACGTGGTCATACGGCCCATTCAAGTGGCGGACGCACCCGGAGCCGGCCGGCAGGGCTCGCTCCATGACCTGTCGATGCCGCAAGCCACCTCAGCGCCGGCCCCGGCGCCACCGCATTGGCTCTCGCACATCGTCGAAGACTTCACGGGTCCGCATCTGGCGATGGCGGCCGGGCATCTCGTAGCCGCACTCGTCGTCGCATGGTGGCTCGCCCAGGGCGAGAAGGCACTGTGGAGATTCATCCTGCTGGTGGCCGCCATCGCCATCGGAAGTCTCAGCGCGCTGATCGCCCGCAGCAGCCTCCCGCCCATCGAGACACGATTCCCGTCGGCGCCCGCCGCACCGCGGAGACAACCACGCCTTCGCCTGGCGCCGTTGACCGGTGGTCTGGCGCGCCGTGGGCCACCGCTGGTCGTGATCTGACCCTCCCCTCTCGTCCGGCCATGGACGAGCGCTCATCGCGCCGCGCGATCGCCATGCGAATCTCGCGGCATGCGCGAGCAACCCTTCAGACACGACTCATGAGAGAGAACCCATGTCGTTCCACCGCTGCCCCCTCGGGCGATTCAGCACCACCATCGCTGTGGCCCTCACGCTCGTCCTCGCGCTCGCCGCATGCGGGAGCGCCGACGAGGACACCGCCCCACCGACCGAGCCGACCGGCGCGACGTCCTCCGCGACCCCTTCGGCGGCCACCTCCTCAGCAGCTCCGGCCAGCCCTACGACCGAGTCGACCGACCTCGGGCCGCTGCTCACGGTCACGATCGACGGAGACCAGATCTCGCCCAACGCCGAGGAGATCGATCTCGGCACCGGAGACAAGCTCCTGGTCGAGGTCCAGTCCGACCGCGCCGGCGAGCTGCACGTCCACTCCGCCCCGGAGCAGTTCGTCCAGTTCGCCGCGGGGACCACGGACGGCGAGATCGTCGTCAACACACCGGGCACCGTCGAGGTCGAGGACCACGACACCAGCGCCGTCGTCGCCCTCATCGAGGTGCACTGACCTTGTTCCCCCTGATCCTGCCCATGCACGGCTTGGGCGGGGGCGCCGACCTGCCCATTCCCGCCTCCTTCGCGATCGCTGGCGGCACCGCCGCCCTCGCGCTGTCCTTCGTCGTGCTGCTCCTGGCCTGGCGTACGCCTCGGTTCTCGACCGCCGGCGGCGAACGAGCCGTCCCCGCCGGGCTCGCCGCATTACTGGACAGTCGCGGCTGGACCATGAGCATCCGCACACTCGGGACGGTGTTCTTCTGCTTCATGCTCTGGCCCGCGCTGTTCGGGCCGGACCTGCTCAACAACCCCACCTTCGGTGTGGTCTATGTCTGGCTCTGGGTCGGCATCGTCCCGGCGTCGCTGCTGTTCGGCCGCTTCTACCGTGCCGTCAGCCCGGCCCGGACGATCCACCTGATCGTGGCGAAGGTCGCGGGACGACCACCTGGTGAAGGCGTCCGCAGCTATCCGGCCTGGCTTGGGTACTGGCCGGCCGCAATCGGGTTGTTCGCCTTCGTATGGCTCGAGCTCGTCTCACCTCAAGCGACCTACCTGGGTCCGGTTCGCGCATGGTTCGCGTGCTACCTGGCAGCGATGTTGCTCGGTGGCGCGATCTTCGGTGAACGATGGCTCGAGCGGGCCGACCCGTTCGAGGTCTACTCCACCCTGTTGGCCCATCTCTCGCCCTGGGGACGCAACGAGAAAGGCAATCTCGTCTGGATCAGTCCGCTGCGCCACCTTGCCCGGGTGCCGGGCGAGGCGGGTCTGGTGGCCACGGTCTCGGTCCTCCTCGGGAGCACCGCATACGACAGCTGGCGCGAGAGCGTGACCTGGATCCGGTTCGTCCAGTCCAGCGGCATCGATGGAACCCTGCTGGGAACAGCCGGACTCCTGACAGCGGTCACCGTGGTCGGCGTCGTGTTCGTGGCGGCGTCCATGGCCACCGGGGTCGAGGACGGCGCCGACCGCTGGCGGATCCCGCGTCAGCTCGCTCACTCCGTCGTCCCGATCGTGGTCGGCTACATGGTCGCGCACTACCTGAGCTTCTTCGTCCAGGTCGGCTCGCAGACCTTGATCCAGATCAGCGACCCCCTGGGAACCGGGGCGAACCTGTTCGGCACCGCCAACTGGGAGGTCAACTACTGGTTCGCCCAGCATGCGACACTCCTCGCATCGACCAAAGTGGTTGCCATCGTCGCCGGCCACGTACTCGGTGTCATCGCCGCTCACGACCGTGCCCTGGAGATCCTCCCTCGCAGGCACCAGGTTGCCGGCCAGCTACCGCTGCTCCTCGCGATGGTGCTCTACACCTACATGGGCCTCTACCTGCTGTTCGGAGCCTGACATGAGCACAGCCGCTCAGAGCCCGACGTTCGACCAGACCCCCACAAGGAGTCTCCACATGCTGCCCCGAGCCTCACGTCTCAGACGGTCGATGATCGCCACCGTCGGCGCGCTGCTCGTCTTCGCACCCACACCTGCCCGCGCACATGGCATCGGCAGCGAGGCAGCCGACAAGTCCGTACTGGAGTTCATCCCGATCGGGATGGAACACATGCTGCTCGGATGGGACCACGTCCTCTTCGTCGCCGGCGTCCTGCTCGTCGCCTCGCAGGTACGCGTGGCCGCCAAGATGATCAGCCTGTTCGCGCTCGGCCACTCCACCACACTGATTGTCGCCACGCTCGCCGGATGGCGGATCAACCCCGAAGCCGTCGACATCGTGATCGCGCTCAGCGTGGTGGTCGTCGCCGTCGTGGCCATCCTCGGCCGCCCCCAGCACCCCGGGTGGTTCGCCGCGATGGTGTTCGGATTCGGACTCGTCCACGGGCTCGGACTGGCCACCCGGTTCCAGGACCTCGGCATCCCCGAAGCCGGCCAGTTGTGGCGAGTGATCGCCTTCAACATCGGCATCGAGATCGGCCAGCTCATCGTCATCTTCGCCGTCCTCGCGATCGCACTCATCGTCGCCGCGATCGTGGGCCGCGATCGGGAACCCGCCGCGATGAAGCTCGCAGCTGCCGCCCTCATCGTCGGCGGCTCGGTAGCGACTTCGATGGTGGCCTACCAGATGTTCACCGAACCCGACGACATCGTCGCTGCCGGCTACGACATCACCAGCGACGTCTGCGCGGTCGCCGACCGCACCGAACCACTCCCAGCGGATGGCGACCACGCATCGAAGAGCTTCTTCGAACCCACCGAGGAAGCCCCGCTCGGCGACTTCGGTCACTCGGTCGGGGACGGATACATCGCGGTGCTCTACCCCACCACCCTGCAAGGCCCCGACCTGCAAGACCTCCGAGCATTCATCACCGACGCAGACGGCGCCCTCGCCGGCCCCGCCTCCCAGGTCGGCGAGAAGGTTGTCGCCATCACCGCCGATCAGCAACTGACCTGCGACGAGCTCGACATCGAAGCGCTGACGCAGTTCAAGAAGGAGTGGTTCGCCTCCATGTGACGGCGCCTGTCTCACGCTGCCACTCGGGCGGACCTCAGGAGTGCGGCACGACGACATCGTCGGCGCGGTCGCCGGCGCCGGGGTAGAGAGCCAGGATCAGGAGTACGCCGACGACCAGGCCCACGAGCTGCGCGAGGATGAACGGAGCCACCGAGCCCGGCGCGATTCCGGCGAACGTGTCGGAGAAGACCCGGCCGATGGTGACGGCCGGGTTGGCGAACGAGGTGGAGCTGGTGAACCAGTAGGCGGCGCCGATGTAGCCACCGACCGCGGGCGCGGCGAGGGCGCCGCGGTCGCTGCGTACGAGGGCGAAGATCAGGGCGACGAGACCGGCGGTGGCGACGATCTCGGCCACGAAGTGTCCGCTGGTGGCGCGGTCCTTGGTGGAGATCGCCTGGTCGACATCGAACATGAGGTTGGCCAGCACCGCGCCACCGACCGCCCCGAGAATCTGGACGATCGCGTAGGAGCCGACCTCGGCGATCGACAGTCCCTTGCCGCTGCGGCGGCCGAGGAACCAGTCGGCGAGCGAGACCACCGGGTTGAAGTGCGCCCCCGAGACGGGGCCGAACATCAGGATCAGCGCGGCCAGTCCGAAGACGGTCGCCATCGAGTTCTCCAGGAGCTGCAGGCCGACGTCGTCGGGGGAGAGCTGCTGAGCGGCGATGCCGGACCCGACGACCACGGCGACGAGCAGGGCAGTGCCCAGGAATTCGGCCAGCAGGCGGCGCGGGAGAGAAGTGATCACGTCCGCATTCTTGACGTTCAACGATTACTCAGTCAATATTGAGTCAATGGAGGTTGAGAGACAGCCGGAGCTGGTACGCCGGGCCAAGATGCACGCAGCGCTCGGTGATCCAGTGCGTCTCCGGATCGTCGACAGCCTCCAGATCAGTGATGCCTCCCCCACAGAGCTCGCCGGGATGCTCAATGTCTCGTCGAACTTGTTTGCTCACCACGTGCAGACGTTGGTGAGCGCAGGTGTCGTGTCCCGTCATCATTCCGAGGGCGACGGGAGGCGTAC
>NZ_JBEZZS010000012.1:0-153756 GCF_040639295.1 Nocardioides sp. NPDC023903 | reverse complement strand
AACAACCTCCGCGTCGTCGGCAATCACGTGCGTTCCCTGCGTGTGCTCAGGAACTCCTACGCCGGCAACTTCTCGGTGGCTCGCAACAGCTGGGTCGACCGCAAGATCGTGGAGGACAACGTGGAGCTGCATCAGAACCCCGCGGCGTGCCGTCGTCGGGTTGGATGAGTCAGCGACCACCCCGCCACCGGCCGGGTGGTCGCGACAGCCGAGCGGACGCGAATCCGGACCACACACGTATGCGGGCCTCGCGACGGGGGTACCCCGCCAAAGTGCGTTCCCAGGTCCAGGAGGAATCATGAGCCAGACCGTCGGCGACTACGTCCTGCAACGACTGCGGGAGCACGGGGTGGAGCACGTCTTCGGCTACGCCGGTGACGGCATCAACGGCCTGCTCTCGGCATGGGAGCGGGCGGACAACCAGCCCACCTTCGTCCAAGCCCGACACGAGGAGATGGCCGCGTTCGAGGCCGTCGGCTACGCGAAGTTCACCGGCCGCACCGGCGTGTGCACCGCCACCAGCGGGCCCGGCGCCATCCACCTGCTCAACGGCCTGTACGACGCCAAGCTCGACCACGTCCCCGTGGTGGCGATCGTGGGCCAGACCGCCCGCACCGCGATCGGGGGCAGCTACCAGCAGGAGGTCGACCTCCCGACCCTCTTCAAGGACGTCGCGAACGAGTACTGCGAGACCGTCATGGTCGCCGAGCAGCTGCCCAACGTCCTCGATCGGGCGATACGCGTGGCGTCGAGCCGGCGTACCGTGACCGCCGTCATCATCCCGGCCGACGTCCAGGAGCTCGAGTACGCCGCACCCGGCCACGCGTTCAAGATGGTCCCGTCGAGCCTGGACATGAGCTGGTCGGCACCGGTGCCGCCCGAGGCTGAGCTCCGGCGCGCGGCCGATGTCCTCAACTCCGGCGAGAAGGTTGCGATGCTGGTCGGGCAGGGCGCCCGGGGCGCGGCCGCGGAGGTCACGCAGGTTGCCGACGTCCTCGCGGCCGGCGTCGCCAAGGCACTGCTGGGCAAGGACGTCCTCTCCGACGAGCTGCCGTGGGTCACTGGCTCCATCGGGCTGCTCGGGACCCGGCCTTCGTACGAGCTCATGCGTGACTGCGACACGCTGCTGGTCGTCGGCTCGAACTTTCCGTACTCCCAGTTCCTCCCTGAGTTCGGGCAGGCGCGCGCCGTGCAGATCGACATCGATCCGACCATGGTGGGGCTTCGCTACCCGTTCGAGGTCAACCTGGTGGGCGACGCCGCCCAGACGCTGCGTCGGCTGCTCCCTCTGCTCGAGCCGCGCAGCCACCAGGGATGGCGCGAACAGGTCGAGGACGGCGTCGCGCGCTGGTGGGAGGTCATGCAACGCCGCGCCTACACCGCCGCCGACCCGATCAACCCGGAGCTCGTCTTCCACGAGCTGTCGCCGCGGCTGCCGGACGACGCGATCATCGCCGCGGACTCAGGGTCGTCGGCGAACTGGTACGCCCGGCACATCCGTATGCGCGGCCGCATGCGAGGTTCGCTGTCCGGCACGCTCGCCACGATGGGACCGGGTGTTCCGTACGTCATCGGCGCCAAGATCGGCCACCCCGACCGGCCGGGCTTCGCGCTCGTAGGCGACGGGGCCATGCAGATGAACGGGATCAACGAGCTGATCACCATCGCGAAGTACTGGCGCGACTGGGCTGACCCGCGGCTGGTCGTCGCCGTCCTTCACAACAACGATCTCAACCAGGTCACGTGGGAACTGCGGGCGATGGGCGGGTCACCGCAGTTCCTCCCGTCGCAGCAGCTCCCGGACTTCCCGTACGCCGCCTACGCCCGCAGTCTCGGCCTGCACGGGGTCCTCGCCGAGAAGCCCGAGGAGGTCGTCCCCGCCTGGGAGGAGGCCCTCGCCGCGGACCGACCGTGCGTCGTCGAGTTCGTCACCGACCCCGCCGTGCCCCCGATCCCGCCGCATGCGACCTGGGACCAGATCGAGAAGGCGGCCGAGTCGATCGTCCGTGGCGACAGCGACCGGCTCGGCATGATCGTCGAGGGCTTCCGGTCGAAGGTCCAAGAGATGCTGCCCGGCACCAAGGACCGCCCCGACCAGGTGACCGGCGATCGGCCCGGGACCAGCCGCCAGCCATGAACAGGAGCAGGGCCGGTCCGGGTTTCACTCCCCGGACGGGTAGGGCGAGGTGACCAGCAGGCCAGCGAGGTGGGCGAGGTGACGGGCCATGGTCGTGGTCGTGCCCGCGGTCTTCTCCGGAGTCGGGTTCTTGTCCTTGTAGTCCACGGCCTGCATGGCCTCGCCGACCCAGTAGGTCGAGCCGTTGGCGGGGATGGTGAAGCCGACGTCGTTGAGCGCCTGGCAGAGCTCAGCAGTGACGTGGTGGGCGCCGTCCTCGTTGCCGACGACGCCGATCCCGGCGACCTTGTCGTACGTCCGCATCCGGCCGTCCTCGTCGGTCTCGCTGAGCTCGGCGTCGAGGCGTTCGAGCACCATCTTGCACACCGAGGACGGCTGGCCCAACCAGATCGGGGTGACCAGCACGAGCACGTCAGCGGCCAGCATCCGCTCGCGCAGCAAGGGCCACGCATCGCCGTCACCCTCGTCGGTGGAGACTCCGAAGCGTATGTCGTGGTCGACGACCCGGACCATCTCGCCCTTCACCCCGTGGTCCGTGAGCGCCGTGAGGATCTGGGACCCGAGCAGCGCGGAGCTGGACTCGTCGGGTGAGCGTTTGAGGGTGCAGTTCAGGATCAGACAAGTCGGTGATGTCATGCCACCTGGTAACCGGCGGGCTCTGCTGTCATGCGCCGATCACGAGTGCGCCGTCGCCGCGCTGCACCTCGTCGTCGCCCGAGGGCCCGACGAGGTGCAGCGCGGGTGGCGGGCGCGTGTCGTTCAGCGGTCGCGAGCGGCCGGGTCGTTCGGATGCGATGCCACCGCGGTGACGTCGAAGGTCATCCACGGGGACAACGGCAGGGTTTCCAAGACGTTCGCCCGCAGGGCCGCCTCGTCGTCGGCGACCCACAGGCCGATGCTCCGCATCTCGCCGATCGGCCGCCAGAGCCGAACGAGGTTGCCACTCGCCGTCAGTTCCGTAGCTCGGACCGCCTCGGCGGCTCGGCGTCGATCGACCTCCGCCTGCGGGGTCCCGTCAGGGACCACGGTCTTGATCTCAACGATGAATTCAGCCATCGGTCCACTCCTCTCTCAGGCTGCCTGTCCGGCCTTGAGGCGCCGGGCGATCTCGACCACACGCTGGGCCTGGTGCTTGGCCGAGGCCCGGGTGACGTCGCCGACGGGGTTGGTCCCCTGGGCGTCGACGTGCGATGTTCCGTACGGGTTGCCGTCGTCGTACTTGACCGGGTCGGTGAAGCCGGGGGCGACGAGGATCCCTCCGAAGTGGTGCACCGAGGTGTAGAGCGACTGCAGCGTCGTCTCCTGGCCGCCATGGAGGCTGGAGGACGAGACGAAGCCGCTGTAGATCTTGTCGACCAGCTTGCCCTCAGCCCACAGACCACCGAGCGTGTCGATGAACTGCTTGAGCTGGGCGGAGACGTTGCCGAACCGGGTCGGCGTGCCGAAGAGGACGACATCGGCCCAGGCGACGTCTTCCGGCGACGCCTCCGGTACGTCGGAGGTGGTGGCATGGTTCGCCGCCCACGCTGCATTCGACTCGATGGCCGAGAGCGGCGCGAGCTCCGGGGCCTTGGTGAGGCGCACCTCGGCGCCGGTGGCCAGCACTCCCTTCTCGAGCTCGCGGGCGACTTCGGCCGTCGTGCCGGTCGAGGAGTAGTAGACGATCGTGACCTTCACGTTTTCGGACATGGGGTGAGTCCCTTCTCTTGAGGCCGTTCATAGTTGACCGACCATCTACTAAACAACGAGAGCGTGAACCTATTCCGCACTGCCGATTTCCGTGCAAGCCGCGCCATCTCGCTCCCGAGCGGCGGCCGGAACGCACGCTAGAGCGGTCCGACCCTCACCGGGGAGCCGACTCCTCGGCGGACAGCGTGATGCCCATCAGTCGCAGACTGTTGCCCCAGAGGTCATCCAGCTCGCCAGGGTCGTTGAACAGCTTGGCGAAGAGCACGAGCCCCTCGAGCTGGGCCACGATCGACTTCGCGGCCATCCGGGCGTCCGCGATCTCGATCTCGCCGGCATCCACCCCGACGGTCAGGTGTTCGGCGATCATCTGGACCTGTTCGTCGAAGATCTCCTGAAGCCTCTTCTGTATCGAGGGGTTGTTCGCGCTGACTTCGAGGGCGAGGTTGCCGAACAGGCAGCCGGTGACCGCTCCGGTGCCGCGCAGCGCCGACGCCTGCATCTGTGCGGCCACGTCGAAGATCCCCCGAAGGCGCTCCAGCACCGTACCCGGCCCCGCCAGGATCGCGGACCACTCTCCACGCTGCCACTCCCAGTGAGCGTCGACAACAGCCAGCGCCAAGGCCTCCTTCGACGGAAAGAAGTAGTAGAACGACCCCTTCTGCACCCCAGCACGGGTGGCGATCTCCGCCACGCCGACCGAGCTGTAGGCCCGCTCACTGAACAGTTCGGTGCCTGCAGCGACAAGCCGCTCGCGCGCATCAGAAGTCCGTCCCACGCTCCCGATTGTAGACCGATCGCCTAGTGGAATAGTTGACCGACCGTCTATGTTCCATCGCCATGAGCACACGAAAGGTCGCCGTCATCACCGGCGCTTCTCAAGGAATCGGAGCCGCCCTCGTCGCGGCCTATCAGGACCTCGGCTACGCCGTCGTCGCCAACTCACGATCCATCGAGTCGGCCTCGACCGACACCTTCCAGACCGTCGTGGGTGACATCGGCGACGCCACGGTCGCACGGCGCGTGATCGCTACGGCAGTCGAGCGGTTCGGTCGGGTCGACACACTGGTCAACAATGCGGGCATCTTCGTCGCCAAGCCGTTCACCGACTACACCGTCGAGGACTACGAGTCGATCAAGAGCACCAACCTGGACGGCTTCTTCCACGTCACGCAGGCGGCGCTCGCTCAACTCCTCGACCAGGAAGAGGGCGGGCACGTGATCAGTGTGACCACGACCCTGGTCGAGAGCGCATCGGCTGCGGTGCCATCGGTCCTGGCGTCCCTCAGCAAGGGTGGGGTCGCGGCCGCGACCAAGTCGCTCGCCATCGAGTACGCCAGCCGAGGCATCCGGGTGAACGCGGTCTCGCCCGGCATCATCAAGACACCCATGCACGCACCCGAGACCCATGACTTCCTCACTGCGCTCCACCCCATGGGGACCCTGGGCGAGGTCGACGACGTGACCCGCGGCGTGCTCTACCTGGAGCAGTCGCCCTTCGTCACGGGCGAGTTCCTCCACATCGACGGCGGCCAGAGTGCCGGCCACTGAATCGTCCCACCTCACCCGAAGGAGAACTTCCATGACCAGCGAGACCATCAGCGCGGAGCACGAGCTGCGCACCGTGCTCGACCAGTGGGCAACTGCCATCGCCGAGCGCCGACCGGCCGATGTCGCCGCCCTCTTCACCGAGGACGCACTCTTCCAGGGCTTCGACCCCGAGCCCGGCGTCGGCCGCGACTACATCAGCCGCTACTACGCCAAGCAGCCGGTCGGTCTACGGGCTGAGTACGAGCTCCTCTCCACACGCGAGATCGCCCAGGAGGCCCTAGTTGGATATGCCCGTGTGCTGTTCATGCGGCCCGACGGAGACGCGACCGTTCACCTCACCGTGATCGCACAACGTGGACAAGCCGGATGGGCGTTGAGCCACTACCACGTCTCCAAGCTGATTCCAGACTGATCCCCAACCATCATGCGCCGATGACAGTACGGCCCACTCGCAGGTGCAGGTCCTCGAGCCGGGCGCTCTGGTCGTCGGCGCGGCGGATGAGCTCGTCCAGCTGCAGCGGGTCGACACGTACGTCGTCCTCGGTGGCGGCACGCAGAAGCTGCCACCCGGCCCGCTTGGCGACCACCGCGTCACGCAGCGCCTCCAGCTCGAACAGGTCCGAGAGCGGCGAGCGGCGCACCAGCCGGCCGTTCGGCTTGAACCGGCCGGCGAACTCCACGGCCCGTCCAGTCGTGGCGGCGATGCGCGAGGGGGTGGCTCCCGTCGCCTCGATGATCTGCCGCAGCTGCTCCCGGTCCTCCTTCACCTCGGTCGCCAGCTGTCGTACGCGGGCGGCCACGTCGGTGTCGGAGTGCGAGCGGCCGACCCGCTCGAACATCGCGGCTCCGGCGCTGGCCCCTGCCCAGTGGTGCTGCAGGTAGGCGTGCAACATGTCGTCGTTCATGGCTGCTCCTCCTCGTGGAGGTCAGGGACGTAACGGCGGGAGCTCGCTGCCCGCCTTCTGCGGGATCCCGGAGAGGACGGCTTCGAGCGCGTCCATGGCCGAGTGGCGCGGTTGCCAGGCGAGCTCCAGCTCGGCGCGGGTGGTCGACATCAGCGGCAGCTGCATGACCGCGTCCAGCAGGCTGCCGGGGACCGGCGCCAGCCGTGCGTGCCAGGCGCCTTCCAGGCCGTGACGCGCGAGACGCGGCGGGACCTCGATCGTTCGAGCGCCCATCAGATCGCCGAGCTCGTCGCGGGCGATCACGCCGTCACCGGCCAGGTTGAACGCGCCCGATACATCGGTGGTCGCCGCGGTGGCGAGGGCCCGGCCGACGTCTCCGGCGTGCACGGCCTGGAACCGCAGGCCCGCGGGCACCGGCACCACTGGGGTCCGCTGCCGGTCCAGGAACGCGGGCCGGGCCAGGGCGCCGCCGAAGATGCGCCGTTGCTCGCTGGCCGCCGAGCGCTGGAAGACGAACGCGGGCCGAACCCTGACCAGACGGACCTCGGGGTGGTTGCAGGCGAAGGCGTCCAGGGCCCGTTCGACGTACGCCTTCTCCCGGCAGTACGCGGCAGCCGACGCACCGTCGGTCTCCCAGGTCTCATCGACCAGGTCGTCGTGATCGACCGGAGAGTAGGCCGCCACCGACGAGGCGCACACGAGCGCCTTGACACCTGCCCGGGCCACGGCGTCGAGGACCCGGCGTGTGCCGACGGCGTTGGTGGCCCAGGTCTCCTCGGGACGGTGCGTGGGCTGGAACTTCCAGGCGAGGTGCACGACCGCGTCGGCACCCTCGACCACCGGCTCCAGGTTGGCCGTCGAGACATCGGCCATCCGCCATTCGACGGAGGCATGGGCGCTGGCCCGAGGTCCGTCCGGCGCCCGGCGCGCGACGGCGACGACGTCGGCGGCCCCGTCTGCGGTGAGTGCCCGGATGGTGGCGCTGCCGAGGTTTCCCGACGCACCGATGACGACCACCTTCATGTTGTCCACACCCTCCCTGGGGCCGCTCTGCTGTGAATCTCACCGGTACCCACCACGACCAGGTTCAGCACAGCCGCTCGCCAGGCTTGAATCGCCGGATCCGGGTACCGCAGGGGTGACTAGATCCCAAGGAGGCACATCCATGAAGGCAGTCACCTGGCAAGGAAGGCGCGACATCCGCGTGGACGACGTCCCTGATCCGCGCATCATCGAGGGCGACGACATCATCGTCGAGATCACCTCGACGGGACTGTGTGGTTCCGACCTGCACCTCTACGAGGTGCTCACCGGGTTCATGACACCGGGAGACGTGGTCGGGCACGAGCCGATGGGGGTGGTGACCGAGGTCGGTCCCGCAGTTCGCGAGCTGAGCGTCGGCGACCGCGTCGTGGTGCCGTTCAACGTCAGCTGCGGCACCTGCTGGATGTGCCGGCACCACCTGCACTCACAGTGCGAGACCACCCAGAACCACGACAAGGGCACCGGCGCCAGTCTCTTCGGCTACAGCTCGCTCTACGGTCAGATCCCGGGCGGACAGGCCGAGTACCTGCGCGTTCCCTTCGGCAACGAGCTTCCGATCAAGGTCCCGCACGGTCCGACCGACGACCGGTTCCTCTTCCTCTCCGACGTACTGCCGACCGCCTGGCAGGCACTGCAGTACGCCGACCCCGACCCGGAGAGCACCGTGCTGGTCCTCGGTGCCGGCCCCATCGGCGACATGGCGAGCCGCTTCGCGCTCGACGCCGGCCACCGCGTCATCAGCGTTGATCGCGAACCCGAGCGTCTCGACCGGGTGCGGCAGCGTGGGGCCGAGACGATCGACCTCGAGTCCGGCAAGGTCGCCGAGCAGGTACGCGACCTGACCGACGGACGCGGAGCCGACGCCGTGATCGACGCCGTCGGGATGGAGGCCCACGGCTCGCCCATCGTGGAGGGGATGACCAAGCTGCTGGCCATGACGCCGGGAGCCGTGAACCGGCCGGTGATGCAGGCCGCCGGCGTGGACCGGATGGCCGCTCTCCACACCGCCTTCGACTCCGTACGCCGCGGGGGCACAGTCTCGATCGCCGGGGTCTACGGCGGCGCGATGGACCCGTTCCCGATGATGCAGCTCTTCGACAAGCAGGTCAGCATCCGCATGGGTCAGGCCAACGTACGCGCCTGGACCGATGACCTGATGCCGTTCCTCGAGAACGACGAGGACCCGCTCGGCGTGGACTCGTTCGCCACCCACCACCTCCCGCTGAGCGAGGCTCCGGAGGCCTACAAGTCCTTCCAGGAGAAGTCCGACGGGATGGTGAAGGTCGTCTTCAAGCCCTGACTCTCCGCGGGGCCGAGCCTCAGTCCGACGCCGAGCGCAGCGCGTCGAGCAGAGGCCCGGCGGCCTCGGCCAGGAACTGGTCATTCGTCGAGCCGTCGACCTGAACGAGGGCGACATCGGTGAACCCGGCCTTCCAGAAAGGCCTGACTCCCTCGGTGATCGCATCGAGGTCGGGACCGCACGGGATCGACGAGGCGACATCCTCATGGCGTACGAACTGCGAGGCCGCGGCGAAGCTCGCCGTGGTCGGAAGCTCGCTGTTGACGGCCCAGCCGCCGCCGAACCAGCGGAACTGGTGGTGCGCGCGTCGTACCGCCGCGTCGGCGTCATCGGGATCCCAGCTGATCGGGATCTGGCCGATGGCTCGGGTGCTCCCGGATCCGACGCGCGGCGCCTCCGGCACATCGTTCCACGCCTCCACCAGAGCCGCGTCGGGCTCGACGGCGATGAGGTGGTCGGCCAGGGCAGCGCAACGCTGGGACACCTCGGGCCCACCGACGGCCAGCCCGACGGGCACCCGCGCGCTGGGCAGGTCCCAGAGCCGGGCAGCATCGACCTCGAAGTGCTCACCGCGGTAGTCGACGAGCTCGCCGTCGAAGAGTGCGGAGATGATCTCCATCGCCTCGGCAAGCATCTCGTGCCTGGTCTGCACGGCCGGCCAGCCGGCGCCCACGACGTGCTCGTTGAGGTTCTCTCCGCTGCCGAGGCCGAGCGTGAACCGGCCGCCCGAGAGCTCCTGCACGGTGGCGGCCTTCTGGGCGACGACAGCGGGGTGGTACCGCATCGTCGGGCAGGTCACGTACGTCATCAACGGGATCCGCTGCGTGGCCTGCGCGACTGCGCCCAGCACGCTCCAGGCGTACGGCGCGTGCCCCTGCTCAGTCAGCCATGGCGAGTAGTGGTCACTCATCACCAGGAAGTCGAAGCCCGCCTCCTCGGCCGCGACTGCGTGGCGCACGAGGTCAGTCGGGCCCGCCTGTTCGGTCATCAGGGTGTATCCGAATGCAACCATGCCGAAGTCGGTACCCCGCATGGCGACGAGCAGTCCCCAGCAAGCCTCTTGGTGCCCGGACCTATTCGCCGGCGGCGAGGTAGTCGCGAAGGCTGAGGGGCTCGCGCCCGGTGAGCGTGGCTACGGCGGTGCTGACTCCGTCGAGCTCGCCTGCAGCGATCGCGGTGTAGGTGGAGACCCAGGCGTCGTACTGCCAGTCGGGCGCCTCCCAGCGGCGACGCGACGCGTAGGCCTCCTCGATCGTCTCGTCGTGATAGCGCACCTCACGCCCACGATGCTCGGTGAGGATGTCGGCGACCTCGCTCATCGTGAGCGCCGCGGGGCCGGTGAGGTCGTACGTGCGTCCTTGGTGATCCTGCGGCGTCGTGAGCGTGGCGACGGCGGAGCGCGCCACGTCGGCCCGTGCGACCGCAGCGAAGCGGCCGTTGCCGGCCGGACCCCGGATGACGCCGTCCTCACCGACCAAGGAGGGGAGGAAGTCTAGGTAGAAGTTGTCGCGCAGCAGGGTGTAGCCCATCCCGCTCACCTTGATCCGCTCCTCGGTCGCGAAGTGGTCGCGCGCGAGCGTGAAGACGGCGTCCGGCGCCGCACCGAAGAAGGAGGTGTAGACGATGTGCTCGACCCCGGCCGCCGCGGCGGCGTCGACGAAGGTGAGGTGCTGTTCCAGGCGGTCCGCCGACTCCGCGGCAGAGACCATGAGCACGGTCTGAACGCCGTCGAGGGCCCTCACCGCGGCCTCTCGGTCGCCGTAGCTCACCGCAAACGCGTCCGCTCCGGGGATCTCGGGAGCCCTGGAGGTGTCACGTACGAGAAGACGGAGCGCGGCGTCGGAGCCGCCCAGCGCACGGGCGACGGCACCGCCGACGAAGCCGGTGGCGCCGGTGACGGCGATGGTGGTCGTCATTCCACGTCGTCCCTGAGCGCGGCGAGGGCCTCGTCGGCATGGATCTCGGCCTTGAGCATCCCCTCGACGACGGCCTTGATCAGGCCGTCGGTGCCGATGGCGAAGGTCGTACGCTGCAGCGGACCGAGCTTGCCGAGGAGGCTGGGCTTCACGCCGTAGAGCTCGGCCACCGACCCGACAGGATCGGAGAGGACGGGATAGTCGAGGTCGTGGTTGGCGGCGAAGCCGGCCTGCTTCTCCACGCTGTCCTTGCTGATCCCGAGCCGGTGGGCGCCGAGCGCCTCGAACTCGCCGGCGAGGTCGCGGAAGTGGCAGGCCTCCTTGGTGCACACCGGCGTCTCGGCGGCCGGGTAGAAGAAGAGCACCACGGGGCCCTTCTCGGTCAGCAACGAGAGGGTGACGGACGTACCGTCCTGGGCGGGAAGCGTGAAGTCGGGCGCGACGGCACCGGTCTCGAGCGGCATGGCGTCAACGTACCCCCGGATACCCAACGCGAGGTATGGGCCGTTTCATGCGGCCGCGCGTGGAGGATCCGGGCCTCGATGATCACGGCATCCCCGAGGAAGGACGATCACGGTGACATCGATGATGCCGTCGCAGGATGACTTGAAGGACGCCGGCTGCTGGTTCGACACCGACAAGGCGGGCGGGCAGCTGATGACGGCGTTCAAGCGGGAGGCCCGGTGGCGGCAGCATCGCTGGGCGGTCGACGAGCTCGGCGTCGTCTCCTTCGGCAGCCACCCAGGGAGGCGGAGCTTCGACGAGACCCCGGTCGAGGACATTCCCAACGGCACCAAGCTCCACGACGGCGACGCGGAGGCCGGCGCGAACTTCCTCACCCCGGAGATCCACCGGGTCGCCCGCGCGCGGGTCGAGGCGAAGCAGGATCGCCAGACCCTCGACGCGAAGCGTCTCTATCGCGATCTGCTGTCGTCGATGCCGATGGCGTTCAATCTCTTCGGCGAGGCGTCACTGCCGGAGAACCATGCCTCCCGGCGCCAGCTCGCGGAGCTGTTCGGCGTGCCGGACGCCGAGATGCCGGCGATCCTCTTCGAATGGTCTCCGAGGAGAGGCAGCGATCGCTACACCCGTGACCGCACCGCCTTCGACGTCGCGCTGGTGCTCGGGCGACCGAACGCACCACTGACCGTGCTCGGCGTGGAGACGAAGTATCACGAGCACTCCGCCAAGGACCCGAAGCCGCGGGCCGACAGCCCGGACGCGATCGCCCGCCACGCGGACCAGACCGACTTCCTGATCGCTCTCGCTGAGGCGTCCGGCGCGTTCAGGCCGGGTTGGCAGGACAAGGTCCTCGACACCGGGCTGCGCCAGATCTGGCGCGACCACCTCCTCGCGCTATCGATGCGGAACCACCCCGACCAGTGGACGCTCCAGACCCGCCACGTCCTGCTCCACCCGGCTCGGAACGTGAGCTTCGCGCAGGCAGCTGCGGCGTACGCGGATCTGCTCGTCGAGGGCGACACCTCGTTCTCGGCGCTCACGCTCGAGGAGACCGTGGACGCCGCGTTCGCCCATGGTGGACCGGTCAAGGAGGCTTTCGTACGCCGCTACCTGTGGTGAGGATGAAGCGAAACCCCGGACGCCGTGGCCTCGGCCACGGCACTATGGCGGGCATGCCCGCCCCGACCCTCCCGCTCGGCGTACGGATCGGCTATGGCTCCGGCTCCGTGGCGACCGGCACGTTCGGCACGATCCCGGGCCTGATGCTGCTCCCCTACCTGACCGACAGCCTCGGCATCGCGGCCCTGGCGGCGGGGTTCATCGTGTTCGCGCCGAAGGCGTGGGATGTCGTGTTGAACCCGATCGCGGGCCGGATCAGCGACCGGACCGTGGACCCACGAGGGCCGCGGCGACCATGGCTGCGCCGGGCCGGGATCGCGCTGGCGGTGACGTTCGCGCTGCTGTTCGCGGCGCCGTCGATGGCGACCGGCCTCGAGGCGCTGTGGGTGCTGGTCCTGTTCCTGGCCTGCGCGACGGCGTACGCGTTCTTCCAGGTGCCCTACGTCGCCATGCCCGCCGAGCTGACCGAGTCCTATGACGAACGCACCCGGCTGATGACCTGGCGGGTCGCGATCCTGGCGCTCACCATCCTGCTCGCCGGCGCGACCGCACCGATGATCCGCGACGCAGTCGGTGGCCGCGACGGCTACCGCGTGATGGGCGTGGTGATGGCGGTGCTCATCCTGGTCGGGGTGTTCAGTGCGTACGTCGGCACCCGCCGGGCGCCGGTCCACATCGTCCATCCGGGGCCGGGCAGCCTGCGCGACCAGCTGAGGATCGTCGCGGCGGCGCCCGACTTCCGCCGGCTGCTCATCACGTTCGTGGTCCAGGCCGTCGCGTTCGGCGCGATGCTCGCCGGCGTCGACTACCTGGCCGGCGACGTCCTCGGCCGCGACGGCGCGGCGACGGTGCTGTTCGTCTGCTTCGTCGGCCCGGCGCTGCTGCTCACCCCCGCGTGGGCGGCGCTCGGCGCCAGGATCGGCAAGAAGAACGGGTACGTCGCCGCCTCGGTCGTCCTCGCCGCCGGCGCGCTGCTGGCCGCGACCGCCCAGATCGCACCGGTCGCCCTGGTCTATGCCGCGGTGGTGCTCGTCGGGATCGGGTACGCCGGGTGCCAGGTCTTCCCGATGGCGATGCTCCCCGACGCGGCCGCCGTAGACGCCCGGCGCAGCGGGTCGAGCCGGATCGGCGTCTACACCGGCGTCTGGACCGCCGGCGAGACCCTCGGGCTCGCGCTCGGGCCCGGCGTGTACGCCGCGGTGCTCGCGCTCGGCGGCTACCGCTCCTCGACCGGGAGCGACGTCGCCCAGCCGGACTCGGCACTGACCGCGATCACCCTCGGTTTCTCGGTGCTGCCGGCCTGCCTGGCTCTCCTCAGCCTGTTCTGGCTGCGCCGCTACTCGCTCACCGCCGACGACGTTGATGGGACCGTGACCGTATGACCGACGCCCTAACCCAGCTCCGCTCGATGCAGGCCGCCGACCTGCCGGTGCACGGTGGCCGCACCCTCGCCTACGTCTACGACTCCGGCCTGCCCGACATCGACCGGATCGGCTGCGAGGCGGTGGCGGCCTACGCCGGTTCGAACGGGCTGGACCCGACCGCGTTCCCGAGCCTGCTCCGGATGGAGACCGAGGTGGTCGGCATGGCCGCCGATCTCCTCGACGCTCCCGAGTCCGTGGTCGGCACGGTCACCTCCGGTGGCACCGAGTCGGTACTGCTCGCGGTGCAGGCCGCACGCGACGCGCACCGCGCGATCGAGCGGCCGCGGATGGTGCTCCCGTCGACCGCGCACGCCGCGTTCCACAAGGCCGCCCACTACTTCGGGGTCGAGCCGGTGCTGGTGCCGGTCGGGCCCGACTTCCGCGCGGATCCGGCCGCGATGGCCGCGGCGATGGACGAGCGCACCGTGCTGGTCGTCGCCTCGGCGCCGTCCTACGCGCACGGCGTCGTCGATCCGGTCACCGAGATCGCGGCAGCCGCGGCCGAGCGCGGGATCCGCTGCCACGTCGACGCGTGCATCGGTGGCTGGGTGCTGCCCTACGCGACGCGGCTGGGACGGGACGTACCGGCCTGGACGTTCGCTGTCGAAGGCGTCACCTCGATCTCCGTCGACCTGCACAAGTACGCCTACGCCCCCAAGGGCACCTCGGTGCTGCTGTACCGCACCCCGGCGCTGCGGCGGCCGCAGTTCTTCGCCTCGGCCGCCTGGCCGGGCTACACCATGCTCAACTCCACGATGCAGTCGACGAAGTCCGGCGGACCGCTGGCCGGCGCCTGGGCGGTGATGCGCTCGTTGGGCGATGAGGGATATGAGCGACTCGCCCGCGACGTCTTCGAGGCGGTGGATCGCATCCGCGCCGGCGTCGAGGAGATGCCCGAGCTCGCGGTGGTCAGCACTCCCGACTCGACGCTCCTCGCGCTCACCACCGACGGCAGCTGCGATCCATTCACGGTCTGCGACGAGATGGCCGTACGCGGCTGGTACGTCCAGCCGCAGATGTCCTTCGCCGGCTCCCCCGCCACCATCCACCTGTCGGTGAGCGCGGCGACGCTCCCCCACGTACCGGAGCTCCTCGCTGCTCTCGCGGAGGCGGTCGCGGCCGCGGTGGCCACCGGCCCGGTCACGGTCGACCCGGCCGTCGCGACGTTCATCGGCGACCTCGACCCGTTCTCCCTGTCCGAGGAGGACTTCGACGGCCTGCTGCTCGCCGCGGGGCTCGTCGGAGCCGCCGAGGCAGAGGGCGACCCTTCGACAAGCTCAGGACACCGCCCTCCGCTCCCGCAACGGATGGCCGAGGTCAACGCGATGCTCGACCTGGCCTCCGCCGCGATGCGCGAGGCGCTGCTCGTGGCCTTTCTCGACCGGCTGACCCGGCCTACTCGGCGTCGCTGAGCCGGCGGCGCTTCCTCCGGGCCAGCATCAGGATCAGGCTGAGCACGATCGCGGCGACGATGCCGCTCCGAATCTGTACGTCTCGGGACCTGGCGGCCACCTGCGTACGCTGCTTCAGCTCGTGAGCCTTCTCCTGCCCGCGCGTCTTCACGTCCAGCCGCGCGGCGAGCTCGTCGAGGGTGTCGGCCATCTCGTGTCGGGTGGTGTCCAGACCGGCCTCGACTGCGGCGATGCTGTCGTCACCGGCCTCGACGGGTCGGCTGACGTGGTCGTTCGTCATGGCGTACTCCTCGGGGTGCGGTCCTCAGCGTGACGGTGCTTGACGGTCTCCATATCCCGCCTGAGGCCCTCGGTGGCCCGTTCGGGCTTCATCGGGGTGCCCTCGGAGACCTGCTTCTTCCCGAACAGGGCGATGCAGCCTGCGATGGCCAGGAGCACGACTCCGACCAGCAGCGCAGCCAGCCAGGCGTCCATGACCAGCGCCAGGGCGAGGATCGCCGTGGCGATCAGGACCCCGACGCCGTACAGAGCCACCAGGCCAGCGGCGCCGAACGCGCCGGCCCCCTTGCCGGTGTGCTTCGCCTTCTCGGTCAGCTCGAGCCGAGCGAGCTCGAGCTCGCCACGCACGAGGGTGGACATCTCCGTAGAGAGCCGTGAGACCAGCTCACCCATCGAAGCGTCGGTCTGGCGGTCGGAGTGATGAAGCGTCACGACTCCCACCCCCGCGGCATGTCGGTCACCGGGTCCCCAGCCATGCCCGGACGCGTGGCGCTCGGCGCCGCGTGAGGGGTCGGGGTCGGGGTCGGGGTCGACGTCTCGGACGGCGTGGTGCCGCCGGGCATCTTGTGCTGAACGGTGTCACGGGCCGTGGCCGCCTTCTCCTTGGCTACGAACCCGGCGCGGTGCGCCTTCTCCTGCACCCGAGGGTCGTGCCACAGGTCCTGTGCCTTGGTGACCATGGCGTCGTACCGCTCACGTCCAGCGCGAGCGCCGAGGACATAGCCGATCCCGAAGGCAGCCAGCATTCCTGGTTTCTTGAACATGGTGTTCCTCCTCATCGCTGTACACCTGGCCGGTACCCAGGTCGCGAGGAGATACACGGGCGACCCCTAGCCGGGCGGGTCGGAGGTCAGCAGGACGAGCGCGAGGTCGGCCAGCTGGGCCTCGAGCGCCTCGCGGCTCGAGCCCGGCTGATGCAGCGCCCAGTCGTAGACGATCGCGGTCACCGCGCCCACGAGAGCCAGCGCGGCGAAGCGCCAGTCACGATCGAGGATCTCGCCCCTGCCCACGGAGGCGGAGCACTCGGTGCCCACGATCTCGACCAGGGTCTCGCGATAGTCCAGCCGGAGCTTCTCGATGCGCGGGCTCGCGCCCATGATCTCCACGAACGCGATCCGAGCGACGCGGGGATCCTTGAGCATCGGGTCGAGATAGGCCAGCACCGCTGCCGGCACCCGCTCGAAGATCGGCTTCCCGGCGGTCGCCTCCAAGGAGGTCGCCACTCGCGCGTAGGAGTCGGCGGTGATCCGGTCGTAGAGGTCGACGAAGAGATCCTCCTTGCCGGGATAGATCTCGTAGAAGTGCCGCGTCGACACCTTCGAGGCGGCACACACACCCGGGATCGTGGTCGCGGCGTAGCCCTTCGTACCGATGATCTCCTTGGCGGTCTCCAGCAGCCGTTGGCGGCGCTGGGCGTCGCGCTCCTCGCGGGTCAGCCCGCCGTACGAACGGCCCTCCTGCGCCATCAGCCGGGCGACCCGACCGAGCAGACGAAGGGGGCGGCGCCGGCCGGGTCGAGCGCGTTCTTGACCATGTTCCACACGTTGGTGTCGTAGGCCTCGCCGATGTGGCCGACCGGGTCGTGCGGGCAGACGTCCTGGACGTAGGTGTTGGTGACGCCCGGCTCGCGCACGAACGCGGTCTCGGTGGGCGTGACGAGCTCGTCGTACCTCGACTGGATGATCGTGTACGTCACGCCGGGCTGCGCGATCGGGCCGTTCGTCAGGGTGCGTACGGCACTGCCGTCGGTGACCAGCTGGGTGCAGGCGATGCAGCCGAAGGTGGTCAGGACCTGTCCGGCCAGCTCATCGGCACCCAGGGCCATGCCGAGCCGGTAGAGGCCGGCGAACGTGGTGCCGTGGGTCGGCGGCGCGATGGCGACGACCTTGTCGATCCGGTCGGAGATGCCCTGCGTCTTGGTGACGTAGAGCGTCTGGAAGCCACCCTCGGAGTGGCCGACCAGGTCGGCCTTCGCGGCGCCGGTCTGCGCCAGCACGTTCTGGACGAACGCCTTGATCTGCGCCGCCGACCTGGCGATGTCCCCCACCCCGCCGACGAACGGACCGTACGCACCGGTGCCGTAGGTCAGGCTGTAGGTGCAGTAGCCCTGGGCCGCCACGTCGGCCTGGAGGAAGTTGAGGTCCTCGTCCTTGTTGGCTCCCAGGCCATGCAGGAAGACGACCGGGTTCGGGTGGTCGGCCGATGGCCGGCATGCGGCGTCGTTGACGCCTCCCGCCGCCTGCGCCGGCGGGGCGATCAGCAGGGTCGAGGCCGCGAGCAGCCCGACGACGGCACGGATGACAGCAGAACGCTTGACCATGACAGACCACTCTCTCCAGGCGAACCGGACACAGCGACCCTAAGCCGAGTCCGAGAATTTGACAATGCTCATTTTCAGATGACTTTGGGGGTCAGGTGTCACAGATCGCGACCATGCTCGGTCAACTGGGTATGCACACCTCGCTAGCGCGACGCCGGGCATGGTCGTCGACCATCACGCTGAAGCTCGTCATGGCCATCAGCGGCCTGCTCTTCATCGCATTCGTGCTCGGTCACGTCTACGGCAACCTGAAGGCGTTCAGCGGCCACGATGCGTACAACGAGTACGCCGAGCACCTGCGCACCCTGGGCGAGCCGATCCTCCCCCGCTCCGGGCTGCTCTGGATCATGCGCGTCGGGCTGATCGCCGCTCTGGTGGCGCATGTCTCCAGCGCGATCGTCCTCGCCAGACGCGCCCGCCGCGCGGCGGGCCGCTACGCCGCCCGGCCGCCGCGGCGCGCCTCGTCGTTCGCCTCGCGCACGATGCTCACCGGCGGCCTGGCGCTCTTCCTCTTCCTCGGGTGGCACCTGGTCAACTTCACGATCGGCAAGGTCAACGTACGCGGCGGCCCGACGAACGACCCGTTCAACCTGGTCGTCGACACGTTCAGCGTCTGGTGGTCGACCGCTGTCTACCTCGCCGCGATGCTCGTCCTGGGGATGCACCTGTGGCACGGCACCTGGAGTTCGCTGCAGACCCTCGGCTGGACGCTGACCGCCAAGCGGCGTCAGGCGGCGAAGGCGGCCGCCATGGCCGTCGCCGTCCTCGTCGCCGGCGGCTTCTCGGTCTCCCCCATCGCCATCCAGCTCGGCCTCATCGGGCCGTGAACGTCCCACCACCAAGGAGAAACAGCATGCGTATCGCCATCGCCGGAGTCAGCGGCCTCGTCGGATCGGCACTCGCCAGAGCCGCCCAGGCCGCCGGACACGACGTCGTCGGACTGTCCAAGGAATCCGGCACCGACGTGCTCCAGCCGACGGGGCTCGCCGACGCACTGGCCGGTGCCGAGGCGCTCGTCGACGTCGTCCAGAGCCCGTCGCTCGACGAAGACGGCGCCACCGCCTTCTTCACCGCTGCCGCCACCAACCTCGGCGCTGCCGCCCACGAGGCAGGAGTACGCCGCACCGTCGTCCTCTCGATCATCGGGGTGGACAAGATCGCCGCGTCCGAGACCGAGGCGGGCACCGGCTTCGACGGCTACTACCGCGCCAAGTACGCCCAGGAGCTGGCCTGCGTCGCGCACGCCCCCGGCCCGCACGTGGTCCGGTCCGCGCAGTTCCACGACATCGCCCGCCAGGCGATCGGCTGGGGCCGCGACGGCGACCGCACCACCGTGCCGGACCTGGTCACGCAGCCCGTCGCCGTCGACGCGATGGTCGAAGTGCTCCTCGCCGTGGCCACCGGCGAGATCGAGGGTGACCTCGTCGAGGTCGCCGGTCCCCAGCGGGAGACCCTGGCCCGGCTGTCGGCCGCCTACGCCGAGCGGGCCGGTGACCCGGTGCAGGTCAACGGCGCACCTGTCGGCGAGCTGGTGCGCGACGGTGTGCTGCTGCCCGGCGAGGACGGCCACCTGGTCGGGCCGAGCTTCGACCAGTGGCTCGACGCCACGGTCACTGCCGGGGCTCGACACCCCTGAGGCGTACGAGCTTCTCGGGGACCATCACCCACATGAGCTGCTCGATGCCCGCGGCGGACGCGGCGATGCTCAGCAGCGCGACCGGCTCGCCCTTGCGACGGACGAGCAGCGACGGTCGCCCGTTGGTCTCCATCCAGCTGGTGGTGGCTCCGTCCCACCACCAGCTGGAGAAGGCACGCACGAACTTGGCGACGGTCGTCCGCCCGACGACGGGGCGGCGGGCGGCGTTGCCGACGATGCCGGCGCCGTCGGACAGACTGACGACGTCGGCGGCCAGGACGCGTTCCAGCTGGGCGAGGTCTCCGTTCTGCGCGGCAGCGACGAATGCGGAGAGCAGCTCGCGGTGCTTCTCCGGGTCCACCGGGTCACGGCGTTCGGAGAGGACGCCCCGCTTGGCCCTGCTGACGACCTGGCGGGCGTTGACGCTCGAGATCTCGAGGATCTCCGCGATCTCGTCGTAGGAGTAGCCGAACGCCTCCCGCAGGACGTACGCCGCACGCTGATCCGGCCGCAGTCGCTCGAGCAGCAGCAGCGTCGCGCTCTCCAGGGCTTCGGCCCGCTCCGCACCCAGGGTCGGATCTGCCTCGGTGTCGACCGGCTCCGGCAGCCACGGACCGACGTACGTCTCCCTGCGCGAGCGTGCCGACTCGGCCACGTTGATCGCCAGACGCGTCGCCACGGTCGTCAGGAATCCCGCCGGGTTGCGTACGGCGCTCCGGTCGGTCTGCTGCCAGCGCAGCCATGCCTCCTGGACGATGTCCTCCGCCTCGGCCACGCTTCCCAGGATCCGGTAGGCGATCCCGAAGAGCCGGTGCCGCGACTGGTCGAACACCTCGACCGCCGACTCGAGAGTGTCCTCGCCTGAGCTGTGCTGGTCGAGCATGCTGAGCCCCATCCCCCTCGTCTGCGCCGGTGGCGCCGATCGTCCTTCTACCCGCATCGACAATGAGACCGGACAGCGGCGCGATTCGTGACAAGTTCGGCAGAATTCACACGCCCTCGGGGGCCGGAGCGTCCACCACGCCGGATCCGTCCGAGGTCGCTCGACCTGCGAGCCGCTCGGTCCACTCCCGCATCACCGCGGGGTCGGTCGGACGGGTGAGCAGGCTGACCACGACGTACGCCACGGCGCTGACCGCGAGGCCCGCGTAGACCGGTTCGTTGGCGAGGACGTCGCCGACGATCGCCATCGTCGCCAGGGTCGCGGCGGTGCCGGTGGCCATCGCCACCACCGCTGCCGCACCGGTCGCACGGCGCCAGAGGAACCCACCCAGGATCGGCACCAGCAGACCGCCGACGAGGATGTCGTAGGCGATCGTCAGTGCCGAGACGACGTCGTCGAGCAGCGAGGCGATCACGACGACGACGGCGCCGATGGCGACGACGTAGATCCGGTTGGCCAGCACGTCGTGCTCGGGGTTCTCCGCCTCGTCCGGGACGCGCGCGGGGGTGCGTCCGATCAGCCGGGCGAGCATCGGCTGCACGTCGGTGCGGGCCACCGTCGCGGTCGCGATCAGGGCACCCGAGGCGGTCGACATCATCGCCGCCACGGCGGCGGCGAGCACCAGGCCGCTGACGCCGACCGGGAGGATCGACTCGGCGATGGTGGCGTAGACGTCGTTGCGGTCCTCGACGGTGACGAAGGTGGAGGCAGCGGTCCCGATCAGCGCGCCGGCGATGCCGTAGAGCAGACAGTAGACACCGGCCGCGGTGCCGCCCCAGCGCGCGACCTGCGGCGAACGGGCGGTGAAGACCCGCTGCCAGATGTCCTGCCCGATCAGCATCCCGAAGGTGTAGACGACGACGTAGGTGATGATCGTCCCGGTGCCGATCGCGCCGAGCTCGAAGACGGAGTCCGCAGCCCTGGCCCTGATCCCGTCCAGGCCGCCGGCGTGGTTCCAGGTGAAGGGCAGCAGCAGGACGAAGATGCCGACGGTCTGCAGCACGAACTGCACCATGTCGGTCAGGGTGATCGACCACATCCCGCCGATGGTGGAGTAGATCACCACGATGACGCCGCCGATCAGCACCGAGACGACCCGGTCGGTCCCGAAGAGGACGTTGAACACGGTCGCGTACGCCATCGTGGAGGTGACCGCCAGCATCAGCGTGTAGGCCACCATGACCACGCCCGAGGCTGCGGTCGCGCCGACCCCGTAGCGCAGTGCCAGCATCTGGGCCACGGTGAAGATCCGCAGCCGCTGGATCCTCCCGGCGAAGAACAGGCTGAGTGCCAGGACGCCGAGGGCGATCGCCGCCACCAGCCAAGCCCCGGAGAGGCCGAACTCATAGCCGAGCGCGACGCCACCGACGGTGGAGGCACCGCCGAGGACGAGCGCGGACAGGGTGCCGGTGTAGAGCACCGGGCCGAGCCGGCGGCCGGCGACGAGGAAGTCGGAGCTGTCCTTGGTCCGGGACTTGCCCCACCAGCCGAAGGCGACCATGGCGGCGAGGTAGATGACGATGATGGCGAGATCCATGAGGGTTCCGATCAGGTGGGGGCGAACATGCGGAGGACGGTCGGAAGAACCACGACAGCGGGGCCGCTGGTGGTGAAGGTGGCGGCGACGATCTCGCCGACGGTCTCGGGGGTCGCGGCGTGGACGGGGATGCCGAACGCCTCGGCGAGGAGGACGAAGTCGGGACGGGCGAGCTCGGTGGCGGTGGCGGCGCCGAAGGCCCCGGTCATGTACTCGCGCAGGATCCCGTAGCCGCCGTCGTCGATCACCAACCAGGTGACCTCGGCGTCGTGCTGGCGGGCTGTGGCGAGCTCGGCGATGGAGTACATCGCGCCGCCGTCGCCGGTGACCGCGAACGTACGCCGTCCGGTCCCGACGGCTGCGCCGATCGCCGAGGGAAAGGCTGGCCCGAGACCGCCCGACGCCTGCGCGGTGTGGAAGCCGCCGGAGCGTGGGTCCCAGGCCGACCAGGCCCAGTACGCCGCGATGGTCATGTCCCAGAAGGTGTCGGTGTCGTCGGGCACGCCCGCACGTAGGTCGGCGAGCAGCCGCTGCTCGGCGGCGAGGTCCTGGGCGTCGAGCCGGGCCTGGACCCGGGTACGCAGATCCTGGGCGACCCGCTCCCCGGACCGCCTCGGGCCCGGCTCACCGGCGCCCGGGAGTGCAGCAGCCAGGTCGGTGAGAGCTGCGGCGGCGTCGGCGTGGACGCCGAGCACGTCGTGGTTGGAGCCGAGCACCCGGGCTTCGGCATCCACCTGGATCACCCGGCCGCGCGGGGCGAAGGTGCCGTAGTTGCTGGTCACCTCACCGAAGGAGGTGCCGATCGCCAGCAGGACATCCGCATCGTCGAGCAGGTCGGTGGTGAACCGGTCCTCGATCCACGCACCCGCGCTCAGCGGGTGCGCGAGCGGGATCGAGCCGTTGCCCCCGGAGGTCGAGACCACCGGCGCGTCGAGGAGCTCGGCAAGGGCGACCAGCGCCTGCGGCGCTCCCGCGGAGCGGCGTACGCCTCCCCCGGCGAGGATCACGGGGCGCTGGGCCGCGGCCAGCAGCCGGGCGGCCTCGGCGGCGACCTCCGGCCGGGGCCGGCGCGGCGCGGGCACCGCTGCGGTCAGACCGATCACCTGCGGCACCGTGACGTCCTCGAGGAGCACGTCCTGCGGGATCTCGACCCATACCGGCCCCGCCGGCGCCTCCTGGGCGGTGGCCCACGCATCGGCGAGCACGCCGGGGATGGCGGCGGCGTCCCGGACGACGGCGGTGGTCTTGGTGACGTTGCGGGCGCTGGCCTGCTGGTCGTCGAGCTGGTGCAGGTAGCCCTTGCGGGCGCCGCCGAGTCCGTCGCGCGGGATCTGGCTGGTGATCATCAGGATCGGGACGCACGCGGCGTACGCCTCCTGGAGCGCGCCCAGCGCTGTGAGCGTCCCTGGTCCGGTGGAGCAGAACACCACGCCGACCTCGCCGGTCGTACGGGCGTACCCGTCGGCGGCGAAGACCGAGTTGTTCTCCACCCGGGAGGAGACGAAGGTCAGGCCGCTACGGCGGATGGCATCGAAGAGGCCCAGCGCGTGCTGGCCCGGGATGCCGAACACGTGCGTCGCGCCGAGAGCGGTCAGGCTCTCGACGGTGACGTCGCCGCCGTTGCGCCCCATCACACTCCACCCAGATGGCGCATGGCGAGCAGCGAGACCAGGTCGTAGGCCACATGGGAGGCCGCGACGCCGGTCAGCTCGGCATGGTCGTACGCCGGGGCGACCTCGACGACGTCCGCGCCGATCAGGTTCAGGCCGACGAAGCCGCGCAGGATCTCCAGCAGCTCACGGGAGGTGAGCCCGCCGGCCTCGGGGGTGCCGGTGCCGGGGGCGTGCGCCGGGTCGAGGACGTCGATGTCGACCGAGACGTAGACCGGCCGGTTGCCGACCCGCTGCTTGATCTTCTCGACGACCTCGTCGACGCCTTGGCGGAAGACGTCTGCGGAGGTGACGATCCCGAAGCCGAAGCGGCGGTCGTCCTCGAGGTCCTTCTTGCCGTAGAGGGGTCCGCGGGTGCCGACGTGGCACAGCGCCTCGGTGTCGAGGATGCCTTCCTCCACCGCCCGCCGGAACGGGGTGCCGTGGGTGTACTCGGCACCGAAGTAGGTGTCCCAGGTGTCCAGATGCGCGTCGAAGTGCACCAGCGCCACCGGACCGTGGCGCTCCGCGGCGGCCCGCAGCAGCGGCAGGGCGATGGTGTGATCGCCGCCGATCGTGACCAGCCGGGTGCCGCCGGCGGTGAGCTCGAGCGCCGAGGCCTGCACCGTGTCGAGCGCCTCCTCGATGTGGAACGGGTTGGCCGCGATGTCGCCTGCATCGACCACCTGGGCCGAGGCGAACGGCGAGACGTCCAGCGCCGGGTTGTAGGGACGCAGCAGCCGCGACGACTCCCGTACGTGCGCCGGGCCGAAGCGGGCACCCGGACGGTAGGAGACGCCGGTGTCGAACGGCACTCCGACGACCGCGATGTCGGCGTGCTCCACCTGGTCGAGGCGGGGCAGACGCGCGAACGTCGCGAAGCCGGCGTAGCGGGGGTTCTTGGAGGCGTCGACGGGCCCGATGGGCATGGCTGGTTCTCCTAGCGTTGTGCGGTGTGGCGGGTGGTTCGGGTCAGCCGACGACGGTGGCGGCGGGCGCCGCCCCGTCGTCGACCGAGATGACCGGGGTGTTCGCGGTCGGTCCGGTCGGGACGAGCCGGGATCCCTCGGGGCCGTAGGCGTCCCGCGGCTCGGGGAAGGCGAAGAGCAGACCGAGGTAGAGCAGCGCGCCGAGCCCCATGCCGAGCGGGATGGAGATGTCGACGCCGCCGGGGATCAGCGGTGCGGCCGGACCGACGAACTGGCCGGGCAGGTTCACGAAGGTGAGTGCGACGGCGGCCGCGATCAGCCAGGCGGCCAGGCCGCGCCAGTTCCAGCCGTGGGCGAACCAGTAGCGACCCCCGCGCTGGCGGCGGTTGAAGACCTGCAGCGAGTCGGAGTCGTACCAGCCGCGCCGGACGTACCAGCCGATCATCATCACCATCATCCAGGGGACGGTGCAGCTGACGATGAGGACGGCGAAGGCGGAGATGCTGGAGACCACGTCGAAGACGAACCGGCCGATGAAGATGACCCCGATCGCGAAGACCCCGATCAGCACCGTGGACTGGACGCGGTTGAAGCGCGGGAAGACGCTGGAGAAGTCCAGCCCGGTGCCGTAGAGCGCGGTCGTGCCGGTCGACATGCCACCGATCAGGGCGATCAGGGCGACCGGGACGAAGTACCAGCCCGGCGCGATCGCGAGCAGGCCGGAGGCGTACGCACCGGAGGCGAAGATCTCGGGCTCGCGGGTGGCGATGATCGTCATGGTGACCAGCCCGAAGCAGAACGGTACGAGGGTGGCGATCTGCGCCAAGAACGCGGCAGCCATCGAGGAGCGACCGGAGGTCTCGCGCGGGATGTAGCGGGCCCAGTCGCCCAGGAAGGCGCCGAAGCTGATCGGGTTGGACATCACGATCAGTGCGGAGCCAACGAAGGCGGCCCAGAAGCCCGGCTGGCCGAACGCCTCCGAGCCGGAGCCGAACGCGCCGGCGTAGCCGGGGTCGAAGTCACCGGCGAAGGCGGCGATGCCGAGCAGGAAGAGCAGGGTCGCGGCGATCACGGCGATCTTGTTGACCAGCAGCATGAACCGGAAGCCGTAGATGCACACGACCAGGACGAGCACGGCGAAGAGCCCGTACGCCAGTGCCAGGGTCAGGTCGTTCTCCGGCAGCCCGACCGCGCGGTTGGCGCCGCCGACGAGCACGTCGCCCGAGCTCCACACCGAGATCGAGAAGAACGCGAGCGCGGTGAGCAGGGAGAGGAACGAGCCGACGATCCGGCCGTGCACGCCGAGGTGGGCCGAGGAGCTGACCGAGTTGCTGGTGCCGTTGCGCGGGCCGAAGAGCGCCATCGGGGCGAGAACGACGGCACCGAGCAGCAGCCCGAGCAGCGTGGCCATCAGCCCGTGCGCGAAGGAGAGCCCGAAGAGGATCGGGAAGCTGCCGAGCACCACCGTGGCGATCGTGTTGGCACCACCGAAGGTGAGCCGGAACAGGTCGAGCGGGCGGGCGCTGCGCTCGGGGTCGGGGATCGGCTCGACGCCGTGCTGCTCGACCTCGGTCACCTTGGGAGGCTGGGGCTGCGTACCCGTGCTCATCGTTCGTCCTCCGGCTGGGCGGACAGGTGCTCGTGCACCGCGAGGAGGTCGCCGTCGATGAGGCGGAAGACGATCGTCTCCCGCTCGCGAGTGGTCTCTTCGCGTCCGTTAGTGGAGGTCGTGGTGAGGACGTCGTGGCTGAGGACGGCGGTGTCACCGTGGACCTGGACGAGGCGGGCGGTGCTCAGGCACGACTCGACCCGCCACCCCTCCGTGACCCAGGCGGCCCACAGTCGCTGGTACGCAGCGCGGTCATCCAGCCGCCGCGGCTCGGCGTGGAAGACGAAGCTGGCCTCGGTGGCGAAGCACCGGAAGTAGGCCGCGGTGTCGGTCGCAGCGAAGGCCGCGACGAGCCGGTCGGCGGCTTCGTGGACCTGCAACTCGGTCAGCGTGGCTGATGGGGCGGTGATCTGTTCCGTGGACACCGTGGCCTCCTGGATCTGTGGGTCGGCCGAGATCTGCGTCACTGTAAGAGCACCCGGAACGTCACCGCAATCGTTTCGTTCTTAACCTGGCTGTAATAGCTGTCGATATGCCGGTGGCGGTCGGAGAATCCGTCATAATGTCATCAGATCCCCTCCTCTGAGGATCGATCCGACCCTGGAGACGCTCCCAAAAAATGTCGAACGAAATCACGCCCGGTGTCCTCGACAGCACCGATGAGGCGATCCTCGTCCTGCTCGAGGAGGACGGTCGGCTCACCCACCGCGAGATCGCCGCCCAGGTCGGCCTCTCCCGATCAGCCGCGGCGACCCGGGTCCAGCGGCTGCTGTCCGAGGGACACATCGACGTCCGGGGCGTCGTCCACCCTGCCGTTCTCGGGCATGACGTGCTCGCCCACGTCTCGGTCACCGTGGACGGCTCCGCGACCCAGGTCGCACAGGCCGCCGCGGCGCGCGAGGACACCACCCTGGTCTCGATGACCAGCGGCCAGCACGCCCTGGTCCTGGAGCTGCGGGCGACGGACATCGGCCGCATCGACGACGCGCTCGCCGAGGTGCGTGCGATCGAGGGCATCGTCACCACTGAGACCCTGCTCTACACCGAGGTCATCCGCGACGTGGCCGCCCCGGTCGGCCCCGCACCCGCCGCCGGGTCGCTCGATGCGACCGACTACGCGCTGCTGCGCGCGCTGCAGACCAACGGCCGCGCGTCCTATGTCGACCTGGCCGCGAGCGTCGGCCTCTCCCCCGCCGGCACGCGCCGGCGCGTGGTCCGGCTACTCGACGGCAACGTCGTCCGGGTCGGCGCCGTCGTACGTCACTCCGGTCAGGAGCGGCGTACGGCGACCGGGATCGGCCTCCGTCTCGACGGCGCCGCCCACCGCCCGATCGCCGAGCAGCTCGCCCGGCTCCCCTCGGTCACGTTCGTGGCCCGCACCCTGGGTCGCTACGACGCCCTGCTCACGGTCCACACCGCCACCTCCGGCGACCTCGTCGGTGTCCTCGACCACATCCGCGAGCTCGACGGCGTCCGCGAGGTCCAGACCTGGAGCCATCTCCGCTTCGTCAAGGAGACGTACGCCTCCCTGCACCTCGGCGGCGCCTGAGCCACCGCCGAGGCAGCCGACCTGCAGGCGTCAGTCGGCCTCGGAGATCTGGCGCAGGGTGGCTACGACCTTGCACTCCGGCCAGTACGTCGCGTGCAGCTGCGCGAACGCCTGCTGCCCGGCGATCGCTTCCTCGAGGGTGTCGTAACGCGTCAGCGCCCAGCCGCCGACGACCTCCTTGGCCTCGGCGTACGGGCCGTCGACCCGGGTGACCTCGCCCTTGTCCACGATGAAGTTCACCGCGTCCTCGCTGCCGTAGAGACCGCCGCCGTCGAGGAAGTGGCCAGCAGCCGCCTGCTCGCCGATGTAGTCGTCCATCGCCTTGAACAGGGCCTCAGGCGCCGGGCCGATTCCCTCTTCCATCCTCACGAAACCCATGAAACGCGGCATGATGTGCTCCTCAGTTCGGGGCCAACCGCTTCTCGGTGGCCGACACCTGTGCGTCGAACCACATCGTGCTCCTTCGACACAGACATCGGAAGAACTTTTTCGCCGCCCGCCGGGAGACCTGCGGACAGCGCTTTCCGGAAGGTATCGCGCCAGTCCGGATCGGCATTGGACGGCCCTCGAGGGCTGACGCGAGCATGACCTTCATGACTCGGAATGAGACGTACGTCACACATCTCGCGCCTTCGACGCGGTGGCCGGCTCGCACTCTCGGCATGGTGATCGCCCTCCTCTGCGCCCTGACCCTCACCACACCGTCCGCCGTCGCGGGGCAGGCGCCACCGCCCCCACCGGGCGACCCGACGGACACATCCAAGACCTGGGCTCAGGCAGACGAGATCCGCGCCCGGATCAAGCCTCCGACGTTCCCCGAGCGCGAGGTCAGCATCGTCGACTTCGGCGCCGACCCGACCGGCCAGACCAAGAGCACCGACGCCTTCAGGGAGGCGATCGCGTCGGTCAACGACGCCGGCGGCGGGCGGGTCGAGGTCCCTCCGGGCGTCTTCCTCACCGGGGCGATCCATCTGAAGAGCAACGTGAACCTGCATCTCGCCGACGAGGCGACCATCCGCTTCAGCCGCGACAAGGCGGACTTCCTGCCGGTGGTGAAGACGCGCTACGAGGGCGTCGAGCTCTACAACTACTCCCCCTTCATCTACGCCCACCGCGTGGAGAACGTCGCCGTGACCGGGAACGGGACCCTGGACGGCAACGCCGACGCCGACAACTGGTGGGACTGGAAGGCGGACAGCCCGCGCCCGGAGACGCCGGACCGCAACGAGCTCTTCCGGATGGGCGAGGAGGGCGTGCCCGTCGAGGAGCGGGTCTTCGGCGCCGGCCACTACATCCGGCCGAACTTCGTCGAGTTCTACGAAAGCCGCAACATCCTGGTCCAGGGCGTCACCCTCAACAACTCGCCGATGTGGCTGCTGCACCCGACGCTGTCCGAGAACGTGACCATCGACGGCGTACACCTGGAGAGCCTCGGCCCCAACAACGACGGCGTGAACCCCGAGTCGAGCCGCGACATACTCATCAGGAACACCTTCTTCAACACCGGCGACGACAACATCGCGATCAAGTCCGGCCGCAACGCCGAGGGCCGTCGCATCGGCGTACCTGCCGAGAACATCCTCATCGAGGGCAACTACATGCAGGCGGGCCATGGCGCGGTCGTCGCCGGCAGCGAGATGTCGGGCGGCGTACGCAACGTCTTCGCGCAGGACAACGTCATGGACAGCCCCGATCTCGACCGCGTCGTCCGGATCAAGACCAACTCCGTACGCGGCGGGGTGGTCGAGGACATCTACGTGCGCGACAACGCGGTCCCGCAGCAGGGCGGCCAGGCGGTGTGGGTCGACTTCCGGTACGAGGAGGGCGACGCGGGTGGCTTCACCCCGACGGTGCGCGACATCTACATCGAGGATCTGCACAGCGTCGGCGGCACCCACGCGATCTTCCTGCGTGGCTACGCCCGCTCGCCGGTCACCAACATCAACATCCTCAACTCCTCCTTCTCCGGCGTCCGCACGCCGATGCTCGCCGAGCACGTCCAAGGCCTACGCCTGGTCAACACCACCATCAACGCCCAGCCTGCTGACGCGGTCGTCTGCCAGGGCACCGTGTGGCTGGGAGTCCCCGAAGAGCTGGCCAACTCCGGCGTCGAGGACCGGGTGGTGGATGGTCGGTGGTGTCTGTCCGAGCAGTTCGCCGAGGAGCACGCATGGTCCTCGCCCGGAGAGTTCCGCTCCTACGTCGCCGAGCGGACCTCGGCCCTGCTGAAGGCGGGCACGATCGCCGAGGCGGAGAAGGAGGCACTGCAGGAGGCCGCGGCCACAACCGACATCGGGCGACACTGACGTCCGTGCGAGGCCGCCTTCTGACTTCAGGCGTTGGCGGCCTCGGACTCGGGTGCAGGCTCCTGCGCTGGGGCGATCTTGCCACCGGCCTTGCGCACCGCAATGGCGACGATGACGGCGGCGACGGCGAAGAGCAGGCCGTAGGCGGCGACCGACTCGGCGTCGAAGTTGCGCAGCAGCGTACGTCCATTGGTGATCAGGATGATGCTGCCGACCAGGCCGCCGAGGATGGGCAGCGAGAGGTGCTTGACCAGGTAGGCGGCGAACGGGGCCGCGATCACGCCGCCGATGAGGAGGCCGGCGATGACGCGCCAGTCGAGCGCCTCTCCGGCAAGGCCGACGAGGAACCCGACACTCGCCGAGAGGGTCGTGACGAACTCGGCGGTGGAGACCGAGCCGATCACCTTGCGCGGGTGCAGGGTGCCGCTGGAGATCAGCGTCGGCGTGGTCACCGGACCCCAGCCGCCACCACCGGTGGCGTCGATGAAGCCGCCGAAGAGACCCAGCGGCGCGAGCAGACCGAGCCCCGGGCGACGGCCCGGGATGAAGACCGGCGGCTTGCCGAAGACGAAGCGGGCGATGATGTAGATGCCCAGGACCAGCAGGAGGCCGGCCACCCAGGGCGTGGCGCTCTCGGTGGAGATGCTGGAGAGGACAGTCGCGCCAGTGAAGGCGCCGATGCCGCCCGGGATCGCGATCTTGGCCACGACCTTCCAGTCGACGTTGCCGAGCCGCCAGTGCGAGACGCCCGAGACGAACGTGGTCCCGACCTCAGCCAGGTGCACCGATGCCGAGGCGACCGCGGGTGCGACACCGGTCGCGACCAGCAGGGTGCTCGAGGTGACGCCATACGCCATGCCCAGCGACCCGTCGACAGCCTGGGCAGCGAGACCGACGAGAGCAAAGATGATCAGCCGCTCCATGCGGGCCTCCTCTGTGCGATAGAAAATGGCGAGGTAGTAATGTAACGCTATTTACTACACATAATTGGATCGGGGCCCTGAGTCTCGATGGGCGAACGGCTCTGCCCGTTGGTCGAGCCGCCGGAGCCGCCCCGTCCCCGCTGCGCTCGCGACAGGGGATACGTACTTCGCGGGTCGAAATGTCGGGATAAGACTGTGGTTCACCTCGTCCGCATGGTCCACTGTGACGCACGTCTCTTCGGGCCGTCCGTGGTGGCGGCCCCGCATGTTGGAGGAACACAGTGAACGACTCGGCCCTACTCTCGGTCGGCCTCCCCATCGCCTTGGCCATCATCATGTTCGGCCTGGGCCTGAGCCTGACCCCGGGAGACTTCCGCCGGGTCGTTCGCACCCCGCGAGCCGTCTTCGTCGCGCTCACGCTCCAGATCGTGGTTCTGCCGATGATCGCGTTCGGCCTCGTCGTGGCCGCCGACGTGGATCCGCTGATCGCTGTCGGGGTCATGCTGCTGGCCGCCTCGCCGGGTGGGACGACGGCGAACCTGTTCAGCCACCTGTTCCGTGGCGACGTCGCGCTCAACGTGACGCTGACGGCGGTCAACTCGGTGCTCGCGGCGGTCTCGATCCCGTTGATCACCAACGCGGCGATCAGCTACTTCGACGCGGGCGACACCCTGGGCCTGCAGTTCGGCAAGGTCGTCCAGGTCATCGCGATCGTGCTGGTTCCTGTCGGCATCGGGATGCTGGTGCGGAGCCGGTCAGCGACGTTCGCCGCACGGGCTGATCGTCCGGTGCGGATCTTCTCGATCGTCGTACTGGTCCTGGTCTCGGCCGGCGCGATCCTCGGGGAGCGGGAGAACATCGCCGACTACCTCCGCGAGATCGGCGTGGTCGTGACGCTGTTCTGCTGCGCGAGCCTCTGCCTCGGCTACCTCGGCGCCCGGGTGTTCAAGCTCGGCCAGGCGCAGGCGATCGCCACCTCGATGGAGGTCGGGATCCACAACACCACCGTGGCCCTCACCATCGCGCTCAGCGTGCTCGACAACACCACCGTCGCGATCCCGGCCGCGGTCTACAGCATCGTGATGTACGTCCTCGCCACCGCCTTCGGCTTCCTGATCACGCGTTCGCGAGTGGCGCGGCCCGCCGCGCCGCACGACGTCACCACCTGACCCTCGCATCGCATCCTCGACATCGCCTCGGCGCGGGAACGAGTACCAGGCTCCGACCGCGCCGAGGGCGAGCAGGAAGATGCAGACCAGCGTGAAGGCCGCGTTGACCGCATCGACACCGTCGGCCGGCACTTTGGCAGCGAGCACCGCCTCACCGAGCCCGGGCGGAAGGATCGCGGTGAGAAGCGTGAGAGCGACGGCAAGGCTGAGTACGTTGCCGGTGTTCTGCAGCATCAGCCGCGTCGCGTTGACGACGCCCAGGGCGTCCTCGGGTGCGCGCTCGAGGAGGACGGTGGCATTGGTGCCGATGAACAGACCGGTCGCCAGGCCGACGATCGCGAGCGTCGCCATCACCATCCAGGTCAGCTCGAGATGGATCGCGAGCGCGACCAGGGCGACGCCACACGTACCCACCACCGATCCTCCGGACATGATCTGATGCGGCGTCCAGCGGCGCGAGAGCCAACCGAGGGTCAGTGAGGCACTGATCATCCCGACCGGCATCGGCAGCAGCATCATCCCCGCCGTTCCCGGGGCGACGCCGACGACGCTCTGGAAGTAGAGGCTGGCCAGCACGATCAGCGGGAACCTTCCGGCACCCGTGAAGAAGCCGGCGAGGAAGAGCTTCCCGACACGGCGCATGACGGCCACGTCGAGCACCGGCGCCGTCGCGCGCCGTTCGACGTACAGCAGGACCGGGACCAGGACGACCGATCCGAGGACGCAGCCGATCACCAGGGGATGCAGCCACCCGAGGTCCGTCAGCGACGTGATCCCGAGGGTCAGCATGACGACGCCGACCATGATCACCAGGTTGCCGGGGAGGTCGAGGCCGCCGGCGCGCTTGACCACCTCGGGACGCGGCAGCAGCACGTGCCCCGCCACCAGCGCGATCAGGCAGACCGGCACGTTGAACCAGAACACCCATTGCCAGCCGACGTGGTCGACGATCAGCCCGCCGACCGTCGGCCCGATCAGGTTGGCGGTCGGGAACGAGGCTGCGTACAGACCCATCGCGCCTCCCAGGGAGGAGCGCGGGAAGGCCTGGTGGATGAGGGTGGCGCCGTTGCCGATGAGCACCGCGCCGCCGATGGCGGCGACCACGCGGAGCCCGATGAGCACCTCGACGTTCGGAGCGAAGCCGGCCAGCAGGCTCGCCAGCGAGAAGAGGACCAGCCCGCCCAGGTAGAGGCTCCGCTGCCCCCAGACGTCGCTGAGGCGGCCGAAGAGCAGCAGACAGGCGGTGTTGGCGACCATGTAGGAGAGCAGCAGCCAGCTCCCCTCCGCCGAGCTCACCTCGAACTCCCTGCTCAGGGTGGGCAGCGCGACGTTGAGAGAGCTCGCGTTGAGCGCCATCACAGCGCTGACCAGGCAGACCACGATCAGGGTGGAACGCGCTGCGCCCGTCACTTCGGTGGGTTCGGACTCGCTCATTCCACCTCCTGCGCCGTCCGAGACGGCGCCACCTGCGTCGTACGCCACGGCACGACCCTGCGCCGAACGAGGCGTCGCGAGAAGAAAGTCCGATATCCGGATTGTGACCCTTGACACACTCGGTTGGCGACCCAATGATGAATCTCATCCTAGAGCGTGATTCTAGATTGAGCCACCAACATCGGCGACCGACGGCCGGTCGCGGACACGAACGGGAGGGTCCGATATGAGAGCACCAACTGGGTCCGCGAACGAGCCGCTTCTTCGCATCGAGGACCTCCATGTGGAGTTTCGGACAGGCGGCGGCACGGTCGAGGCGCTCAACGCCGTCGACCTCTGGATCGATGCCGGCGAGACCGTCGCCGTCGTCGGTGAGTCCGGCTCCGGCAAGAGCGTGACGGCGCTCGCTGTGCTCGGCCTGCTAGGCAACGGCCGGGTCAGCGGCGGTCGGATCACCTGGGACGGCCGGGACATCACAGGCGCCGACAACCACGACATGCGCTCCGTACGGGGCAAGGACATCTCGGTGATCTTCCAGGACCCGATGACCTCTCTCGATCCCCTCTTCACGATCGGGCACCAGCTCGTCGAGGCCTACCGGATCCACCACGACGTCTCGAAGAAGAAGGCACGCGAGCGCGCGGTCGAACTCCTGGACCTGGTCGGCATCCCCGAGCCCGAGACCAAGTTCAAGGCGTACCCCCACCAGCTCTCGGGCGGCCAGCGCCAACGGGTCATGATCGCCGGCGCGCTCGCCTGCGACCCGCGCCTGCTGATCGCCGACGAACCCACCACCGCTCTCGACGTCACCGTCGAGGCCCAGGTCTTGGCGCTGATCCGCGACCTCCAGGATCGGACCGGGGTCGGGCTGATGCTGATCACCCACGACATGGGTGTGGTCGCCGAGATGGCCGACCGGGTGGTCGTCTTCTACGCCGGCCAGGTCGTCGAGACCGGCACCGCCGACGAGATCCTCGACCGGCCGCAGCACCCCTACACCCAGGCACTGCTCGATGCGATCCCGCGGCGCGACACCCCGCGCGACGCGGAGATGCCGGCGATCCCCGGCACCGTACCTGCCCTCAACGAGATGCCCAGCGGCTGCCGCTTCGTCAGCCGCTGCTCCGAGGCCGGCCCCGAGTGCGAGGCGTCCCAGCCGCTGCGCGAGGTCGCCGGGCGGCAGGTCCGCTGCTGGCGTCCGGACGAGGAGCGCGGCGTCCTCGCGCCGATGGCGGAGGTGGCCCGATGATCGTTCCCGGCGCCGCTCCTCTCGTCGAAGCACACGGTCTCGTCAAGCACTTCGGCGACGGCAAGGGCCTCCTCGCTCCCAGCCGCCCGCCCGTACGAGCCGTGGACGGGGTCTCCCTGACCATCAAGCGCGGCGAGACCCTCGGTCTGGTCGGAGAGTCGGGCTCCGGCAAGTCGACGCTCGGGCGCCTGATCCTGCGGCTGATCGAGCCGACGAGCGGCTCGGTCACCTTCGACGGACAGGACATCGCCACGCTGTCGAAGAGCAGGCTGACCCAGCTCCGCAAGCGGATGCAGCTCGTCTTCCAGGACCCGTTCAGCTCGTTCAACCCACGAATGACGATCGCGCAGGTGCTGACCGAGCCGATGGTGGTCCATGGCATGGGCGACCGGGCCGGCCGCATCAAACGAGCCAAGGAGCTGCTCGACCTGGTCGGTCTCCCCTCGTTCGCGCTGGAGCGCTATCCCCACCAGTTCTCCGGCGGCCAGGCGCAGCGCATCGGGATCGCCCGAGCGCTCGCCACCGACCCCGACCTGATCGTCTGCGACGAGGCAGTCAGCGCACTCGACGTCTCCGTCCAGGCGCAGGTGCTCAACCTGCTCAAGGAGGTCCAGCGCGAGCTCGGACTCTCCTACCTCTTCATCGCGCACGACCTCAACGTCGTGCGCTACATCTCCGACCGCGTCTGCGTGATGTACCTCGGCAAGCTCGCCGAGGTGGCCCACGCCGACGACATCAGCGAGCGGCCGAGACATCCCTACTCACAGGCGTTGATGGCGTCGATCCCCTCCCCCGACGCCCACCACCAGCTGCGCACGCCGCTCGCCGGCGAGATCCCCAGCCCGCGTCGGCCCCCGTCGGGCTGCCGGTTCCACCCACGCTGCAGCCAGAGCATCGACGGCTGCGACCGCGACGAGCCGGAGCTGCTGACCATCGGCAGCTCGAGCGACGCCCGCAGCGTCGCCTGCCACCTCTTCGACCCCACTCCCGCGAGGTGATCGCATGCTTCTCTACGCCGGACGACGCCTGACCTACGGCCTGCTCGTGCTCGCCCTGGTCGCCACTCTGGTCTTCCTCATCATCCGACTGATCCCCGGCGACGCGGTCCGGCTCCAGCTGGCCGACGCCCCCGGCGTCACCCAGGCCCAGATCGACCAGCGCACCGCCGAGCTCGGCCTGGACGAGCCGATCCTGACCCAGTTCGGCCACTTCGTGGGCGGGCTGGCCCAGGGCGACCTGGGCAACTCGTTCGACGACGAGCGGCCCGTCACGACCAAGATCCTCGAGCGCCTTCCCGCCACCCTCGAGCTCGGGCTGCTCGCCATCCTCTTCGGGATCCTGCTCGGGGTGCCGTTCGGCATGCTCTCTGCGATCCGGCATCACAGCGTCGTCGACAACGTCATGCGCTTCCTGGCGGTCATCGGCATGTCGCTGCCGAACTTCTGGCTGGCACTGCTCCTGATCACCTTCCTGGCTCTCTGGTTCGGCTGGTCCCCACCCCTGGTGTACGCCTCCCCCACCGAGAATCTCGGCCAGAACCTCATCCACATGGCGCTCCCGGCGATCGCCCTGGGTGCCGCGACCATGGCGAGCATCGCCCGGATGCTGCGCTCTTCGCTGCTGGAGGTGCTCGGCTCCAACTTCATCCGCACCATCCGTTCCCGCGGCGCCTCCGAGCGCGTGGTCGTGCTCAAGCACGCCGGCCGCAGCTCGCTGATCCCGGTCTTCACCGTGCTCGGTCTGCAGGTCGGTCACATCCTCGGCGGCACCGTCATCCTCGAGCGGATCTTCGCCATCCCGGGGATGGGATCGCTGATCTTCGAGGCGGTCGGGCAGCGCGACTACCCGGTCATCCTCGGCTGCGTCATCTTCTACGGCGCCATCTTCATCCTCGTCAACGTCGTGGTCGACCTGCTCTACGCGGTCATCGACCCCCGGATCCGTTACGAAGGAGCCTCCGCATGAGCATCGCCATCTCCGGGACCGCACGCGCAGCCCGCCGGCCACGATCCCGCAGCGGTCTGGTCCGGTTCACCAGGGAGCAGCCCCTCGGCGCCATCGCCCTCTTCCTGATCACGCTCTTCGTCGTGGTCGCCGTCCTGGCGCCCTGGATCGCGCCGTACGACCCGCTCGCCCAGGACCGGGTCAACATCCTGACCGCTCCGGGGGTCGGTGGCCATCTCGCCGGCACCGACGAGCTCGGCCGGGATGTGTTGAGCCGGTCGCTCTACGGGGCACGGACCTCGCTGCTGATCGCGGTCGCGACGCTCGCGCTCGGCGGTGCGATCGGCCTGGTCATCGGTGTCGTGTCTGGCTACTTCGGTGGCACCTGGATCGACTCCGTGCTGCAGCGCATCATGGACGCGCTGATGGCGATCCCCTCGATCGTGCTGCTGCTGTTCGTGGCCGCCCTGCTCGGCCCGAGCGTACGCAACACCGTGATCGCCCTCAGCCTGCTGGTGATCCCGTCGATCAACCGCGTCGCACGCGGCGAGATGCTCCGCATCCGCGAGGAGCCGTACGTCGAGGCCGCCCGCTCCGTCGGCTGCGGCACCCCACGGATCCTGCTCCGCTACGGGCTGCCCAACCTGATGGCCCCGCTCTTCGTGATGGGCTCGCTGCTCTTCGCGGTCATCCTCATCGCCGAGTCCGCCCTCAGCTTCCTGGGCATCGGCACCCCGCCACCGACACCCTCGTGGGGCCGGATGCTGAGCGAGGGCCGCAGCCAGCTCGAGATCGCCCCGTGGATGACCGTCGTTCCCGGCCTGATCCTCTCCGTGTCCGTCCTGGCGTTCAACCTGCTCGGCGACGCCATGCGCGACTTCCTCGACCCCAAACAGCGCCGCTAGCCCCATCCCACCCAAGGAGTCCGTGATGTCCCACCCCATGCTTCGCCTCACGAGATCACAGGTCCGGACCGCCGGTGCGGTCGTGGCCGCTGCCTGCCTCGCCCTGACCGCCGCCTGCGGCACGGGCGGAACCGCCGCCGGGAAAGGCAAGATCGTCGAGGACGCAGGCCCGCCCCAGGACGGCGGCATCCTGCACACGGCGGCCACCGCCGATGCGCCTTCGCTGGACATCCAGAAGGAGGCGTCCTACATGACCCACGTCGCGGTCGGAACGGTCTACAGCCGGCTGGTCGCACCGAAGACCGGCAAGGACGTCGAGTACGGCTCGAGCGAGCTCGAGGGCGACCTGGCCGAGAAGTGGTCGAAGTCGGAGGACCTGAAGACGTGGACCTTCAACCTCCGTCAGGGCGTCACGTTCCACGACAAGCCGCCGGTCGACGGGCGTGAGTTCACCTCGGCCGACGTCAAGTGCACGGTCGACCGGATCAAGTCCCTGCCCGGCCACCAGCTCGGCCTGGTCGCCGGCGTCACCAAGGTGGAGACCCCCGACCCGTACACCGTCGTCTTCACGCTCGGGTCGGCGAACACCGCCTTCGACCAGACGATGGCCAACCCGTTCATGGCGATCCTCCCCTGCGAGGGCACCAAGGGTGAGTTCAACCTGGCCGAGGAGGCGATCGGCACCGGCCCGTTCGTGCTGAAGAGCTGGAAGCGCGACCAGGAGCGGGTGATGGAGAAGAACCCCGACTACTTCATCGAGGGTCTCCCCCACCTCGACGGCATCCAAACCACCGTGCTCCCCGACGCTCAGGCCCAGATCGCCGCGCTGCGCAGCGGCAAGCTCGACATGATCTCCTCGCTCTCCACCGAGAAGCGCCAGGTCGACCAGCTCCTCAGCCAGATCGACGGTCTGCAGCTGCGTACGGAGAAGGGCATCACCCAGACCCGGGTCTTCATGAACGCCCAGGAGGGGCCGTTCAGCAAGCTCGAGGTCCGCCGCGCGGTCGCGCACGCGATCGACAAGGAGGGGATGATCAAGGCACTGCGCTCGGGTGGCACGCTCACCGGTCCGATCTCGCCGACCCTCTTCGGGGCACTGCCCCAGGACGAGGTCGACGGGCTGCTGGAGTACGACCCCGAGAAGGCCAAGAAGCTCCTGGCCGACGCCGGCTACCCCAACGGCTTCTCGGCCGAGCTGGTCGCCACCGACGGCTACGGCGAGACCATCCTGCGCGAGGCCCAGTGGGTCCAGGAGGACCTCTCCAAGATCGGCATCAAGCTGACCATCGACCAGCAGGACTACGCCACCTACGTCAGCTCGACCTGGCCGGAGACGAAGTACGACATCATGTACGGCCTGCAGACCCCGATGCTGACGGCCGACGAGTACCTCACCTCGGAGTACACCAGCACCGGAACCCGCAACTGGTCGAAGGTCAACGACCCGGAGCTCGACGAGATGGTCGCCGCCCAGCGCGTCATCACCGACGAGGCGCAGCGGGAGAAGGCACTGCAGGACATCGAGCGCTACATCATGGAGAACGTCTCCACCCCGCTGCCGCTGTACGCCTACGACACCCAGACGCTCTACTCGGGCAAGGTCCACGACTACCACCCGCACCCGGACTACAGCTCCCGCGAGCTCCAGAACGTCTGGATGGAGCAGGAGTGAGCAGCGGCCCTCCCGTCCAGAACGAGTACCGTCGGGACGACTCCTGCCGCATCGACGCGATCTGGGACGTCGGCGAGGCACCGCCGCGACCCGAGGAGCCGGTGGAGGTCACCGATGGCGTCCACCTGCTGCTCGCGCCGAACGCCAACCACTGGACGTACGAGGGCACCAACACCTGGATCGTCGTCGGGGAAGGTCGGGCCGTGGTCATCGACCCCGGTCCGACCGACCCCGACCACCTGGACCGGATCGACGAGGTGGTGCGCGGAGCCGGCGCCCGCGTCGAGACGGTCCTCCTCAGCCACCATCACGGCGACCACTCCCAGGCCGCTCATGCGGTGGCCGAACGCTGGCAGGCGGCCATCAGGCCACGGATCCAGCACGGGATCATCCCCGACGGGACCCGGATCGACCTGGGCCGGCGCACCGAGATCCGCACCCTCACCACTCCCGGGCACACCTCCGACGGGGTGAGCTTCTCGCTCGGCGACCGCCGCGTGATGCTCACCGGGGACACCGTGCTGGCCCGGTTCAACCCCTACATCTCGCACCCCGACGGCACCATCGCGGACATGCTCGGCTCGATGGCCCGGATCGCCGATCTGGTCGACGACGACTGGATCCTGCTGCCGGGGCACGGGCCGGCGGTACGCGAGCCCACGACCTACCTGCGGGCGCGGATCGCCGACAGGCAGCGCCGGATCGACCAGGTCGCCGGCCTGCTCGCCGACGGCGTGGCTCGCGAGCAGGTGACCGACCACGTCTACGCCAAGGTCGACGACCAACGTCGCCCGGCCGCCCGGGCCTCGGTCGAGGCCATCCTCCATTACCTCGACGCTCGCGCCCTCGGGAAGCGGGAGAAAGGCAGCACCGTATGAGTACGACTACCCCGGAGGTCGGCCCGGAGGCGCGGTTCGCGCCGCGGGCGACCCCGGAGACCCAGCCCTACTGGGACGCCACCGCGGCCGGCAGGCTCGACCTGCCGAAGTGCCGCCCCTGCGACCAGGTCTTCTTCTACCCCCGCTCCTCGTGCCCGCGGTGCGGCTCCACCGACCTCGAGTGGGTCACCTGTTCCGGCAAGGCTCGGCTCCACACGTACGTCGTCTCCCACCGTCCCGCACCGGGCTTCCCGGTGCCGACCGTGATCGCCGTGGTCGAGCTCGAGGAAGGCCCACGGATGATGACCAACCTGGTCGAGGCGGATCCGGACGCCCTCGAGCTCGACATGCCGGTGGAGGTGCGCTTCGAGCAGCGCACAGGCGTCGCCGTGCCCGTCTTCGCCCCCGTGAAGGAGTACGCCTGATGAGCCGCGACGTCGTCATCATGGGTGCCGCCGAGACCGACATCGGCAAGCTGCCCACCACCTCGACCCTCGAGCTGCACCTCGAGGGCGCCCGCCGGGCGCTCGCGGACGCGAACCTGACCAAGGACCAGGTCGACGGCATCGCCTCGGTCTCGATGCCCGGCCCGATCCAGGTCGCGCACAGCCTCGGGATCACGCCGACTTACATCGACGGCACCGGCGTCGGCGGCTCCTCGTTCCTCTTCCACGTACGTCACGCGACGGCAGCGATCAAGGCGGGCTACGCCGACGTCGTGCTGGTGACCCATGGCGAGTCCGGCCGGTCCCGGGTGGGCGCGCCGATGCACCCCCGTGCCAACGACTCGGTGATGGCGCAGTTCGAGATGCCGTACGGCATCACCGGTCCGCCGACCAGCTTCACCGTGCCCGCTCGCCGGTTCTTGCACGACACCGACAACACCCTCGAGCAGCTCGCCGAGGTCGCGGTAGCGCAGCGGCGCTGGGCCTCCCGCAACCCTCGGGCCATGTTCCGCGACGAGGTCAGCGTCGACGACGTCCTCGGCGCCAAGATGATCGCCGACCCGTTCACCCTGCTGATGTGTTGCCTGGTGACCGACGGTGGTGGCGCCCTGGTCGTCGCCTCCCGCGAGTTCGCCGAGGCGCACGGCAGCGACAAGCCGCTGGTCCACATCCTCGGCACCGGCGAGGCGGCCACCACGCCGCTGATCTCGCAGATGGAGGACATGACCCGCTGCAAGCAGTTCACGCTGTCCAGCCAGGCGGCGTTCAAGGAGTCGGGCACCTCCCCTACCGACATCGACCATCTGATGATCTACGACGCCTTCGCGCACGTCCCGCTCTACGGCTTGGAGGACATGGGCTTCGTCGGCCGCGGGGAGTCCGGTGCGTTCGTCGCCGACGGGCACACCTCACCCGGCGGACGCCTGCCGATGAACACCAACGGCGGCGGCCTGTCCTACACGCACACCGGCATGTACGGGATGTTCGCGATCCAGGAGTCCGTACGCCAGCTGCGCGGCGAGGCCGCCGCGCAGGTCGACGGGGTCGGCACCAGCCTGGTGCTCGGCAACGGCGGCATGTTCATGAGCGCGGCGACGCTGATCCTCGCCAACCAGCGCTGACCCACCACCCGAAGGAGCAGACCCATGGCAAGCACCGACCGACAGGTCGTCATCATCACCGGGGCGGGCCGCGGCCTCGGCCGCGCGCATGCGCTCGAGTTCGCCCGCCGCGGAGCGGCGGTCGTGGTCAACGACCTCGGCGCCGGCCTCGACGGCACCGGCAAGGCCGACGACCCCGCGCAGCAGGTCGTCGAGGAGGTACGCGCGCTCGGCGGCGAGGCGATCGCCAACGGCAGCGACATCAGCGATCCCGAGGGCGCCGAGAAGCTGTTGCAGGACGCCCTCAACGAGTGGGGCAGGGTCGACGTACTGGTCAACAACGCCGGCATCCTGCGCGACCGGATGCTGGTCAACATGTCCATCGATGAGTGGGACGCGGTCATCAAGGTCCACCTGCGTGGCACTTTCGCGCCGATGAGCGTGGCCGCCCAGCACTGGCGTGAGCTCTCCAAGCGGGGCGAGGACGTCGACGCCCGGATCATCAACACCACCTCCTCCTCCGGGATCTACGGCAACCCGGGGCAGATCAACTACGGCGCCGCCAAGGCCGGTATCGCGGCGATGACCGTCATCGCCGCCCAGGAGCTGCGCCGCTACGGCATCACCGTCAACGCGATCGCTCCTGCGGCGCTGACCCGGATGACCGAGAACCTCAACCCCAACCGGCCTCAGGTGGCCGAGGGCGAGTGGAACCCGGGCGCACCGGAGAACGTCTCCCCCGTGGTGGCCTGGCTGGCCTCGAAGTCCGCGCGCGACGTCACCGGCCGCGTCTTCAACGTACGCGGCGGACACGTGAGCGTCGCCGAAGGCTGGGTCGCCGGCCCGACCGAGGAGAAGGACGGCCCGTGGACCGTCGAGGAACTCGACGTGGTGCTGCCCAGCATGATCGCGGACGCACGGGCGAACTCGCTCACCAGCGGAAGGACGCCCGAGGCATGAGCCTGGACCAGTCCGTCATCGGCGTGCGCTCCGAGCCCGAGAAGCGGTCCTGGACCAGTGCCGACACCCTCCTGTACGCCCTCGGGGTCGGCGCCGGGCACGACGACCCGCTGACCGACCTGAGCTACACCAGCGGGCACGGCGACGATGCCTGCCCGGAGCAGAGGGTGCTGCCCACGTTCGGGGTCATGGTCACCTGGGGCGCCAGGCGCGGTGGGCGGAGGATGGGCGTCTTCAACCCGGCCATGCTGGTCCACGCCGAACAGGAGGTCGTCCTGCACCGGCCGCTGACCGCCGAAGGCACCGTCTCGCTCACGTCCCAGGTGACCGGCATGTACGACAAGGGCTCGGGCGCCCTGGTCGCGAGCCAGGCCGAGGCGGTCGATCCGGCAACGGGCGAACCCGTCGTGACCACGCGCAGCTCCGTGTTCATCCGGGGTGAGGGCGGCTTCGGCGGCGACCCGGGGCCGAAAGTCGCCTCGCCGATTCCCGAGCGCGATCCCGACGAGCTGGTGACGATGCCGACCTGGCCCGGCCAGGCTCTGCTCTACCGGCTCAGCGGCGACCGCAACCCGCTGCACTCGGACCCGCGCTTCGCCGCGCGGGGTGGTTTCGAGCGGCCGATCCTGCACGGGCTGTGCACCTACGGGGTCACCGGCCGGGCGCTGATCGGCACGATCGCTGGAGGCGATGGGGACGCGATGGCCTCGATGGCCGGCCGGTTCTCGGCGCCGGTGCTTCCCGGCGAGACCCTGCAGGTCGCGATCTGGCGGGTCGACGAGGTGACGACCGCCTTCCAGACCTGGAAGGAGGACGGCACCGTGGTCATCGACCGCGGGCTGGCCACATGGCGCTGATCCTCCGAAGCTCCCCGGGAGCTACTCGGCCACCTGAGCCACGGGCTCGGCGACCTCCCCGACGAAGAGGCGTTGGGCCAACGCGATCGCGTGCCGAGCCACCCGCCGAGCCTGGCGCTTGGTCTCGCACGCGGCCGTCATCCGGGCCGCCTCACCGATGAGCGCGGTCAGGATCGCACCGAGCAGCTGGTTCTCGTCGCTGACGCCGAGGCCGAGCACCTGCAGGTTGCGACGGATCCACTCGATGTTGCGCTGGCGGCGCATCATCTCGAATCCCGGCGGGCCGTCGCCGGCGTAGAAGACCGGCAGCAGCTCGCGGTCCTCCCAGACCGCGTCGAGGTAGGCCAGCGCACCCGCCTCGAACTGGTCGAGCGGCGCCTCGACGCCGCTCTTGCGCGCCTTCGCGACGCTGGCGGCCGCAGCCGCGGCCAGCCGGTCGACGTACTCCTCCCACAGGGCGAGGTAGAGCTGCTCCTTGCCACCGAAGTGGTGGTAGACGCTCCCGACGCTGGAGCCGGCACGGGCCACGACGTCGGAGACGCTGGCCACCGCGTAGCCCTTCTCCGCGAAGACCTCGCGCGAGGCGTCCAGGAGCTGACGGCGCGTCTCCTCGGTCTTCGCCCAGCGACGCCCGCCCGGGCGCTGCGATTCGACCTCTAGGGCCATCGTTCACTCCTCGTCGTGGTGCCGGGATCTTCTCACAATATGCGGATTTCCTCTTGACGACGAACCGCTACTGCGTGACTCTTCTCATAGTCCATTCTAGAAAACGATTCTAGAAACTCACTCTAACCGAAGGAGCGGGCAATGATCGACTTCGCGCTGGGAGAAGAGCATCGAGCAGTCAAGGAGGCCGTGCGCCAGTTCGTCACCAAGGAGGTGATGCCGCTGGAGGACCAGGTCCTCCTCAACGAGCGCAACGGTCGTCCCGCGCTCGAGCCGGGACAGCTCAAGGACCTGCAGGCCAAGGCCCGGAAGTACGGCTACTGGGGCATCAACACCCCGGAGGAGTACGGTGGCATGGCCGCGGGAGCGGTGATGTCGGCGATCATCGCCGGTGAGGCCGGCCGCACCTTCGTGCCGTTCCGCTTCGGCGGCAGCGCGGACAACATCCTCTACGCCGGCACCGAGGCGCAGAAGCAGGAGTACCTCATCCCCACCATCGAGGGTGAGCGCCGCAGCTGCTTCGCGATCACCGAGCCCGGCGCCGGCTCCGACGCCCGCAGCATCCGGTCCAGGGCGGTCCGTGACGGCGACGACTGGGTGATCAACGGTGAGAAGGTCTTCATCACCAACGGCAACGAGGCCGACTTCGTGATGGTCTTCGCCGTCACGGACCCGGAGAAGGGTGCCGACGGCGGCGTCACCTGCTTCTTGGTCGACCGGGCGATGGGCTGGGAGTCCACGCCGATCCCGACCATGGGTGAGTGGGGCCCGGCGGCGCTGAGCTTCCAGGACGTACGCGTCCCGAACGACCACATCCTCGGCGAGGAGGGCAAGGGCTTCGAGCTGGCGATGCAGTGGATCGGCAACGGCCGCTTCATGATCCCGGCCGGGGCCATCGGCGCCGCGGAGCGCATGCTCGAGATGGCCATTGAGCACGCCAACAACCGGCACTCGATGGGCCAGGCGATCGCCAACTACCAGTTCATCCAGGGCCACATCGCCGACAGCGCCGTCGAGCTGGAGGCCGCCCGCTGGCTGACCCTGCACGCCGCGTGGCAGGTCGAGAACAAGATGGACGCCCGGCACACCTCCTCCATCGCGAAGCTGTACGGCACGAACATGGCCAACCGCGTCGTCGACCGTGTCCTCCAGATCCACGGCGGGATGGGTTACACCAAGGAGCTCCCGCTCGAGCGCTGGTACCGCGAGCTGCGGCTGCTGCGCATCTTCGAGGGGACCGACGAGATCCAGCGCCGTACGATCGCCCGAAATCTCCTCAAGGGCAACGTCAAGGTGGGAGCGTCGTTGGCATGAGCACCGTCGACGCCGACCGACTGCAGGAGTTCTTCCGCCCGAAGTCGGTCGCCCTGGTGGGGGCGACCGACAAGTCGGGCTGGTCACTGAGCACCTACAACAACCTTCTCCAGCACGGCTTCTCCGGTGACGTGCACCTGGTGAACCCCAAGACGCCTGTCGTCCACGGTGTCGAGACCCACCGCAGCCTCTCCGCCATCCCGGGACCGGTCGACCTCGTCTACGTCATGACGCCGATCGAGGTCGTACCGCTGGTCCTCGAGGAGGGCGCTGCCCGCGGCATCCGGAACTACGTCATCCTCACCGCCGGCTACGGCGAGGTCGGTGAGGAGGGCGCGGTCCGCGAGCAGGAGGTCGCCGACATCGCCCGCAGGCACGACCTCACCGTCCTCGGCCCGAACGGCAACGGGTTCATCAACGCGGCCGACTCGATCACGCCGTACGGGCTGCCGATCCCGCCGCCGCTGCTGGGTGGGTCCGTCGGGGTCGTGCTGCAGAGCGGTGCGCTGGCCAGCAACGTGCTGGCCTTCGCCCAGGCCCGCAACATCGGGATCTCGCTCCTGGTCTCGATGGGCAACGAGACCGCGATGTCGGTGACCGACGTGATGAACGCGCTGGTCGACTCGCCGCAGACCAAGGTGATCGCGCTCTTCCTGGAGAGCATCCGGCACCCGGAGGAGTTCGCGGAGATCGCCCGGCGGGCGCTGGCGGCGGGCAAGCCGATCGTGGCTCTCAAGATCGGCCGCAGCGCCAAGGCATCTCGGACCGCACAGGCCCACACGGGTGCGTTGGTGGGTGACGACAAGACCGTCGACGCCGCCTTCCGTCAGCTCGGCGTGATCCGCGTGGGCTCGTTGGAGGACCTGATGGTCACCGCCGGCATGCTCGCCGAGACCGGCCCGCTCCCGGGCAACCGGATCGGCGTCGTCACCCCCTCGGGCGGCGCCTCCGAGATCATCTCCGACCGCGCCGAGGACGAGGGACTCGAGCTGCCGGAGTTCGCCGAGGCGACCACGGCAGCGCTACGAGAGGTGCTGCCACCCTTCGCCACGCCGAACAACCCGCTCGACGTCACCGGCTACGTGCTGCTCGACCGCCAGCTCATGTCGAAGGCACTCGGCGTCGTCGCCGCCGATCCCGGTGTCGACGTCATCATGCTGCTCCAGGACATGCCCCGGACGACACCCGACTTCGACCTCGCGGTGGAGACGTACCGGCACACGGCCGGGGTGATCCGTTCTTCGCCGAAGCCGGTCGTGATCGTGGGCAACGTCCTGATCGACGTGAGCGAGACGGGGCGGGCCCTTCGGGAGGCGGCGAGCTACCCGCAGATCGCGGGTGGCATCGAGCACGGGATGACGGCGCTGGGCCACGCGGTCCGCTGGTCGCAGACCTACCGGCGCCATCAGGCCGGTGCGGATGCGCCGGTCGAGGTCGAGGTGTCGGTGGCGGACGGGCTGCCACCGCGCACTGGGACGTGGACCGAGCGTCATGCGTCCGCGTTCCTTGCTGCCAACGGTATCCCGATGGTGCCGTCCCGGGTGGCCACCTCCCCCGACGAGGCCGCGCGCCACGCCGAGGAGGTGGGCTTCCCCGTGGTGCTGAAGGCGGCCGCCGACGATCTGGAGCACAAGAGCGACCTCGGCGGCGTGGAGCTCGGGTTGCAGGACGCGGAGTCGGTTCACGCCGCGGCGACGCGGATCGCCGCCTCCCTCGCGAAGGCGGGCCACGACGGCACCACGACCGTCGTTCAGCCGATGCGCTCGGGTGGCACGGAGCTCCTCGTCGGTGTCGTCCGCGACCCGTCGTGGGGGCTCACCCTGGCGGTCGCGATGGGCGGCATCTGGGTCGAGATCCTCGGCGACTCCCAGCTCCGCCTGCTGCCCGTCTCGGAGGCCGAAGCCCGACAGGCGGTCGAGTCGCTGCGCAGCGCCGCCATTCTCCGGGGCGCCCGCGGCCAGGCTCCGGTCGACCTGGACGCACTCGCCGGCGTGGTGGCCAGGATCGGCGCGATCGCCGTGGCTCTCGGCGACGAGCTCGAGTCGCTCGAGGTCAACCCGCTGCTGATCTCAGGGGATCGGATCGAGGCGCTCGACGCGCTGATCACCTGGCGGAGCTGACCCGCTCACGAGGCCCGGGGCGCGAACAGCGCCTCGGGCCGGAGTGGCCTCGCGACGACCGGTCTCGGCGTCGGCTAGATTGCCGTGACCGCAAGCCCGAGAAGGAGCTCAGATGACCACCCCACTGGCACGTACGGCACAGATGATGGCGATCGCATTCATGACCATGGTCGTGGGCCTGGGGGTCATCGTCGCGCTCAGCATCCCCGACGCCGACCTGCAGCTGCCCTCGGCGTACGTCATCGGCGGGCAGGTCGCGGCAGGCGTGGTCATGGCCGTGCTGTGCTCGGCGATCGGCTTCCGCACCGTTCCGGTCACGCCCGGGACTGCGCCGGAGAAGGCGACCAGCGAGGGCCTGCAGAAGCACCAGACGTCGATGATCCTGCGGCTAGTCCTCAGCGAGGTCGTCGCGCTCGTCTCGCTCGCCCTGGCCTTCGTCCTCACCGAGGGACAGCTGATGACGTACGTCATCGGCGGGGCCATCTCGCTGGTCCTGATGGCCTACTTCGCCTACCCGTCGGCACGCAACGTCCGCAAGGTGGAGGCCAGCCTCGACAGCGCTGGTGCGCCGTCGAGGCTGGCAGAGGCGTTCGGCGTGGGTGATGGTCCGGCCAGCACCCACAAGGTGCTCTAGACCGTCAGGTCGATCCCCTCGGCGGCGAGCGCCTCGCGGTAGGCCTCGACGTTGCGCATCTTCACGTTCTCGTAGCCCCGCACCATGTCCGGGAGCTCCGCGAGGCGGACGGCCCGGGCGTAGGACTCCTCGGTGAGGTCAGCGGCGAGGCCGGTGACGAGCGCGGAGTAGTGCGCGAGCAGGGCCCGCTCGGTGCGGCGTACGTGGGCCTGACCGAACGGGTCGAGGAACGTGCCGCGGAGGAACTTCATGGTCGCCAGCAGGCGGAGCATGAAGTGGGTGCGCGGACCGAAGGTCATCTTGCGACCCTTCAGGAACGCCCCGAACACCGGCGGGGAGAGCTTGAAGCTGATCTTGCCCTGGACCTCGGCACGGACACCGTCCAAAGCGGCCGGCGCGGTGAGCAGCCGGGCGACCTCGTACTCGTCCTTGTAGGCGGTGAGCTTGAACAGGTAGCGGGCAACGGCCTCGGAGAAGCGGGTGTCCGTGGTCACCGCGCGCTCGGCGTTCCAGATCCGGTCGACGGTCTCGACGTAGTCGCGGGCGGTCGCCTGGTTCTGGAAGGCGACGAGCTTCGGCGCGCGGACCTCGGCCAGGCGGCGCACCTCGCCGTCGAACGACGCTCCGTCCAGAGCCGGTACGGCGACCTGCTCGACCGGCGCGGTGGAGGTGCCGGTGACCTTGGCGAACTCCTCCGGCGCGGCGACCGAGGCGCGGCCCCAGCGGAAGGCGGCGACGTTGGCGCTGACCGCGACCCCGTTGATGCCGATGGCCTCCTCGATCGCCTCGGCGGGGATCGGAAGCGCGCCGGCCTGGTAGGCGGCGCCGACCAGCAGGAAGTTGGCCGCGGCTGTGTTGCCGAAGAGGGTCTCAGCGGCGGCGAGCGCGTCGAAGGCGCGCAGCGAGGACGTCGCGCCGTTCACCCGGGTGAGCAGCTCGTCGTCGGCCGGGTAGGCGATGTCCTTGTCGTAGACCATCGGCCCGGTCGGCGTCTTGCTGGTCGACACGACCGCCCGGGTCAGCGCCGGGTTGCCGTAGGCGAGGTTCTTGCCCTCGGCCAGGGTGAGCAGGTCGAAGCCGAGCAGAGCGTCGGCCGACCCCGGAGTGACCCGGTTGGACGGATCGATCGCGCCCGGGCCGAACCGCAGGTGAGCCGTCACCGGGCCCGCCTTCTGGCTCATCCCGACCTGGTCGAGCGACTCCACGCCGAAGCCGGCGCGCAGCGCGGCGGTCGCGAGCACCTGGTTGACCGTGACGATGCCGGTGCCGCCGATGCCGGCCATGAAGACGCCGTACGTCCGCTCCAGCTCGCCGTAGCCCGGGTCGGCCACCGTCGGCGGCTCGGGGGTCGACTTCTTCGCCTTCTTGACGGTCGGGTCGGTCTCGACGGCCATGAAAGAGGGGCACTCGCCCTCGACGCAGGTGTAGTCGGTGTTGCACGAGGTCTGGTCGATGCGGGTCTTGCGGCCCAGCTCGGTCTCGACCGGCTGCACGGAGAGGCAGTTGGACTTCACGCCGCAGTCGCCGCAGCCCTCGCACACGGCCTCGTTGATCACGATCTTGGTGTTGCGGGCCTCGATCGTGCCCCGCTTGCGCTGACGCCGGGCGTCGGCGGCGCAGTGCTGGTCATAGATCAGGACGGTCACGCCCTCGACCTCGCGCAGGTCCCGCTGGGCGTCGTCGAGGCGGTCGCGGTGCCAGAGACGTACGCCTGCGGGGAAGTGGGCGCGGCGGTAGCGCTTGGGCTCGTCGGCGACGACGATGATCGCCTTGACGCCCTCGTTCATCAGCTTGTGGGTCAGCTGTGCCATCGCGACCTCGCCCTGCCGCTTCTGGGCACCGGTCATCGCGACGACGTCGTTGTGGAGCAGCTTGTAGGTGATGTTGACCCCGGCCGCGACGCACGCCTGGATGGCCAGCTGCGCGGAGTGGAAGAAGGTGCCGTCACCGACGTTCTGGAACGTGTGGCCGGCGTGGCTGTAGGGGGCCTGCCCGATCCACTGCGAGCCCTCGCCGCCCATCTGGGTGATGCCGACGACCGCGCTGTCCTCGCGCTGCGAGGCGGTCACCAGGGTGTGGCAGCCGATGCCGCCGCCACCCAGGCTCCCATCCGGGAGTGCGGTCGAGCGGTTGTGAGGGCAGCCGGAGCAGAAGTACGGCGTGCGCGAGGTCGAGAGCAGCGGCAGGTCGATCCGGGCGGGCCCGGCGGCCTTCAGCTGGGCGTGGCCCTTCAGCGCACGGCGCAGCGGCGCGAGCAGGCGGCCGGCGGTCAGCTCACCGTCGAGCGGCACCAGCGGAACGCCGTTGCGGTCCTTCTTGCCGATGATGACGGGAGCCGACGGCTCGCCGTAGAGGATCTCGCGGATGCCCTGCTCGATGAAGGAGGTCTTGTCCTCGACGACGATGATCTCCTCGAGCCCGTCGGCGAACTCCGAGACGATGGTCGGCTCGACCGGCCACATCATGCCCAGGCGCAGCACCCGGACACCGGCGGCCATCAGGTCGTCGTGGCCGAGGCCGAGGTCCTTCAGGCCCTGGCGCATCGAGTCGTAGCACGAGCCGGAGGCGACGATGCCGACCTTGGCGTTCGGCGCCTTGACCTCGATCCGGTTGAGCCGGTTCTCGGCGGCGTACGCCTTCACGACGCCCATCCGGGGGCCGTAGAGCTTCGCCTCGGCGCCGACGATCCGGTCGGGGAAGAGCTCGATCTTGGTCGGCTCGTACGTGTAGGGAACGCCCTCCCACTGGGTCTTGGGCGTGACCGGGTCGAGGACGCCGATCTCCGGGTTGACCACCCAGGCGCCGTCGGCGACGTCCGCGACGATCTTGAGCGCGACGACGCAGCCGGAGGCGCGGGAGAGGGCGATGCCCTCCATGCCGTACTCGACGATCTCGGCGGCGTTGCGCGGGAACAGCACCGGGATGCCGAGCGAGGCCAGGGTGCGCTCGCTGACCGCGGGCACGGTGGACGACTTGGCGGCCGGGTCGTCGCCGACCAGCATCAGCATGCCGCCGGTGGGGTGGGCGCCGTACATGTTGGCATGACGCATCGCGTCGAGCGCGCGGTCGACACCGGGACCCTTGCCGTACCAGACCCCGGTCACGCCGTCGTAGCGCTCGGTGTCGAGGGTGACCGCCGACTGCGAACCCCACACCGCGGTCGCGGCGAGCTCCTCGTTGAGGCCGGGGACCACGGTGATGTCGGCGTCGGCCATCTCCTTCGGCAGACCCAGCAGCAGCTGGTCGAGACCACCGAGCGGGCTGCCCGGGTAGCCGGAGATGAAGGTGCCGGTCCGCAGGCCGCGGCGCTGGTCGAGTGCGCGCTGCTCGACGAGCATCCGCGCGATCGCCTGGATCCCGGTGAGCAACACCGGGCCGGCTCCGACTCGATAGCGGTCTGCCAGGTCATAGGCCTCGAACGAGGTCCCGGGCTCGAACACTGCGGTCATATGGGTGACTCCTCAATCTGCCGGGCGGCGCTGGTGGTCCGTCTGGAGCGTTGTGCCGGGACTGCCGGGTGAGGCTGTCCCGAGGAACCACCCGCAGGGTGTGCGGGTGGCCTGAGTCACATCATCATGGATGGGGCGGGCGTGATGCCAATCACCAGGCGACGCTGAGGTACTGCGTCTCCAGGTACTCCTCCAGCCCGGCCCGCGCGCCCTCGCGCCCGATGCCGCTCTGCTTCACCCCGCCGAACGGCGCCGACGGGTCGGAGACGAGGCCGCGGTTGACCCCGACCATCCCGGCGTCGATCCGTTCGGCCACGTGCAGCGCCTCGCCCATCTCGCCGAAGACGTACGCCGCCAGGCCGAACTCGGTGTCGTTGACGGAGGCCAGCAGCTCCTCGGTGTCGTTCCAGACCACGATCGGGGCCACCGGCCCGAAGATCTCCTCGCGCAGCAGCGGCGAGTCGGCCGGTACGTCGGTCAGGACCGTGGGCGCGTAGAAGTAGCCCTCCGAGGTGGGGACCTCGGCGCGGTGGGCGATCACGGCTCCGGCGGCCACGGCGGCGTCGACGAGGCCGGTGACGGTGGCGTACGCCTTCGCGGAGATGAGCGGGCCGATGTCGCTGCCCTGCTCGGCGGGGCCGACCCGGAGCGCCTCCACGGCCGCACCGAGGCGGGCGGTGAACTCCTCGGCGACGTCGGCGTGGACGTAGAGCCGGTTGGCCGCGGTGCAGGCCTGTCCCCCGTTGCGGAACTTGGCGACCATCGCGCCCTCGACCGCAGCGGCCACGTCGGCGCTCGAGGTCACCACGAACGGCGCGTTGCCGCCGAGCTCCATCGAGGTGTTCACGACCCGGTCGGCGGCCTGGCGGAGCAGGATGCGGCCGACACCGGTCGAGCCGGTGAAGGAGATCTTGCGGACGCGTACGTCGGCGAGCCAGGTGCTGACGATGGCGGGAGCGTCCAGGCCGGGCACCACGTTGACGACGCCGTCGGGCACGCCGGCCTCGGCGATCAGCCGGGCGACCGCGAGGGCCGTCAGGGGCGTCTCGGCGGCGGGCTTGAGCACGACGGTGCAGCCGGCCGCGAGGGCCGGGGCGATCTTGCGGGTGGCCATCGCGGCCGGGAAGTTCCACGGCGTCACGAGGGCGGCCACGCCCACCGGCTTGTGGGTGACGATGGTGCGAGTGCCGCCGGCCGGCGAGGGACCGAAGTCGCCGTGCGGACGTACGGCCTCCTCGGCGTACCAGCGGAAGAACTCGGCGGCGTACACGACCTCGCCGCGGGCGTCGGCCAGGGACTTGCCGTTCTCGAGCGCGATCAGGGCGGCGAGCTCGTCGGCGTCGCGCAGCATCAGGTCGCGTACGCGGCTGAGCAGGTCGCTGCGGGTCCGCGGCGGCAGCGCCGACCACGCGGGAAGTGCCGCGGCGGCAGCGTCGACGGCCGCGGTCGCGTCCTCGGTGCTGCCGTCGGCGACGTCGGCGACGAGCTCACGGGTGGCGGGGTTCTCGACCGCGAAGACGCCGGCGCCGCCCGGACGCCACCGGCCGCCGACGAGGACTCCGCTGCCGGGCTCGAGGGCGTCGAGGTAGCTGGGCTCGGTGTTCATCGGCTGGGTGCTCGTGGTCACTTGGTCTCCTCCAGTGCGGTCGTGAGTACGTCCAGGGCCTCGTCGAGCAGCTCGTCGGAGATGCTCAGCGGGGGCAGGAAGCGGATGACGTTGCCCCAGGTGCCACAGGTCAGGGTGATGACACCCTGGCTGTGAGCGTAGGCGGCGACGGCCTTGGCCACCGCACCATCCGGGTTGCCGGTGGCCGGGTCCACGAACTCGGCGGCGATCATCGCGCCCCGGCCGCGTACGTCACCGATGCGCGGGTCGCCCGCCTGCAGGTCACGGAGCCGGCCGAGGAGACGCTCCTCGATCGCGCGGGCCCGGGTGAGCAGGTCCTCGGCCTCGATGGTCTCGATCACGGCCAGCGCGGCGGCGCAGGCGAGCGGGTTGCCGCCGTAGGTGCCGCCCAGACCGCCGGGGTGGACGGCGTCCATGACGTCGGCGCGGCCGGTCACCGCGGAGAGCGGCAGACCACCGGCGATGCCCTTGGCGCTGACGACCAGGTCCGGGACGACGTCGTCGTGCTCGACGGCGAACCAGGTGCCGGTGCGGCCGAAGCCGGACTGCACCTCGTCGGCCACGAAGATCACGTCGTTGGCGCGGCACCACTCCGCCAGCGCGGAGAGGAAGCCTGGCGCCGGGACGATGAAGCCGCCCTCGCCCTGCACCGGCTCGATCACGACGGCGGCGAGGTTCTCGGCACCGACCTGCGTCTCGATGAGGGAGGTCGCCCGGGCCGCAGCCAGCTTGCCGTCGATCTCGGGGGCGTCGCGGAACGGGTAGGACATCGGCGCGCGGTAGACCTCGCCGGCGAAGGGCCCGAAGCCGTGCTTGTAGGGCATGTTCTTCGCGGTCATCGCCATGGTGAGGTTGGTGCGCCCGTGGTAGGCGTGGTCGAAGACGACGACCGCGTCCTTGCCGGTGTACGAGCGGGCGATCTTGACCGCGTTCTCGACGGCCTCGGAGCCGGAGTTGAACAGCGCCGTGCGCTTATCGTGGTCGCCGGGAGTGAGCCGGGCGAGCTGCTCGGCGACGGCCACGTAGCCCTCGTAGGGCGTGACCATGAAGCAGGTGTGGGTGAAGGCCGCGACCTGGTCGGCGACGGCGTCGACCACCCTGGCGGCGCTGGAGCCGACGGTGGTCACCGCGATGCCGGAGCCGAGGTCGATGAAGCGATTGCCGTCGACGTCCTCGACGATCCCGCCGGCCGCGCGGGCGGCGAAGACGGGCATGGTCGTGGCCACACCCCGGCTCACGGCCGCTACCTTGCGGGCCATGAGCTCCTGGGAGCGCGGGCCGGGAAGCGGCGTACGCAGGAGACGGGACTGTTCGAGGGTCGAGGGCTCGGTCATGGGTTCAGCATGATCCTCCACGACACATGTCGTCCAAGACCTTTTGACTACTACAATCATGTCTCGTGAGCATGGATCTGCGGCTGCTGCGCTACTTCGTCGCCACCGCTGACGCGGGCTCGGCGACGCGTGCCGCCGAGGTGCTGCACGTGACCCAGCCGGTCCTGTCGCGGCAGCTTCGTCAGCTCGAGGCGAACCTGGGCGTGCCGCTCTTCGCAAGGGAGGGACGGCGGCTGCGCCTCACCCGGACGGCCGAGGATCTCCTCCCCCGCGCCCGCGACCTGCTCGCACACGCCGACGACCTCGAACGCGCCGTCGAGGTGCTCGCCTCCGGCAGGCTCGACGAGCTCCATCTCGCCGTGCCCTCCACGACGCTCACCGACGTGCTCGCGCCGTTCCTGGCGACGCTCGGGCCCGACGACCCGGTCGCGATGGTCCGCGAGCTCGACCCGCGCGGCGCGGTCGCGGCCGTCCGCGCCGGCGCCGACCTGGCGATCGTCACCCGGCCGCCGGCCCGGTCGCTGGCCTCGCGCGCCCTCGCCGTGCTGCCGGTGTGGGCCTATGTCCGGCCCGACGACCCGTGGGCGGGGCGGGGGTCCGTGGACGTACGCGATCTGGTGGCGCGGCCGCTCGTGCTGCTCACCGAGGACCTGCGGCCGCGGCCGCTCCTGGACGCAGCGGTCGAGGACGCCGCCGTGGGCTACGGCGACGTCCTCGAGGTGTCCAACGCCCAGGTCGCGCAGGCGCTCGCTGCCTCGGGCCGCGGGATCGCGGTCGTCTCCGACGACCCGCGCTTCGGGTTGGTGCCGCTGCACATCGAGGCACCGCCGGGGAGGGTCCGGATCAGGCTGTACGCCGCCTGGGACCCGCAGCACCACGCCGCCGAGGCGCTCGCGGCCCTGGCCGAGCGGCTCTCGGCGTTCTGCGTCGAGCGCTACGGCGCCGAGGTCGCCGTCCGCTGAGCTGACATCGCCGTCAGGGCGGTCAGGATCCGCTCGGTGACCTCGTCGACCGGACCGAGGCCGTCGACGATCGCGAGCAGGTCGCGCTCGGCATACTCGTCGCTGAGTGGCCCGGTCTCGGCGGCGTACACCTCCAGCCGCCGGCGGATGACCGACTCGGTGTCGTCGGCGCGGCCCTGCTCCCCGGACCGAGCCAGGAGCCGGCTCACCAGCTCGTCGGGGTCCGCCTCGAGCAGCACCACAGCGTCGAGCCCGACGCCGGAGAACTCGAGGAGCGAATCGAGCTCGGCGACCTGCTGCGGGGTGCGCGGATAGCCGTCGAGGAGGAACCCGCCGGCACAGTCACGCTCGGCGAGGCGGTCGGCGACCATGGCGTTGGTGATCTCGTCCGGGACGTACTCGCCCGCGTGCATGTACGTCTGTGCTGCCACGCCCAACGCGGTCTGCTGGGCGACGTTCGTCCGGAAGATGTCGCCGGTGGAGATCGCCGGCACGGCGAAACGCTCGGCGATGACGGCGGCCTGGGTGCCCTTGCCGGCACCGGGCGGTCCCATGATGAGGAGGCGCATACGAAGGGTGGACCTTTCTCGAGGGGTGGCGCGCTCACCCCCACGATGAGCGCGCCAGGTCGGAGGCTAGGCGTCGCTTCGCTGCGATCACGTTGCATCCGGGCAGACCTCAGGCAGACCTCTCGGTCAGCGGCCGTCGATCCGGCGAGCGATCTCCTCGCCCACACGTACGGCCCCGTCGACGTGCTGGAAGCCGTGGCCGGCGACATCGCTGCTGCCGAACTCGATCGGCCCCAGCGGCTCGCGCAGCACCGCACCCCAGCGGGTCAGGCCGCCCAGGTCGAAGCTCGTCCCGTACGCACCGCCGGTGAGCTCCTGGTGCTGCCAGTCGCTCTCGACGAAGGTGAGCGGCTCGAGCGCCACATCCCCGAAGTACGCCGCCAGCGACTCGAGCACCTGGCGGCGGCGCTCGGCGTCGGAGAGCCGGCCGACCGCGTCCGCGCGCTCGTCGGAGACGAAACCGACCAGCGTTCCGCGCTGCTCGCCCTCGGGGGTGTTGTCGTAGACCTCGTGGACCAGCTGCCACGGCGCGAAGCCGGTGCCGCTGAGGCCGTCGGCACGCCAGAACGGCGTCTCGTACTGCGCCTGCACCTTGATGACCAGCCCGAACGACTGGTGCTCGCGAGCGATCCGGTGCTCGGCCGGCAGCTCGGGGCTGAACCGGATCCGCTTGACCAGGGTCGGCGGCACCGCGAGGACCAGCCGGTGCGCGGCGTGGATCTCGGTGCCGACGTGGACGACGGCGCCGTCCTCGTCCCACTCCACCAGCGTGACGTCCTGCCCGAGGCGTACCCGGTCCCCCAGCCGCTCGGCCAGGGCCAGCGGCACCCGCTGCAGGCCGCCGACGACCCGGCGGTCGAGGATCACGTCGGCGTCGACGAGGTTGCTGAACGACCCCGCGCTGGCGGCCATCTGCACGGCTTGGAGCGCGGAGAACGAGTGGGCGGGCTTCGTCAGCATCGCCGGCCCGATGTAAAGGGCGATGTTGTCGACGGCGACCGGGTCGTCGCACTGCTGCTCGAGCCAGGCACGGAACGAGACGCTGTCAAGGTGGTCGGCGTCGTCGAGCTCCCACGGCCGGGCCGGGTCCATCGCGGCGGCCAGGCCATCGAGCGTCTTGGTCAGCTGCGCGATGGCGGCTGTGGTGGCCGCCCCGACCGGCAGGTCGTCGGCGAAGCGGTGCGCCACCCCCGCCTTGTCGACGTAGAGCGACTCGCCCTCGCGGAAGCGCGGGTAGGTCGGCAGGCCTAGCTCGTCGAGGATCCCGATCAGGGCGTCCTGGTCCGGCGAGACCCACTGGCCGCCGATCTCGAAGTCGGCCTCTGCCCCGGGCGCACCGTGTGCCTCGGTACGCAGCCGGCCGCCGACGCGGTCGCGCGCCTCCAGGACGAGCACGTCCTGGCCCGCCTGGGCCAGTCGCCAGGCCGCGGTCAGGCCGGTCACACCGGCGCCGACCACGATCACGTCGTGGGTGGTCATGTCAGTTCTCCTGTTTGTCAGTGTCGGTGGGCCGCCGGTCAGGGCGCTGGGCGAGCAGCGGAAGGCTCGGGTCCCAGCGGGTCCCGTCGGCCTCGTCGCGCTTACGGCGGGCGATGCCCGAGAGCGCCTCGAGGACGACCCGGTTGGCGAGGAACGAGGTGATGTCGGCGTGGTCGTAGGGCGGTGAGACCTCGACGACGTCGATCCCGACCACCGGCAGCTCGTAGGCGATCCGGCGGACCGAGTCGAGCAGCTGACGCGCGGTCAGGCCGCCCGGCTCCGGGGTGCCGGTGCCGGGCGCGTGGCCGGGGTCGCAGACGTCGATGTCGACCGAGAGGAAGACCCCGTCGCACTCGTCGGTCGCGATGGTGAACGCCTCGGTGAGGCACTCCTCTAGACCGCGGTGCACGATCTCGGTCATCTCGTAGGACCGCATGCCCTGCTCGGCCATCCAGTCCAGCGTCTCCGGCTCGGGCCAGTAGCCGCGCAGCCCCATCTGCAGGAACCGGTCGCCGCGAAGCGCCCCGGACTCGATGAGCCGGCGCATCGGCTGGCCGTGCCCGATCAGTGAGCCGAACTCGATGTCGCCGGTGTCGGCGTGGGCGTCGAAGTGGATCATCGAGACGCGTCCCTGACCGAGGTGCTGGGCGACGCCGGCGGCGTCGGGCCAGGCGATCGTGTGGTCGCCGCCCAGCACCAGCGGGATGGCGCCGTTGCTCGTCACCGCGTGCACGGCCTCCTGGAGGTCACGCACCGAACGCTCGGCGTCGCCGGAGTACATCTCCACGTCACCCGCGTCCAGCACCTTCAGGTCCCGCAGCGCGTCGACCCGCATCGCGAGCGAGGGCCGCGACCCGTCGTGGGGCAGGTAGCAGGTCTGCCGGATGAACTGCGGGCCGAACCGGGTGCCCGACCGGTGCGACGTACCTCCGTCGAAGGGAGCTCCGAGGATGACCACGTCGGCACCCTCGTACGTCGCGGGGTCGGCCCAGTCACACCGGTCGACACCCAGGAAGGTGATGTCGGGGCCGAACTGGGTTCCGTAGCGAGCCATGGCGTTCTTCTCTCTCGTTCGATTCTCGTGATGGGTGGATGTTTCTAATCCTCGGTCGGGTCGACGACCAGGAACCGCTCGCCGGGACGACGGGCGAGGTAGAGGTAGTAGTAGGCGAGGGCGGCGACGACGACACCGGCCGTGATCAGGATGTCCATCCGCGCGGAGCCGGCCAGCGCGTAGCCGATCGCGCCGATGACGACCAGCGGCGGCAGCGGCCACAGCGGCATCCGCCAGCCCTCGACAGCGGGACCTCGGCGACGGGCGCGGAGCGCGGCGATCGCCACGACGACGTACATCGTGGAGATGACCACCGAGGTCACCCCGAGCAGCGCCTCGATCTCGACGGCGCCGGCGAGGATCGCGCCGGGGATGCCGATGACGAGGGTGGCCAGCCACGGGGTGGCGTAGCGGGGGTGCAGCTTGGTGAGGACGCCGTTCACCGGTGCGGGCCAGGAGCGGTCACGCGCCGAGGCGTAGACGACCCGGGCGTTCTGCAGCACCATCACGATGACGGCGTTGAGGATCGCGATGGCGATGGCGACGTTCACGCCGACCGCGACCCGCTCGCCGCCCCAGGCGGCGACCCACTGGGAGAAGTTGCCCGAGGCGAGGTCGCTGAGGTCGTCGACCGCGAGGACCGTCGTCACGGTCGGGATGAGGATGACGAGGCCGCCCAGGCCGAGGGTCCAGAAGATGACGCGGGCGACGTTGCGACGCGGGTCGACGATCTCCTCGGAGAGGTAGACGGTGGTGCCGAAGCCGCTGACCAGGAACGTGCTCACGGCGAGACCCGAGATGAGGATCGCCAGGGTGAAGGGCTCCAGGCCGTTCTCACCGATGACGTGCGGCGAGACCAGCTCGCCGGGGCCGCGCTGGATGTGGCCGAGCCCGAGCACGGTGACGACGACGGCGGCGATCATCTCGAGGGCGAGGAAGGTGCCGGTGACGACGGCGTTCGCCTTGATGTTGAGGATCGCCGTGGCGGTCGACAGCAGCATCACGATCGCGCCGGTCGCGGCCCGCGGCAGCTCCACCAGGTCGGCCAGGTAGTCGGCCGTGCCGAGGGCGAAGATCGGCGGGATCAGCCAGAGCAGCACGCCTGCCAGCGAGAACGTCAGCCAGCCCATCGACTTGCCGAGGGTCTGGGTGACCATGGCGTACTCGCCGCCGGAACTGGCGGTGCGGGTGCCGAGCTCGGCGTAGCACGCGGCGATCGCGATCGAGACCGCGAAGCCGGCCACGACGGCCAGCACCGCGCCGCTCCCCTGCGTCGCGAACAGCTCCGGCACGATGATGAACAGACTCGAGGCGGGCGTGATGCACGACAGCACCAGCAGGACCGCGGCGCCGGGTCCGAGCACCCGCGCGAGCCGCCGCCGTGCCTGCGCCGGCTTCACCCCGTCGGGGCTCACCTGCATGGATTCGATCATCGCGGGTCTCCTTGTGATGAGGGTACAGCGTGTTTTGAACGCTGTACAAAACTTTGAACGGCATTCAAAGTGACCCAGATCACCGCTAGAGTCAAGGGGTGGGACCGAAGATTTCACCCCGCGAGCACAAGGAGACACTGTCGAGGTGACGCGTACACGCTCCAACAGACGCCTGGAACGACCGCGCGAGCAGGTGCTCGCGGCCACGCTGGAGATGGTGGCCGAGCAGGGGCTCGCCAAGGTGACGATGGCCTCCCTCGCCGCCCGCCTGGGCACCAGCGGCGGCCACCTCCTCTACTACTTCGGCACCCGCAACGGCCTGCTTCTCGAGACCCTGCGATGGAGCGAGAACGAGTACGCAGCACAGCGGGCGCCGATCCTGGAGAAGGCCGAGAAGGACCGCTCCGGAGGTGTCGACGCGCTGGTGTCGTTCACCGACGTCTACCTCGCCCTCGACGAACGCGACCCGCGCTGGCTCCTCTGGCTCGAGCTGTGGGCACGAGCGCCGTACGACTCCGAACTCGCCGCCGCGCAGCGCGCGATGGACGACGAGTGGCATGCCGACCTGGTCCGGCTCTTCGCCGCGGCGCTTCCCGAGGTGCCCGAGCGGGAGGCCCTCTCCGAGCGGCTGCGGGCGATGTGGGACGGCTTCAGCATCGGCATCGTCACCGGCGGCGGCACCACCCTGCGCGAGCACGCCCTCGCGCACACCCGCGCCGCCGTCGCCGGGCACGAGGGGTAGCGGGCATGCCGATCGCCTCCTGGTTCCCCGAGGCCCAGCTGGGCATCTTCGTCCACTGGGGCATCTACAGCGTCGACGGCGTCGCCGAGTCCTGGTCGTTCTACGACGGCCGGGTCCCCTACGCCGACTACATGGCCCAGCTCGACGGCTTCACCGCCTCGAAGTTCGACGCCGACGCCTGGGCGGACCTCTTCGAGCGGGCCGGGGCGACGTACGCCGTGCTCACCGCCAAGCACCACGACGGGGTCGCGCTCTACGACACCGACGCCAACGACCTCTCCGTGGTCGCCAGGACCCCGGCGGGCCGCGACCTCGTCGCCGAGTTCGTCGAGGCCGTACGCCGCCGGGGGCTGAAGGTCGGCATCTACTTCTCCCACCTCGACTGGTCCCATCCCGACTACGCGACGGTGCGTCCGGCCGTCCAGCATCCCGTGGTCCAGGACAACCCGTACGCCGTCCCGCGCCCAGGCGACGAGGAGCCCGAGCGCTGGGAGCGCTACCTGGAGTTCCACCGAGCCCAGATCCGGGAGGTGGTGACCCGCTACCGGCCGGATCTGCTCTGGTTCGACGGTGAATGGGAGCGCGACGAGCGGCAGTGGCGGATGCGGGAGCTGCGTGCGGAGCTGCGCGAGCTCGCGCCCGAGATGGTCGTCAACGGCCGGATGCTCGGCCACGGCGACTACGTGACCCCGGAACAGGGCGTTCCGATCGTGCCGCCGGACGGCCCGTGGGAGCTCTGCCTGACCATCAACGACTCCTGGGGCTGGCAGCCGCAGGACGACAACCACAAGTCACCGCGCCAGCTCGTGCGCACCTTCGTCGAGACCATCGGCGGTGGCGGCAACCTGCTGCTCGACGTCGGGCCACGCGAGGACGGCACCATCACGCCCGAGCAGACCGAGCGGCTCGAGGCGCTCGGCGACTGGATCGCGCGCCACTCCCCCGCGGTCCGCGACATCCGCCGCGGTCTTCCCCACGGCCACTTCTACGGCCCGACCGCCATCTCGGCCGACGGCCGGACCCTGTTCCTCTACGTCCTCGACCGGCCCAACGACTACGTCGTGGTCCGCGGCCTGCGCAACCAGGTCCTCAAGGCGTACGTCCTCGGGACCGGCGCCGAGCTCGACCATCAGCGCATCGGCGGGCTCCACGAGGTCCCCGGCTGGGAGTACGTCTTCACCACCGACGACGACCTCGACCCGCTGTGCACCGTGATCGTCCTCGAGCTCGACGGCGAGGCCTCGGTCCACCGGGAGCACGAGGCGCACTAGAAGCGATGTCCGAGGACTGCCGTCGTCAGCGCTAGCCCTGACTGCAGCATGACCAGGAGAGCCAGCGCCATGAGCACGGCCGCGACCCACCCCGGGTGCCCAAGGAAAGGGGCATCACGGGAGGCGCCACCGACGATCCCAATGGCGAACGCGGAGGCCAGCTAGACCTGCCGTACCGACGGACACATCCAGGTCGACAGGGATCGCGGGGATGAGCCCCGCGAACATGAATTGCGGGTGCCCGTGACCAAGACCGCCAGCGCAGGCATGTAGGAGGCGAAGGCATCGAGTACTCCGAGGTGAGAGATCACCGGGACACCATCGGGTCACCAAGGGGGCCGGGCGTGCTCAACGTTTTCAGGGCTGGCGGTCTGACCGGCAGCCCCTGAACTGTCCGCTCGGGACTCGAGATTCCCCGGACACTGCCCGAAGACATCACGACGATGTCGGCTCATGTGCGTCTGGTGAAGCGGATGTCGCCGTTGGGTAGGCGTTCGTGGAGGTATGCCGCGTCGTGGGCGCGGTGGTGGTGATGGGCACAGAGCAGTGATGCGTTATCGATGTCTGTCAGGCCGCCTTGGGCCCAGGCGATCCAGTGGTGGGCCTCGGCCCAGGTGCCGGGGATGTCACAGCCCTCGGCCTCGCAGGTCGCCGACCGCAGCAGCAGGGCTCGGCGTTGGGCGGCGGTGAAGAAGCGTTCCTTGCGGCCGAAGTCGAGGACCTCGGAGGCGCCCCCGAGGACGGCGGGGATGATGCCTGCGGTGCAGGCCAGGCGTCGTGCTTCGGCGGCGGTGATCGGGCTGCCGCCGATGATCTGGGCGATGCCGGCTTCCTTGCGGAGTTGGTCGATGTCGATCGTGACGATCACCGTGGTCGCATCGCCGCCGTGGATGGGGAGCCGGGATGGGTCGAGGGTTTCGAGGAGCTGGCAGAACGCGCGTCCCAGGCGCCGGTCGTAGGGCAGGTACTCGCCGGTATCGGTGCGGGTGCCGTCGTCGCGTCGGGGTGAGGCGAAGGCTTCGAGGTTGGTGGCCAGCCGGTCAGCGGCCGCGTCCGGGACCACCGCGGAGATGCGGGTGGTGCCGTCCCCGAGACGGCGCATCGCCAGCCGGGTCTTCTTCCGGGCGTGGGCTTCCTCGGCCGCGAGCCGTCGGGCTTCTTCGGCCTCAGCGATCTCCGGGGCGATCAGATCCAGGATCCGGCGCCCCAGACGGCGCAGCTGGGTCGGGTCGAACTGGGTCGCGTAGGCAACCAGTGCTTCTTCGGCCTTCGTCTTGATCTCGGGGTCGAGGTCGGTCGGGAGGTCGTCGAGGGCGTCGACGATCACCTGGGCCTGGGCCGGGTTGCAGGCGCCGGCGCGCATCGCCGCGGCGACCAGGGTGTAGGTCCGGTCCAGGGCCTGAGCGAGCCGGACGTCGGCGCGCAGGGCTTCGGGGCGCTGGTGGGTGTGGTGATGGAGCCAGGCCGCGACGTCCCGGGCGGCACTCTCGGCGGCGACGTCATCAGCGGCGGCGAGCACCCGCAGCTTGAGCTCGGCCAGCTGCGCTTTCGCGCGGGCGATCTCGACCAGGGTGGCGGCCTTCTGATCGGTGGCCATGAACGCCGGGTTCGCGTCCGCAACCGCATCAAGGGAGGCGGTGATCGCGACCACGGCCCCCAGCACAGGGTGTTGGGGTTGTTGCAGCGTGGTCACCTCGGTCACCTCCCGACGTACGAACTCTTCACACCCGCGCATGCGGATGTGTTTGGTTCGCTGGTCTCGGAGGCCCGGCAGTACGGGCTATTACTTACCCTCGCAGCTCGGCGTTCACGCCCCTGGTTCCCCTGGATTACCCCACACCCGTTGTGTCTCGGGCAGAAGGGGCACGCCTCATTCGAGGTGGTCGGCCTTCACGTTTACGCCTGCGCCGAGCCTACCACACAACGCAAAACAACCAAACCCAATCAGGGACAGGTATCCCAAACCCAAAGCCAGACCGCTGCTGGAAGCCCGCAAGACACCCAAATGGCACCCAACCCAGACACCCTGCTTCTAAATCTCCCAACCCAATCCCGGTATTGGCCCCACCCACGCTGGAACTCAGGCACAAGGCACCAGCCCGCGAACCCCCGCGGCCACGCCATCAGTCCTCGAGGACGTACCGCAGATATCTCGCCGGGTCCGCCAGGAACCGACGGGTCAGATTGACCGGTTCGGCGTCGTCGTAGGAGACCTGCCCGATACGCCCGTCCTCGTCGAACTGGAGGATCCTCGCTCCCGGCACCGAGAGCAGGACCGGGGAATGGGTGGCGATGATGAACTGGGATCTCTCGTCGGCGAGCTCGATGATCCGCGCGACCAGCGCCAGGCAGCCCTTGACCGAGAGCGCGGCCTCGGGTTCGTCGAGGATGTAGAGACCGCCGGGCCCGAACCGGTGCATCACCAGGTCGAGGAACGACTCGCCGTGGGAGCGCTCGTGCAGCGAGACGCCGCCGTAGGCATCCGAGGTGTCCAGGTCGAGGCGCTCGATCTCGGTGGCGACGTTGTAGAACGACTCCGCGCGCAGGAAGTAGCCGGTGCGCGGCCGCTTGAGCCCGCGCTGGATCATGATGTAGTCGGCGAGGGACGACTCGGTCGCGCGGGTGGCGAACCGGAACGACGTGGAGCCGCCCTCGGCGTTGAACCCCGACGCGACCGCGATCGCCTCGATGATCGTCGACTTTCCGGTGCCGTTGTCGCCGACGAGGAACGTGACCCGTTCGTCGAAGTCGATCCCGTCCCCGCCGGCCAGCTCGCGGACGACCGGCAGGGTGAACGGATATCGGCCGGTGTCATGGCGCGGGTCGAGCGTGACCCGGGCGATATAGCGTTCGTCGAACCGCATGGACGCTCAGCCGATCTCCTTCTTGAACTGGGCGAGGATCTGCTGGGCGGCCTGGATGCCGATGCCGCTGAGCAGGTCGTCGTTGATGTCGTGGACCTGGCCGGCCTCGACCGCGGGGATCCGCTGCCACAGCGGTCCGCCGAGCACCTTGGCCTTGTCGGTGTCGCCCTCCGGCCCGTAGGTGCTGACGTAGAGGTGGTCGGCCTGGGCGGTGGTGACCTGCTCGGGCGAGATCTCGAGGTAGGTGTCCTCGCCGACCGCCTGCTCCGGAACGGTCAGGCCCATGTCGTCGAGGATGACGCCGGAGAAGGACTTGTCGGAGTAGAGCCGGATCTGGCCGGGGAGGAACCGGACGATCGACAGGGTCTTGCCGGCGCCGACGGTCTCACCGAGCGCGGCGGCGTCGCTCTCGAAGTCGGCGAGCATCTTGTTCGCCTCATCGGTCTTGTTGAGCGCGTCGGCGTACAGCATGAAGTTGTCCTTCCAGGTGTCGCCGAGGTCGGGGGCGAGCACGGTCGGGGCGATCGCGTTCAGCTGCTCGTAGATCGCCTCATGACGGACCGTGCTGGACAGGATGAGGTCCGGGTCGAGGGCCGCGATCTTCTCGAGGTTGGGCTCGGAGATGGTGCCGACCTCCTCGATCCCCTCGGTCTGGTCGCCGAGGTAGCTGAGGAAGTCGGTGGCCACGTCGACGCGTACGGCACCGACGGGCTTCACGCCGAGCGCGAGCGCGTCGTCGAGCTCCCCGGTGTCCAGGACCACGACCCGCTTGGGAGCAACAGGCACCTCGGCCACGCCCTTGGCATGCTTGACCTCGCGGGTCTCGGCGGTGGCCTCCGAGTCCGAGGAGCTGCTGCCGCAGGCGGTGAGGACGAGGGCGGCGGCGAGCATGGCAGCGACGCCGGTGAGGTGCTTGCGCACGTGGTTTCCTTTCATCATGGCGTTCCCAGGTCTTCCGGGGAACGTTCAGTGCTGGACGGTGGGCGCGGAGCGGCGTACGCCGATCGGGACGATCATCGGGCGGCCCGAGACCGGGTCGACGAGCACCTGGCTGTCGAGGCCGAAGACGTCGCGGAGCAGCTCTGCGGTGATGAGCTCGTCGGGCGGGCCGGAGGTGACGATGCGCCCCTCGCGCATGACGATCAGGTGATCGCTGTAGCGGACGGCCAGGTTGAGGTCGTGGAGGACCATGACGACGGTGCGCTCCAGGTCGGCGTGGAGCATGTCCACGAGGTCGAGCACCTCGACCTGATGAGCGAGATCGAGGTACGTGGTCGGCTCGTCGAGCAGCAGGATGTCCGTCTCCTGCGCCAGCGCCATCGAAATCCACGCCCGCTGGCGTTGCCCGCCGGAGAGCTCGTCCACGGGGCGGGCGGCGAGCTCCTGCATCCCGGTCAGCCGAAGCGCCGCGTCGACCTCGGTCTCGTCGTCGCTGGACCACTGGCGCAGCCACGACTGGTGCGGGTGACGGCCCTTGGCCACCAGGTCGGCGACGGTGAGGCCCTCGGGGGCGGTGGGCGACTGCGGCAGCATGCCGAGCACCTTCGCGACCTCACGGGTGCGCATCGAGGTGATCGCCTTGCCGTCGAGCAGCACCTGCCCGGAGCGGGGCTTGAGCAGTCGCGCGACGGCCCGCAGGAAGGTCGACTTGCCGCAGCCGTTGGGGCCGATGATCGTGGTGACCTTGCCGGACGGGATCTCGGTGGTGAGCCCGTCGGCGACGATCCGGTCGCCGTAGCCGAGGACCAGGTCCTCGGCCGTGATCTGGTGCTCGCTCATCGCGACAGCCTCCGGTTGGTGCGGATGATCAGGTACATCAGGAAGGGGCCTCCGATGGCGGTGGTGACGATCCCGACCGGGAGCTCGACGGGCAGGAGCACGCGCGCGACGTAGTCGCTGCCGACGACCAGGGCGGCGCCGGTGAGCGCCGAGGCGAGCAGCGGCGGCCCGGCCGTGCGGGCGATGCGGAGCGCGACCTGAGGTGCGACGAAGGCGATGAACCCGATCGGGCCGGCGGCCGTGACGCACATGGCGGCCAGCAGGACGGAGGCGATCAGCAGGACCGACTGGCTGAGCTGCACCCGTACGCCGAGCGCGCGGGCGGTGTCGTCGCCCAGCTTGAGCGCTGAGAGCTGGAAGGTCGAGGACAGCGCGACCGTGCCGATGGCACCAAGGGCGATGGCGGCGGGCACGGCGTCGCTCCAACCCCGGCCGTTGAGCGACCCGTTGAGCCAGACGGTCGCCTCCTGCGCGTCCCAGATCTCGCCGATGACGAGCATCCAGTTGGTCAGCGCGAGCAGGATGCCGTTGACGGCCACCCCAATCAGGACCAGCCGGAAGCCCTCGATACCCCGGCGCCAGGCGAGCAGGTAGATCACGACCCCGGTCAGCAGACCGCCCGCCATGGCCGCCGCCGGCACGCCGATGGTGGTGCCCAGGAAGGCGGTGCCGCCGAAGACGATCACCGCGACCGCACCGGCGCTGGCGCCGGCGGTGATGCCGAGCAGGTCCGGGCTGGCCAGCGGGTTGCGGGTGATCGACTGCCAGATCGCCCCTGACATCGCGAAGCCGGCGCCCACGAGGAGGCCGACCACGGACCGCGGCAGGCGCAGGTCCCAGACGATGAAGCGCTCGGCGTCGTTGCCACCGCCGAGGATCACCTTGGCCGTGTCGGGCACGCTGATCGGGTAGTCGCCCTGGCCGACGTTGAGGCACACCAGCAGGAAGACCAGCACGAGGAGACCGACGTTGACCGCGACCAGGCGGGGGCGCCAGACCATCGTCACCGGCCCCCACCCGAAGCGCGGACGACCGGGCACGAGCGTCGTCACAGGGTCACCAGCTTCCGGCGGCGTACGAGAGCGATGAAGAACGGCGAGCCCACCAGGGCGAGGACGATGCCGACCTGCAGCTCTCCGGGGCGCGCGGCGACCCGGCCGAGGATGTCGCAGGTGATGAGCATGACGGCGCCGATCAGGGCGGAGCACGGCAGCAGCCACCGGTAGTCCGGCCCGGTGAACGCCCGCGCGATGTGGGGCACGGCGAGGCCGATGAACGCGATCGGCCCGCAGGCCGCGGTGGCCGCACCGGCGAGCAGGGTGATCGCGGTGATCCCGAGGGTTCGGTTCAGCGCGACGTTGGTGCCGAGCGAGCGGGCGACCTCCTCGCCCAGGCTGAGGACGTTGAGCCCGGGAGCGTTGACCATGGCGAGGATGAAGCCGAGGGCGAAGAAGGGCAGCAGCGGCACCAGGATCTCGAGCCCTCTGCCGGCGACCGAGCCGACGATCCAGAAGCGGTAGGCGTCGAGGGTGGTCTGGTCGAGCAGCACCACGGCGGAGGTGATGGCGGAGAGGAAGGCCGCCACCGCGGCGCCGCCGAGGACGAGGGAGACCGGTGAGGGGCTGCCGCTCCCGACAGAGGAGAGCCCGAAGACGGCGAGGCTGGTGATCAGCGCGCCTGCGAGCGCGAACCAGATGTAGCCGACCGGGCTCGTCACCCCCAGGAACGTGATCGCCAGGACCACCGCGCAGGCGGCCCCGGCGCTCACGCCGAGGATGCCGGGGTCGGCGAGCGGGTTGCGGGTGTGTCCCTGGATGAGCCCGCCGGCGAGGCCGAGCGCGATGCCGGTGACGAGGCCGAGGAGGGTTCGAGGCGTACGCAGGTCGCGGACGATCAGGTCGGCCTCGGTCGGGGTCGTGTCGTACGGCGGGAGGAGACCGTGCCAGATCTCGCCGAAGCTCAGCGGCCGTGACCCGACGGCGACGCTCGCCAGGAGCAGGACCGCCAGGATCACCAATAGCGCGAGGAGGCCGGTGATCCGGCGCAGACGCAGCTTCGCCGGGGTGAGGTCGACCTCGATCTCGGCGAATCCCTCGTCCATGGCCGTGATCCGGCGCACGACCTGCCGCGGCGCGAACAGCAGGCTGCGGCGTACGCCGAGCGGGCGGCCGTCGTGGCCTCGGGCGATCAGCCCGAGCCAGGTCTTGCCGGTCGATGCTCCCCGTCGGCCCTGGGCGAACCCGCGGTTCCACACGAGGACGGCTGCCGCGACGGCGAGCGCGAAGCCGCCGAAGACCACCCGGTCCACGGTGCCGCCGCCGTTCGCGTCACGCAGCGAGTGCACGACCAGCGCTCCGACGACCAGCGGCAGGACCACCAGGGCGAGGTCCACGACAGCCGCGGCTGCCCGGAGGGCGATGGGGGCGGGCCCACGCGGGACCTGCACCCTGGTGTGGTCCGCGCGCGCCGTGACGGCCTCGCCCGAGGCGAGGTCACTGAGACGCACGTTGTGCCCGTCAGCTCTGCTCGAGGACCTGGGCGGCCTCGAGCTGGTCGGCGTAGCCGCTGAAGACCTCGGCGTAGGCCTGGTAGCTGTAGGGCGCGGCGGGGTACCAGAGATCCTGCTGACCACCGGCGACGGCGGGCAGCCGCTTGAAGATGTCCTTCGTCTTCAGCTCCTCGAGGCCACCGGGGTCGCGAGCGTCGATCAGGAGCACGTCGGCGTGGTACTTGCTGATGTTCTCCAGGCTGACCGGCTCGAAGATGCCCTGCTCGTCGGGGCTCACCTTCGGGAACTTCACGCCGAGCTCGGCGAGGTAGGCGAGGTCGGGGTGCTCGGGCGCGTTGGCGAAGTAGATCTCCTCGCCGTAGGTCGACGCCGCGACCACGGTCACGTCGGGGTTCTTCTTCACCGCCGCCTTGATCCGGGCGACTGCGTCCTCGAACTCGGCCTTGGCCTCGTCGATCTCCGGGTCGGCGCCGAGGTCCTCGGCCAGGGCGTGGAACGCCTCGATCTGCTCGGTCACCGAGAGCCCGGTCAGCGGCATGGCCAGCGTGGGAGCGAGCTTGTCGACCTGCTTCTCGACCTCGCCGGCGTACCAGAGGGTCTTGCCGTCGAAGGTCATGTCGATCAGCAGGTCCGGGTTCATCGCCGCGTACTCCTCGACGTTGAACTCACCCCAGGCCTTGCCGAGGACCTTCGTCTTCGAGACGTCGAGGTTGCCGGTCAGGTAGTTCGGCGGCTCGGGCAGGTCGCCGTAGACGCCGGCGACCTGGTAGCCGTTGTCCCACAGCGCCGCCGCGGCGCTCGCCTGGGCGACGACCGTCTTCGGGGTGCCGTCGATCTCGACCGTCTTGCCGCGGGCGTCCTTGTGGACGAAGCCGGACCCGGTCCCGTCCTCCCCCTCGGAGGCGTCGGTGGAGGCACCGCACGCGGTGAGTACGAGGGCGGCGGAGGCTGCGACGGCCGCGAGCGGGGCCATGCGGAGACGACGATTCACAAAGGTTAGGGTAACCTAAACCCATCCGGCGCATGGACGCCCTCCCCTCCGCGGATCCTCAGCCTGCCTCGGGGTCGATCGGCGGCCTTCTCGCGCCGGTCGGATCCAGCCGGTCGAGGATGGTCCCGGCGATCTCGGCGAGCTGGTCCACCTGCTCCGGGCTCAGCGAGTCGAAGACGTACTCGCGCACGGCGTCCACGTGACCGGGGGCCGAGGCGACCATCTTCTCGTGGCCGGCCTCAGTGAGACGTACGTTGGTCGCGCGGCGATCACCCGGGCAGGTGTGGCGCTCGATGAGGCCGCGGTCGACCAGGCGCTTGACGACGTTGGAGAGCCGCGGCAGCGTCGAGTTGGTGTAGCCGGCCAGCTCGGTCATCCGCAGGGTCCGGTCCGGCACCTCGGAGAGCATGGCCAGCACGCCGTAGTCGAAATGGGTCAGGCCGGCGTCGCGGCGCAGCTGGGAGTCGAGAGCGCCCGGAAGCAGCTCGAGCACGGCGATGAGGCGAACCCATGCCGCCCGTTCTGCCGGCGACAGCCAGTTGCCCTCCACGCCAGGGAGTGTGCCGCAGAAAGTTGCCCGGAACAAACAACGGTCGCCTAGAGTTAGTTCAAGCAACAACTATTGGGCCGAACCGCAGGAGACCGCCATGACCACCGCACCCGAGAGCACGACCGCCGCCGCGGACGCCCGCCTCCCCCAGGCGCATCCCTTCGCCCAGCACCTGCGGGCGGTCCAGGAGCGAGAGGCGACCGATCCGCATCGCGTCTGGACGCCGGCCGACGGGCCGCTGCCGAGCCTCTACCTTTCCCACGGCGGTGGTCCGCTGCCGCTGCAGAGCCCGGAGTGGCTCGACCCGCTGCACTCCTGGGCACGGTCGCTCCCCCGGCCGAAGGCCATCCTGGTCATCTCCGCCCACTGGGAGTCGGCGCCGCTTTCGATCAGCGCGACCCGCCCGGACGAGCTGGTCTACGACTTCGGCGGCTTCGACCCGATCTACCACACGGTGCGCTACGACACCCCGGACGCGAGCGAGCTCGCCCGCACCACCGCGGCGCTGATGCCCGACGCCGAGACCGCTCACCAGCACACCCGCCGCGGCCTCGACCACGGCGCCTGGGTGCCGCTGAAGATCATGTACCCGGCCGCCGACATCCCGGTCGTGCAGCTCTCGCTGCCCACCGAGGACCCCGACAAACTGCTCGCCCTCGGCGAGCGCCTGCGGCCGCTGCGCGAGGAGGGTGTGCTCGTGGTCGGCTCGGGCCACATGACCCACGGCCTGCCCTTCATCACCCGCGAGATGATGACCGAGAACAAGCCCGCCGGCTGGTCCTCCGACTTCGACTCCTGGGCCGCCGAGGCCCTGGACCGCGGCGACGTCGCCGAGCTGGCCAGGTTCCGCACCGCCGCCCCCGGCATGCCGTACGCCCACCCGACCGTCGAGCACTTCACCCCGCTCTTCGTCACCCTGGGCGCGGCCACGGACCCGACGGCTCCGGTCACCACGACCCTGGACGGCTACGGACTCGGGCTCTCCCGGCGCTCGTTCCAGGCTGCCTGACCCTCACCCACCCGAGCCAGCTGCACCGACAGCACCGGCGCCAGCGGCAGCCGGGCGAGCAGCAGGGCCTGATAGGCGTGGTAGACGTCGGGCTTGCCGTGCCAGATCACGTGCGAGGGACGGTTGTGCTCGTCCAGTTCGTGGTGCCAGCTGCCGAGCTCGCGGTCGATCAGATGCGCCTCGATGTACGCCTCGAACCGCTCGCGCCACTCGTCATAGGCCGCCTCGCCGGTGCGCGTGTGCAGGGCGCCGGCGGCGGCGAGCGCCTCCGCGGCGACCCAGTGCAGCCGTAGCCGGGTGACCGGCGCTCCGTCCCACGAGGTCGTGTAGACGAAGCCGGGCCCGGCGTCGCCGGAGTCGACCCAGCCGACCTCGACCGCGCGCTCGAAGAGGGCCCGCGCGTCCTCGACCAGCCACGACGGCGCGTCCGGAAGGCTCGCGTCCAGGTGCAGGAGCAGCCGCGACCACTCCAGCAGGTGCCCGGGCGTACAGCCGTAGGGGCGGAACGGGTCACCGGGACGGTCGGCGTTGTAGTCCAGGAGCGGCGCCCAGGAGAGGTCGAAGTGCTCGGGTAGGTCGTAGCCATGGGAGCGCGCGACGCCGTGGATCAGGTGCTCGGCGATCGCCAGCGCCCGCTGGTGCCAGGCAGCGTCGCCGGTGACGTCGCCCGCGGCCAGGAACGCCTCCACGGTGTGCATGCTGGAGTTGGCGCCCCGGTAGGCCTCCCCCGAGCGAAGGTCGCGCTCGAGGCTGTCGACCACCCGGCCGGCGTCGTCGAGGAAGTGCTGCTGCATCACGCCGAGCGCCTCGTCGAGCAGCGCGTCCGCACCGGGCACACCGGCCACGACGCCGCTGCTCGCGGCGAGGATCACGAAGGCGTGGGCGTACGCCTCCTTGAGCGTGCCGACCGGCTCGCCCTCGGCCGAGACCGAGGCGTACCAGCCACCGAGCTCGTCGTCGCACAGCGCGCCCGAGAGCGCCCGGATGCCATGAGCGGCGAGATCGGCGGCGTCGTCGGCGTCCCCGCGCAGGTGCGCGAGCGCGAAGACGTGGGTCATCCGGGCGGTGATCCAGGTGTGCACCGGCTCTGACGGGTCCGGTCGACCCGACTCGTCGAGCCACCAGAACCCGGCGGGCGAGGCCGCCGACGGCCGGGCGAACCCGGCCAGCCGGCGGCACTCTGCGTCCGGATCGATCATCCCTTGACCGAGCCTGCCATCAGCCCGCCCACGAAGTAGCGGCCGAGCAGGATGTAGATGATCAGGGTCGGTACGGACGCGATCAGGGCGCCCGCCATGCTGGCGGAGTAGTCCTGCATCTGACCGCTCGCCAGGAAGTTGAGCGCGATCGTCACCGGCCCGTTGCGCGAGGTGGAGAAGAAGAGCGCGAACAGGTAGTCGTTCCAGGCCGAGGTGAACTGCCACATCAGCACGACCACGAACGCCGGCGCGGAGATCGGCAGGATGATCGAGGCGTACGTCCGGAGCATGCCGGCGCCGTCGACCCGAGCGGCCTCGACGAGCTCGACCGGGACCCCCGCGTAGTAGTTGCGGAAGATCAGCGTGGTGATCGGCAGGCCGTAGACCACGTGCAGCACGATCAGGCTCGGGACGCCCGAGGGGACGCCGAGGTTGCTCATCAGCTGGACCAGCGGAACCATCACGGCCTGGTAGGGGATGAACATCCCGAACAGGATCAGCGTGAACACCACGTCGGCACCGGGGAAGCGCCACTTCGAGAGCACGAACCCGTTCATCGAGCCGAGCACCGAGGAGATGATCGAGGCCGGGATGACCATGGCGAATGTACGTCCCAGGGCCGGCCCGAGCTGCTCCCAGGCACGCGACCAGCCGGCCGTCTCCCAGGACTCGGGAAGCTTCCAGGCGTTGGCGGGGGTCGCGTCGCCGACCCCCTTGAAGCTGGTGACCAGCAGGACGTACGCCGGGATCAGGACGATCAGCGCGAAGATGATCAGCAGGACGTACTTGATGGTGCGCCAGACCCCGCGCGAGCGTACGCCCGGGATCTTGGTCGTGACGGCTGCCGGGATGGCATCAGTAGTCATCGGCGGCGCTCCTGACGGTAGGTGGAGACGAGGTAGGGAACGATCAGGATGGCCACGATCACGAGCAGGATGGTGCCGATGGCGGCCGACTTGGCGTAGTCGCCTCGGGTGAACTCGACCCACATCTGGGTGGCCGGCACCTGCGTCGTGTAGTTGGTCTGACCCGCGATGGCCATGATCAGGTCGAAGACCTTCAGCGACATGTGGCCGATGATGATGATCGCCGAGAGGGCGACCGGGCTCAGCTGCGGGAAGATGACGTGGCGGTAGAGCTGCCACTCCGAGGCGCCGTCCATCCGGGCCGCCTCGCGCAGCTCCTCGGGGATCCCGCGGAAGCCGGCCAGGAAGAGCGCCATCACGTAGCCGCTGAGCTGCCAGATCGCGGGGACCGCGATCGCGAGGATGCCCCACCGCTCGTGGGTCCACCACGGGTTCTGCAGGAAGCCGAGATGGAGCGTCTCGAAGAGCCGGTTCAGGCCGGAGGCGCGGTCACCCTCTGCGTTGTTGAGCAGCCAGCGCCAGACCACACCGGAGGCGACGAACGAGACCGCCATCGGAAACAGGTAGATCGCCCGGAACAGCGACTCGCCGCGGGCCTTGCGCTCCAGCAGCCACGCCCACAGGAACCCCAGGCACAGGGTGCCGACGAGGAACGCGGCGGTGTAGAGCAGCAGGTTGCGCAGCGAGTAGATGAAGTCTTCGTCGGTGAACAGGTCCCGGTAGTTGTCCAGGCCGGCGAAACCCTGGGACGGCCCGATGTTGTGGCGGTCCTGCAGGGACGTGTTGATATTGGACCCGATCAGGCCGTAGACGAAGACACCGATGACGATGACGGTCGGCAGGATCAGGAGTACGGGTGCGACCCACCCGTGGCCGCCGATGCGGCCCTTGGGCCGTCGTGGCCGCTTGACGGCGCTGGGCACCGTGGAGGACATGTGTCCGTCCTTTCACAAGGGGCGGCCGAGGGGCCACGGCGGATGGTGCGGCCGTAGCCCCTCGACCAGATGAATCTCGTCAGGCTCGAATGAGCCCCGGTCACTCGGGCTTGTTGTCCTCGGCGGCCTCGACGAGGCCCTCCTGGAGCTCGGCGACATCGTTGTTGCTGCCGAACTTCGCGACGGCGGAGGTGACGTCGGTCAGCCAGTTGACCGAGGTCGCGGCGCCGTGGGCGAGCGAGGAGACGATCTCGTCCTCGCCCCACGACTTGATCGCGGTCTGCTGGTACTCACCGAAGTCGGCGGTGTCGGCGGTCGTGCTGGCCGGGATCGAGCCCTTCGCCTTGTTGAAGGCCACCTGGCCCTCGTCGCTGGCGATGGTGTCGAGCCAGGCCTCGGTGCCCTCGGGGTTGGGACCGTCCACCGGCATGGTGAACGAGTCGGCGAGGAAGTCGAAGACGCCCTCGGTGCCCGGGACCGGGACCGCGGTGTAGTCGGTGCCGAGCGTCTTCTTCTGCTCCTGGAAGGCGGCCTCGGCCCAGTCACCCATGACGTTGAACGCGGCCTCGCCGTCGATGACCAGCTGGGTCGCGTCCGGCCAGTCGAGACCCTGGCGGTCGGTGTTGGTCAGCGAGAGGAGCGTGTTGTAGTCCGCCAGCGCGTCCTTGACCTCGCTGCCGCCCCAGTCGGTCGTGCCGTCCCACAGACCGTTGTACGCCTCGACGCCCAGATCGGCGAGGAGCACGGTCTCGAGCAGGTGGACCTGGGTCCAGTCGGTCGCGATCGAGAGCGGGATGATGCCCTTGGCCTTGATCTTCTTCAGGTCGGCGATCCAGGCGTCGAGCGAGTCATAGGTCTTGTTGGCCTCGATGCCGGCCTTCTCCAGGACGGCCGGGTTGGCCCAGAGGACGTTGGCACGGTGGATGTTCGAGGGGACGGAGTAGATGCCGCCGTCCTGGGTCAGTCGCTCGAGGAGACCCTCGGGGAACTGCTCGTTCCAGCCCTTCTCCTCGTAGAGGTCGGTGAGGTCCTCGATCTGGCCGGCGTTGATGTAGTCGGTCAGCTCGGCACCCGCGTGCGCCTGGAAGGTGGCCGGCGGCTCACCGTTCTGCAGGCGGGACTGGAGCACGTTCTTCGCGTCGCTGCCGGCACCACCGGCGACGGCGCCGTTGACGAACTTCAGGTCGGGGTTCTGCTCATCGAACACCTTGACCAGGGCGTCGAGCCCGGCCTTCTCACTGCCCTCGGCCCACCAGGTGAAGACCTCCACCTCATCGGTGCTGCCGCTCTCGTTGTCGCTGCCGCAGGCGGAGACCGCCAGCAGGCTCAGGGCGGCCAGGCCGGCGGCCAGGGCCTTACGCGTTGCGTTCATCTTTGATCCTCCGGTTGCGCGACCGCCACGTCGGTGTGTGATCTGGGTTACTCGCGGTCGCGTGCCGGGCAAACGTACGCCTCTCGGTTCTGTCCAGTCAACGCATAACGCAGGACGTTTTCAACCTGAGATCTGTCGCAAATCGACATAATCCCCTACAGTCACGCCCATGACCACTCCTGAGTCGCGGCTGCGCGTCGCCAACCGTTCCCAGGTTCTGGAACTGCTGGGACGGTCGGCGCCGGTCAGCCGCGCCGAGCTCGCCCAGCGCACCGGGCTGTCCCGCAGCACGGTGTCGAGCATCGTCCAGGAGCTGCTCGCCTCCGAGCAGATCGTCGAGACCACCGGCGCCGCGCTGGCCCGCGGCGGCGGGCGGCCGCCGTCGCTGCTCACCATCAGCGGCTCCCCCGGCACGCTCATCGGCGTCGACATCGGCCACCGCCACGTCCGGGTCGCGGTCGCCGATCTCGCCGCGAAGCCGCTCATCGACCACGAGATCCGGCTCGACGTCGACAACTCCGCGGTCGAGACCATCGACCGTGCCGCGGCCCTCGTGCGCGAGTGCCTGGCCGAGGTGGGCATCGACCCGAGGACCGACCGTGTCCTCGGCGTCGGCATGGGAATTCCCGGCCCCGTCGACCCGCACAGCGGCATCGTCGTCTCCCCCATCCTCGGGAACTGGATGGACCTGGCCCCGGGCGAGGAGCTCGCCCGCCGCATCGGCCTGCCCGTCCAGATCGAGAACGACGCCAACCTCGGCGCGCTCGCCGAGGTCGAGTACGGCGCCGCGCGCGACGTCGATGACGTCATCTACGTCAAGGCGTCCAGCGGCATCGGCGCCGGGCTGGTCCTCGCCGGCAAGCTCTACCGCGGGATCACCGGGATCGCCGGCGAGATCGGCCACGTACGTTTCGAGGACAACGGCCCGATCTGCCGCTGCGGCAACCGCGGCTGCCTGGAGAAGGCCTTCGGCGGGTCCCGGCTGGTCGAGCTGCTGCAGCCCGCCTATGACGAGACGCTCACCGTCGAGCGCCTGCTCGAGCTCGCCCAGGAGGGCGACATCCGGGTCAACCGGATCCTCGACGACGCCGGCCGCGCGGTCGGCCGGGTGCTGGCCGACCTCTGCAACCACCTCAACCCGGCGCTGATCGTGGTGGGCGACACGATGCGCCAGTCGGAGTCCTTCGTGCTCGGCATCAAGGACTCGATCGACCGCTTCACCCAGCCCGACACCGCCGCGGCCCTCGACGTCGTTCCCAGCGAGCTCGGCGACAACGCGGGCGTCATGGGGGCGCTGGTAATCGCCGGCTCGGCCGCTCCGGCCACGCCGGGAACAATATGAGCGACCGCTCAGTTAGGCGCGATGTGACTTCACTCTTCTCGCAGCTGAGCCTGGGTTCGACAACCCTCCCCAACCGCGTCCTGATGGCGCCACTGACCCGGATGCGTGCCAGCCGGCCAGGCGACGTACCCAACCCGTTGATGGCCGACTACTACCGGCAGCGCGCCTCGGCCGGGCTGATCATCTCCGAGGGCACCCAGATCTCGCCCCAGGGCAAGGGCTACATGGACACCCCGGGCATCTACTCGGCGGAGCAGGTCGAGGGGTGGCGGCACGTCAACGACATCGTCCACGAGGCCGGCGGCCGGATCGCGGCGCAACTGTGGCACACGGGCCGGGTCTCCCACGAGTCCTTCCACGACGGCGACCTCCCGGTCAGCGCCTCGGCGCTCCCCTACCGCAACCGCACGACCGTACGCGGCGAGGACGGCACCCCGATCCGGGTCAACTGCCCCACGCCCCGCGCCCTGGAGACCGCCGAGATCGCGGACCTGATCGAGGACTACCGCCGCGCCACCCGCAACGCCCGCGAGGCCGGCTTCGACCTCGTCGAGATCCACGCCGCCCACGGCTACCTGCTGCACCAGTTCTCCAGCGCGAGCAGCAACGAGCGCACCGACTCCTACGGCGGCTCGCTGGCCAACCGCGCCCGGCTCACCCTCGAGGTGCTCGACGCGGTCATCGCCGAGTGGGACGCCGAGCACGTCGCCATCCGGATCTCCCCGATCGGCTCGTTCAACGGCCTCGAGGACCCCGAAGGCGCCGAGATGGGGCTCTACCTGGCCGCCGAGATCAGCAAGCGCGGCATCGCGTTCCTGCACCTGTCCGAGCCCGACTGGGCCGGTGGCCCGGAGCTCACCGACGACTACCGCAAGCAGCTGCGCGCCGCCCACCCCGGCCCGATCGTGGCCGCCGGCTCCTACACCTCGGAGAAGGCCTCCCGCCTGCTCGAGGCCGACCTCATCGACGCCGCCGCGTTCGGACGTACGTTCATCGCCAACCCGGACCTGCCCCGGCGCCTGGCGGAGAGCCTTCCGCTCAACGAGCCCGACCTGTCGACCTTCTACGGCGGCGGCGAGGCCGGCTACACCGACTACCCCGAGTGGACCGCCTGAGTTCAACTCGCTCTCACCTGAACCCGCATGGCGAAGGACGTTCCTCTGGAATCGTTCTCCGCCATGCGGGTTCTTGCGACGTGTGCCTTGTCCCTCGCGCTGCTGGGCGGCGCGTTCACTCCGTTCTCGGCGGCCCGGGCCGCTGCGCCGCCCGCCGGTGATCCGGTGGCGCTCGTCGACCCGCTGATCGGGTCGTCGAACGGCGGCAACACCTACCCCGGAGCCGTACGTCCCTTCGGGATGCTCTCCTTCAGCCCGACCTCCACGGCGGGCGACCAGACCAACACCGCCGCGTCGAACGGCTACTCCTACGACACCACGCGGCTGCGCGGCTTCTCGCTGACCCACGTCAACGGCGCGGGCTGCCACCCCGGTGCCGCCGGGGACGTGCCGATCTTCCCGCACACCGGCGAGATGACCGGCTCGCCCACCGCGGACGTGACCGATGCGACGTACGCCTCGAACTTCAGCCACGCCGACGAGCTGGCCGAGCCGGGGCGCTACCGGCTGGGCCTGGCCAACGGCGCCGAGGTCGACACTGCGGTGACCACTCGGGCCTCGGTCAGCGACCTGACCTTCCCGGCCGACAAGCCGGCCAACCTGCTCTTCCGCACCTCCAACTCGCTCAACGGCAGCGAGACCGCGGTGACCCGGATCGACGAGGCGAAGCGGACCGTCAGCGGCTCGGTGCTCACCGGCGCCTTCTGCGGCCGGCGCGGCAACGGCGGCGGGAGCAACAAGCGCTCCTACTACCGCCTCTACTTCACCGCGCAGTTCGACCGCGGCTTCGCCGGCCACGGCACCTGGGTCAACGGCGAGCTCCAGCCGGGCAGCACCGAGGCGCGCGGCGGCGAGGGCTACGAGACCGGCGCTGCCCGCCAGGGGCAGGGCTCGGGCGGCTACGTCTCCTTCGACCCGAGCAACGACCAGAGCGTGCGGATGCGGATCGGGATCTCCTACACCAGCCAGTCGGCGGCCGAGGCCAACCTGGCCGCCGAGATCGGGCGGCGCGACACCGTCTCCTCTGTCGCCTCGGATGCCAAGGACGAATGGCGCCGGGCGCTCTCCTCGATCGAGGTCGCCGGCGGAACCGATGAGGAGCAGACCGCCTTCTACACCGGCCTCTACCACTCCTACCTGCAGCCCAACGTGATCTCTGACGTGGCCGGCACCTATTGGGGCAGCGACCAGGAGATCCACCGGATCGAGCGCGGCCAGCAGGCGCAGTACGGCAACTTCTCCGGCTGGGACCAGTACCGTGCCCACACCCAGCTGCTCGCGCTCCTGGAGCCACGGGTGGCCGGCGACTTCGCCCGCTCCCTGCACGCCTACTCGCGCCAGCACGGAGGCGTCTGGGACCGCTGGGTCCACCTCAGCGGCTGGACCCACGTGATGACCGGCGACCCCAGCGCACCCACGCTGGCCGGCTTCTACTCGCTCGGGGTGCGCAACTTCGACACGCAAGGCGCCTACGACTCGCTGGTCCGCCAGGCCACGGTCCCGCACCCCGACGGGCTGTCCAGCTATGGCTGCCCCGGGCAGTGCATCGGCCAGCGGCCGAACCTGGCCGAGTACCTCACCAAGGGGTACGCACCTCAGGACACCTGCCGCTGCTGGGGCGGAGCCGCGGAGACCCTCGAGGACGCCGTCGCCGACTACTCCCTCGCCGACTGGGGCCGCCGCCTCGGCGCCGACCGGGCCGAGACCGACTCGCTGATGGAGCGGGCCGGCTGGTGGCAGCACACCTTCAACCCGGCCGCGACGGCCACGGACGGCTACCAGCAGGCCCGCAACGCCGACGGGAGCTGGGTCTCCGGCTTCACCCCGTCGACCCAGACCGGCTTCGCGCAAGGCAGCAGCGCGACGTACACCTGGATGGTTCCGCACGACGTCGCCCGGCTGGCCGAGGCCGTCGGTGGGCGGGAGCGGGCGATCCAGCGGCTGGACGCGTTCTTCCACAAGGCCGACGGCTCCTGGCAGTACACCGGCGGCGACGCGCTGCGCTACGACCCGACCAACGAGCCCGGCATCCACGTCCCGTGGATGTACAACGCGCTCGGCGCTCCCTGGAAGACCCAGGAGACGGTGCGGGCGATGGCCGACCTCGCCTACGGCACCGGCCCGCGTGGCCTGCCCGGCAACGACGACCTCGGCACCATGTCCGCGTGGTACGTCTTCTCCGCGATGGGCATCTACCCGCAGGACCCCGCCCGCGCCGAGATGCTGCTCTCCAGCCCGGTCTTCGAGCGGGTGGTCATCCACCGCGGCAACGGCGTCGACATCACCATCGAGTCCCCCGGCGCCGGCGCCGAGAACATCTACGTCCAGTCGGTCACCCTCGACGGCGCGCCCCGCATACAGTCGTGGCTGCCCGAGTCGGTGATGAACCGCGGCGGCACCGTCCGGATCGACGTCGGCGCCGAGCCGAACCGGGGCTGGGGCACAGCGGACGCGGACCTGCCGATCTACCACACCAACTGACCGTGCACTTGATGCGAATTCATAATGCACTCATAATGAGTGCATGGCCTATCTGCAGATCCGCGACATCCCCGATGACGTACGCGACGTCCTCGCCCAGCGCGCGAAGGACCGTGGGCAGTCGCTGAACTCCTACCTTCGGGACGTCGTCCTCCGGGAGGCGTCGTTCGCCAACAACCAAGCCCTGATCGACCGCGTGATCGCCAGCAGGGGCGATTCTAAGTTCACCACCGAGGACGTGCTCGCCGCACGCGACACGGCTCGAGGCGCGCGCTCCCAAGGCGCCGCGTGATCGTCCCCGACGCTTCCGCAGTCACTCTTCTCTTCGCAGACCCCGACACCGACTCCCGGGTGAACGCGGCGACCAAGATCCTCGCCGACGACCCCGAATGGGTCGTCCCGGAGGTCTGGCGCACCGAGGTGCTCAGTATCTTTCGCGGACTCCTTCTGGGCGGCAAGGTCACCGACCTGGACGCCGAACAGGCGTTGCATTGGCTCCAGGCGATCACTGTGATCACCGCACCGACCGGCCCGTGCCTCACCCGAATGTGGGAACTGCGCAGCAACCTGTCGACCTACGACGCCAGCTACGTCGCAGTCGCCGAGTCACATGACCTCACCCTCGTCACCGCCGACGTACGCATCGCGAAAGCCGGTGTCGCGCGCTGCCCCGTGAGAACGATCAACTGACAGGTTCACGAGAGACGTGCCTGGATCACCGCGTGGGTCCCGTCGGTGCGCCAGCCAGGTTCATGCGCTTCCAGGAGCGCGAGGCGATCCTCCGGGATACCGACGGCCAGGTCGGACTTCAGTGTCCGCAGCGCCACCAGCGGCGCTGGGAAATACTTGACGAGGTCGGTGAAGCTCGAGGTGGGCGCCCAGTGCCGGTCGCCGACGAGGCGTCGATAGTTGAGGTCTCCCTTGATGATCACGAGTTTGGACTCTCTGATCTCATCGGTGAGGTCGCCGGGGATGTCGTGGAAGGTCAACGGACTGCACCAGAAGGCATGGGTCCGGACCTCGATCCGTCCATCCGTGATCGCTGCGCCGAGCCGGGCTGCCATGTCGGCCGTCGCCCCGGTGTGGCTGCTGAGGTGAGCAAGGATCGTGAGGAGGTCATGGACGGTGGCGTCGGATACGAAGTAGGGCCGTGGCTTCAGGTGCATGACCACGCGTCCTGCCCGGCGGGTGCTCAGAAGGCGGTCGATGAGAAGGAGGTCAGAGACGAGTTCGCGGCCGGCGTTGTCGGCGATCAGGTCCACCCTTCCCGGCTCACCCTCACCCAGATGGGCCCAGACCTGGCTCGAGTCGTCGACGATGAGTTCATCGACCTGCGCCGCATCGGCAGCAAGCGGCTTCGAGAGCCGGAACCCGAGGTCGGCTCGGTTGCCCCACAACGACGCGAGCAGAGCACTGTGCAGCCCGTCATCCTCTGGCGCGGAGAGGACTCTCGCAAGCTGGTCCAGGTCACGAACGAGGTCGGCCGAGCCGAGCTCGGCGTCCTTCTGTGGTTTGAACGGGTCGACCCCAGCCCAAGGAACATCGCGAAAGTAGTCGGTGGCCTGCAACAGAAGCCGATAGAAGTACGACTCCGCCCACAGGAACGGAACCTCGAGCCAGGTGCGACCCACGTACGGAGCTGTCCATGACTCCCACTCGGCTCGGTCCGCCGAGGGCTCGGTGAACGGTGGTACGACGCCCTGGATCACCTCATCAAGCCGGTCGAGGTTGCGCTGGACTGATGGTGGGTACGGGATGCCCGACCTCACCTTCGCGATCAACTCCGGGTGTCGACGGGTCAGCACGCCATGGGCGAAGGATCCGGGCTCCTCAGAGTCGATCTCCTCAGCGGTCGCGCTCTGGCCGATCCCCGCCATCAGGCTTCTTCCATTCGTGACTTCTTCCGTTCGTGATCAGCCTGTGCCCCTGGCGTCCTTCGGCCATGCACTCAGTATCTGCGAAGATGCGGGGCGTGAGCACCTCGACGCCATCACGCACCAACGCTCTTGACCGGTTCTTCCAGATCAGCGCCCGCGGCTCAACGGTCGGGCGCGAGGCCCGCGGTGGCGTGGTCACGTTCTTCACGATGGCCTACATCGTCGCGCTGAACCCGCTGATCCTCGGGTTCGCGGAGGACGTGAACGGCGACCTCCTCGGCGGCACCAGCGGCGACAACCTCGCTGCTATCGCGGCCGGAACCGCGCTGGTGGCGGGCGTGATGACGATCCTGATGGGCGTCGTCGCCAACTACCCGATGGCCCTGGCGACCGGGCTCGGGCTCAACGCGTTCGTGGCGTTCTCGATCGCCGGCCAGATGACCTGGGCCGACGCGATGGGACTGGTGGTGATCGAGGGTCTGGTGATCCTCGTACTGGTCCTGACCGGGTTCCGGGAGGCCGTCTTCCACGCCGTCCCGCGCGAGCTCAAGACCGCGATCTCGGTCGGTATCGGTCTGTTCATCGCGGTGATCGCCTTCGTCGACGCCGGGTTCGTACGCCGCATCCCCGACGCCGCGAACACCACCGTCCCGGTGCAGCTCGGCCCGACCGGGCAGCTCGCGGGCTGGCCGGTCCTGGTCTTCGTAATCGGTCTCGCCCTGGTGATCACCCTGTGGGTGCGCAAGGTGCGCGGCGCGATCCTGATCTCGATCGCGGCGACCACGGTGCTGGCCATCATCGTCGAGGCCATCGCGGACCTCGGCGCGAGCAGTGCCGAGAACCCGACCGGCTGGTCGCTCAACGTCCCGGCGATGCCGGACAAGATCGTCGACTGGCCGTCGTTCGCGACGCTGGGCGAGTTCAACCTGCTCGGCTCCTTCGAGAGCGTCGGCATCGTGACCGCGGTGCTGCTGATCTTCACGCTCATGCTCGCCGACTTCTTCGACACCATGGGCACGATGACCGCGATCGGCTCCGAGGCCGGGCTCCTGCGGAAGGACGGCACCCCGCCGCGTACGCGCTCGATCCTGGTCGTCGACTCGCTGGCCGCCGCGGCCGGCGGCGCCGGCGGTGTCTCGTCCAACACCTCCTACGTCGAGTCGGCCTCCGGTGTCGGCGAGGGCGCCCGCACCGGTCTGGCGGCGGTCGTCACCGGCGTGCTCTTCCTGCTCACCACCTTCCTGGCTCCGCTGGTCACGGTGATCCCGTCGGAGGCGGCGGTGCCTGCTTTGGTGCTGGTCGGCTTCCTGATGATGCAGCAGGTCAAGGACATCAACTGGGCCAACCCGGACATCGCCATCCCCGCGTTCCTGACGATCGCGCTGATGCCGTTCACCTACTCGATCTCGGTCGGCATCGGCGCCGGCTTCCTGGCGTACGTGCTCATCCAGGTCGTCCGCGGCAACGCCAAGAAGGTGCACCCGCTGATGTGGCTGGTCGCGGCCATGTTCGCCGTCTACTTCGCGATCCATCCGATCTCGAACTGGATCGGCTGATGAGCGAGCTCGCGCCGGATCCGGCCACCCGGCAGCCGTTGCGCGAGGTGGTCGCTCGCGACATCCGTCGCAAGATCATGGCCGGTGAGCTGGCTCCCGGCGACCGGCTGCGCGAGCAGGCGCTCGCCACGGAGTACGGCGTCTCCCGCGTCCCGGCGCGGGAGGCGCTGCACGTGCTGGCCCAGGAGGGGTTCGTCGACACCGTCCCGCGGCGCGGTGCGACGGTGGCGTTCCCCTCGGCACAGCGGACCCGGCAGCTCATGGTCATCCGGGAGAACCTCGAGGTCCTCGCGGCGGGCCTGGCGGCGCGGCGCCACGGTGGCGACCAGGGCGAGGAGCTCACCGAGGTGCTCGAGCTCGGCACCCGGGCGACCGCCACCGGCGACTATGCCGCGCTGCCGGAGCTGATCGCCCGGTTCCACGACGCCATCGGGATCGCCTCGGGCAACGACGAGCTCGCCAAGATGACCCGGTCGCTGCGGATGCAGGTGCGCTGGGTCTTCGAGATGCAGCTCGAGGAGCGCTCGGGCCAGTCCTGGAAGCACCACCAGGAGATCGCCGAGGCGGTCCTGGCCGGTGACCAGGAGCGGGCCGAGGCCTCGATGCGTGCCGATGTCACCCGTGACGCCGACCTGCTCGTCGACCTGCTGGTGGCTCGCGCGGAGCGCCAGCAACCCTGACCTCGGCTTGAACTCGGCGTAACCAGACCGGCCGTCGTCTGAAACGGGGACGAAACCGCGCCCTGTTTGTATACAAGAATGATCGAACGGTATACGGAGCCGCCCGTGCTGGTGGCCGGCAACAGCGTCACCAGGTCGTTCCCCAACGGCACCACCGCGCTCGCCGAGGCGAGCTTCGAGATCCGCGCCGGTGAGTTCGTCTCCTTCGTCGGGCCCTCGGGCTGCGGCAAGTCGACGATGCTCCGCATGGTCGCCGGCCTCGACCTGCCCACCAGCGGCAGCGTCGAGCGCGGCGACGGCGAGGTCGGCTACGTCTTCCAGGACGCGACGCTGCTGCCGTGGCGTACGGCCCTGGGCCATGTGGTCCTCCCGCTGCGGCTGGCCGGGACCAAGAGGGCGGAGGCCGAGGAGCGGGCACGCGCGGCGCTCGAGGTCGTCGGGCTGGCTGCGTACGCGGACCATAGGCCGGCTCAGCTCTCGGGCGGGATGCGGATGCGGGTCTCGATCGCTCGCTCGCTGGTCCAGCGGCCGGAGCTGTTCCTCTTCGACGAGCCGTTCGGCGCCCTCGACGAGATCACCCGCCAGGATCTCAACAGCCAGCTCGACACCCTGATGGCGACCGACCCGTTCACCGGGATCTTCGTGACCCACTCCGTCCCCGAGGCGGTCTTCCTCTCCGACCGGGTGCTGGTCTTCTCCTCCCAGCCGGGACGGATCGTCGCCGACCTCCGCATCGACCTGCCCCGGCCGCGGCCCGAAGGACTGCGCTTCAGCAGCGAGTACGCCGAGCTGTGCCGTCAGGTCTCCGACGCGCTCGCCGGCGCCCACGGCAGCACCGAGGAGGCGGCATGACCACGCTGGTCGAGACCAAGCCGGAGACCCGCGCGCTGACGACGGTCCCGTTCCTCCGCTTCGACCCGGGCCACGGCAGCCGGACCGTACGCTGGGTCGCCCCCGTCCTCACCCTGGTGGTCGTCCTCGGGGTGTGGACGCTGGTCAGCACCCAGCTCCTCTCCCCCACCCGCCAGTTCCTGCTGCCCTCTCCCTGGGAGGTGCTCGAGGCCGGCTTCCTGGAGCAGGCCGGCCGCACCGAGATCTTCACCGCGCTGTGGTCGACCACGAAGGTCGCCCTGGTCGGTCTGCTGCTGGCGATGGCGATCGGCGTCCTCTTCGCGATCGTGATGAGCCAGGCCCGCTGGGCGGAGGCGTCGTTCTACCCCTATGCCGTGATCCTGCAGACCATCCCGATCCTGGCGATGGTGCCGCTGCTCGGGTTCTGGTTCGGCTACGAGTTCACCTCGCGACTGGTCGTCTGCGTGCTGCACTCGCTGTTCCCGATCATCACCAACACGATGTTCGGCATCGCCTCGGTCGACGACAACCTGCACGACCAGTTCTCGCTCTTCCGTGCCTCGCGCTGGCAGCGCCTCATCCACCTGCAGCTGCCCGCCGCGCTCCCGGCGGCCCTCGCCGGCTTCCGGATCTCGGCCGGGATGGCGGTGGTCGGCTCGATCATCGCCGACTTCTTCTTCCGGCAGGGACAGCCCGGCATCGGCCGGCTGATCGACACCTACCGGCAGAGCCTCGACACCGACCTGATGATGGCCGCCCTGGCCGCCTCCTCGCTGGTCGGGATCACCCTCTTCCTGCTCTTCGGCGCCGTCCTGCGCGCCGTCGAGGCCCACCGTTCACCTCGCCGCTGACCCCCACCTTCTGGAGAGAACCCCATGACGTACGCCCGTTGGACCCGGATCACCGCAACCACCGCCCTCGCCGCGCTCGCGCTCACCGGATGCGGTGGCAGCGAAGAGGCGATCGGCGACCCCGACGCCCCGGAGGGATCGCTCGCCGCCGTCTGCCCGGCGACCGTGGTCATCCAGACCGACTGGTACGCCACCCCCGAGCGCTCCCCCGCCTACAACCTGATCGGGCCCGACGGCGAGATCGACGTCGACAAGGGCGCCTACATCGGCGAGATCGGTGACACCGGCGTCACCGCCGAGATCCGGCTCGGCGGGCCGTTCATCGGCGGCCAGCCGGTGACTGCGCAGATGTACACCGACGACACCATCGACCTCGGCGTGGTCGCCACCGACATCGCGATCCGCGACTACGAGAAGTTCCCCACCCGCGGCGTGTTCACGATGATGCAGAAGTCGCCGTTCATGGTGATGTTCGACCCGGCCAAGTTCCCCGAGGTGAAGACCTGGGACGACGTGAAAGCCACCGGCGCGCCGGTCCTGCACGCCCAGGGCGTCAGCTGGGTCGACTACCTGGTGCACGAGGGCCTCGTCGACGAGAAGCAGCTCGACGGCTCCTTCGACGGCAGCCCGAGCCGGTTCGTCGCCGACGACGGTGCGCTTTTCCAGCAGGGCTACGTCAGCAACGAGCCCTACCGCTGGGAGCACGACGTCGCCGAGTGGGCGAAGCCGACCGCCCACCTGATGCTCGATGACGCCGGCTACCAGGTCTACCAGCAGGCGTACGCGGTCCGGGCGGACGACGAGGAGACGCTGAGCCCGTGCCTGGAGGAGCTGGTGCCGCTGCTGCAGCAGTCGGAGATCGACTATCTCAAGGATCCGAAGCCGGTCAACGACACCCTGATCGAGATCGCCGACGCCATCAAGGACGGTCCCCCGATCACCCCGGGAGGCAACGAGAACTCGGTGAAGGTCCAGGTCGAGGCGGGGCTCGTCGCGAACGGCCCGGACGGCACCTACGGCAGCTTCGACGTCGCTCGCGTCGACAGCGTGATCGAGACGATGACCGCGGTGCTGAAGGACGGCGGCAAGGACGTCCCGGAGATCACCGGCGACGAGCTGGTCACCAACGACTACATCGACCCCGAGATCAAGCGTTGACCACTCCCATTGCTCGCATTCTCGGGGCCCGTACGTCCACCGGTCTGGTCGATCTCGGGATCGATGCCGGAGTCATCTCGACAAGCTCGATACACCGGATCTCGACGGTCTCCGGCCTGTCCCCCATCGGGCCGGAGACCGTCCTGGACGCCGCCGGGGCGGTCGTGATGCCCGCCTTCGTCGACGCCCACGTCCACCTCGACAAGGCCCACCTGCTCGGTGCCGGTGGGCTCGAGCCCACCGGCCCGGGCGTGGGTCCGGCGATCGCGCTGATGCAGGAGGTGCGGCGTACGCAGCCCGCGGGGATCGTCGAGGTCGGCGCCCGGCGAGGCGTGGAGTCGCTGGTGCGGCACGGGGTCGTGGCGGCGCGGGCGCACGTCGAGGTCGACGCCGACATCCGGCTCGACATGCTCGACCTGCACATCGCGCTACGCGAGGAGAACGCCGAGCGGATCGACCTGCAGCTCTCGGTCTTCCCCCAGAACGGGCTCACCCGCGAGGTGACCGCGCTGATGAGCGCCGCGCTGCGGCACGGCGGCGGTGTCGTCGGCGGCTGTCCGTACGTCGATGACGACCAGGAGGCCCACCTCGACACCGTCTTCGGCCTGGCCGAGCGGTTCGGGCTCCCCGTCGACCTGCATCTCGACTTCGACGACGACCCGGCCGGGTCGATGGTCGCGGCCGTCGCCGAGCGCACCCGCGCACTCGGCATGCAGGGGCAGGTCACCATCGGGCACGTCACCAAGCTGGCGGCGATGCCCGTGGACGAGCAGGAGGTGGCGTACGCCCTGATGGCGCAGGCCGGGATCTCGCTGGTCGTCATGCCGGCGACCGACCTCTACCTCGGCGGGGCCGGCGAGCCCGGCAGCCGCAGCCTGGCTCCGCTGGAGCGCGCCCACGCCGCCGGCGTGCGGGTCGCGGTCTCGAACAACAACCTGCACAACGCCTTCTCCCCCTACGGCAACGGCAACCTGCTCCAGGCCGCGTGGACCGCCGGGCTGACCCGGCAGCTGGTCGGCCCTGAGATGCTGGACCTGCTCGTCGCCTCGATCACCGACCACCCGGCCGGCATCCTCGGTCGGCCCCCGCACGGCACCACCGCGGGCGACGTCGCAGACCTGGTGATCCTCGACACCGAGGATCACCACCTCGTCCCGCTGCAGGTCCCATCCGTCTTGGCCTCGATCCGGGCGGGCGCGCTCGTGCACGAGCAACGAAGCATTCGTACGCAGACCATGGAGGTCACCTCATGACCGGCAGCAGGACACTTCGCAACGCCACCCTGACGGACGGCTCCCGGGTCGACGTCTCGGTGGCCGACGGAAGGATCTCGGCCGTCTCGCTCGCCTCCGGGTCGATGGCCGGCGCAGATCTGGACCTGGGCGGCGCACTCCTGCTGCCCGCTCTCGTCAACGGTCACGCCCATCTGGACAAGACTCTGGTCGGCTCCGGCTGGCAGCCGCACCGCCCCGGCACGACCGTCCGCGAGCGGGTCGCAGCCGAGCACACGCTGCGCGGCGAGGTCGGCGTGCCCGTGGTGGAGCGTGCCCGCGCGCTGGCGGAGCAGATGATCTCGTTCGGCACCGGGACGGTGCGTACGCATGTCGACATCGACCCCGACGTCGGCCTGGCCGGACTGGAGGCGGTGCTGGAGGTGCGCGAGGCGCTGCGTGACCGGCTGCGCATCGAGATCGTCGTCTTCCCGCAGAGCGGGATCACCACCTCGCCCGGCACCGAGAAGCTCCTCGACGAGGCGCTCGCCGCGGGTGCTGATCTCGTCGGCGGGCTCGACCCGGACGGCTTCGACGGCGACGCCGAGGCCCACCTCGACATCGTCTTCGGTCTCGCCGTCCGGCACGGCGCCGGCGTGGACATCCACCTCCACGACCTGGGCGCGAGCGCCGTACGCCAGTACGAGCTGATCGCCGCCCGTACCCGCGCCGAGGGACTGGGCGGGAAGGTGAACGTCAGCCACGCCTACGGCCTCGGCTCGATCCCCCTCGAGGAGGCCCGCCGGGTCGGTGGGCTCTTCGCCGAGGCGGGCATCTCGGTGCTGACCAACGGGCCGGCCGGGCCGATGCCGCCGGTGCTGGCGCTGCGAGAGGAGGGCACCACGGTGCTCGCCGGCTCGGACAACATCCGCGACGCCTGGTGGCCCTACGGCGACGGCGACATGCTCGCCATCGCGCGCCAGGTCGCCTACCAGTCCGGGTTCCGCACCGACGAGACCCTGACCGTCGCGCTCGACCTGGTCACCGACGCGGCCGCTCGGGCGCTCGGGCTGGAGGCGTACGGCATCGTCGTCGGGGCTCCGGCGGACCTGCTGGTCCTCGACGTGCACACCGCTGCCGCGGCCGTCGCCGCCAGCCCCACCTCGCGGACAGTCCTGCATGCCGGCGAGGTGGTGGCGACGCGTGTGGAGACCGTCGAGGTCAGCCCAGCATGTCCTTGACGAGCGGCACGACCTGGGTGCCGTAGAGCTCGATCGAGCCCATCAGGTCCTCGTGGCGCACCTGGCCCTGGTCGTACTTCAGGTCGAACCGGTCGACGCCGAGCACCTTGATGGTGCCGGCCAGCTTCCGGGCGACCGTCTCCGGCGAGCCTACGTAGAGGGACCCACCCTCGATCTCGCGCTCGAAGTCGCCGGGCGAGGGCGGCGGCCAGCCGCGCTCACGGCCGATCTGGGTACGCATCGCCAGCCAGCCCTCGTAGACCGTCTCGCGCGCCTGCTCGTCGGTCGCCGCGACGAACCCGGGCGAGTGGACGGCGACGCGCTGGCGCGGCACCCCGAACTCGTCCTGGGCGCGCTCGAAGAGGTCGATGTAGGGCGCGAACCGGTCGGCCGGACCGCCGATGATGGCCAGGAAGAGGCCGAAGCCGTGGCGGGCGGTGCGTACGACCGACTCCAGGCTCCCGCCGACGCCAACCCATGCGGTCAGGCCGTTCTCGGTGCGCGGGAAGACCTCTTGGTCGGTGAGCGCCGCGCGGGTGCGGCCCTCCCAGGTGACCTTCTCCTCCTTGAGCAGGGTGGCGAGCAGCTCGAGCCGCTCCTCGAAGAGCTCCTCGTAGTCGGCGAGGTCGAAGCCGAACAGCGGGAACGACTCGGTGAACGACCCACGCCCGGCGACGATCTCCGCGCGGCCCTGGGAGACCGCGTCGAGGGTGGCAAACCGCTCGAAGACCCGTACCGGGTCGTCGGAACTGAGCACGGTCACCGCGGAGCCGAGCCGCAGTCGCTCGGTGCGGGAGGCGACCGCGGCGAGCACCATCTCCGGGCTGGAGACGGCGAAGTCGCGGCGGTGGTGCTCCCCCACACCGAAGAAGTCGAGCCCGACCTGATCGGCGAGCACGCCCTCCTCGACGATGTTCCGGATCACCTGCGCGTGGTGCTGCGGCTTGCCCTCGGCGTCGCGGGTGACCCCGCCGAAGGTGTCCAGGCCGAACTCGATGTCAGTCACGACTGTTGAAACCTCAACCAGTTGTGGCGCATTCCCAGGGCGCTGCCGGGACCTCGTGGGTCTCGCCGGCCAGGTGGCGCCACAGGGTGCCGCCGCACTCGAGGTCGAGCCGGCCCTCCAGGCACACGTCAGGCGGTACGTCTCGCCCGAGCGCCGTGACCGACGCGAGCACGCGGTGCTGGCCGAGGATTCCCGGGGCCAGCGAGCTCGCGTCCAGGTCGAGGGACTCGATCAGGAGCGGTCGCCCGTCGTCCTGATGGGCCGACCAGGTGGTGGCCACCCGGCCGGGGCGCTCGCCGTGGCGGCCGAGGACGAGGGTCTCGCGCAGGGCGAGCCTTGCACTGGTAGCGAGAGTGACCTGGGTGTCGCGGGTGACGTCGGCGCCCGCGGAGACCACGAAGGGCTCACCGGCCCAGACCAGGGTGGCACCCGCGGCGAGGGTGATCGCGACCGACCAGGACGCGTGCCCGCCGTCCATGTCGTACGCGACCGTCCCGGCCGGCTCGACCAGGGTCAGGCTGGCGCCCTCCTCCACCTCGACCTCCACCGTGACGTCGTCGCCGGCCAGGAGCATCGCGCCGTCGGGGACCAGCGAGATCCGCGCCGAGCGGGCGTCGCTGGAGAGCAGCATCGGCCGCAGGGCCGGCGCGGTCGAGGGTCCGGTGACGTCGGTCTCCACGCGCACCCGGCCGCCGTCGACCGCCCCGACCCGCACCCGGGTCAGCGAGCCGCTGGCCAGCTCAGGCGTGCTGGTGGCCACGGACGTGCTCAGCCTCATCGTCATGGACATGACTGGTGCCGTCCGCGTGGAAGTGCGGCGCCATCGGCCCGGGGTCGGTCGGAACCAGGGCACCGCCGCGGTGCCGGGTCAGCTCGGACCTCACCCACTCCACCAGCGCCTCGACCGAGGCCGGATCGGTGCGGGAGAGCGCGATGACCGGACGGCCCTCGCGGACCGACCCCGCGTCGGAGACCATCGCGACCGGGTCGACACCGACGTACGGGGCCAGGTCGGTCTTGTTGACCACGAGCAGGTCGGCGCGCTCGATGCCCGGGCCTCCCTTGCGGGCGACGTCGCCACCGCCGGCGACGTCGATCAGGAAGATCTGGGTGTCGACCAGCGCCGGGGAGAAGGTGGCGGTGAGGTTGTCGCCGCCGGACTCGACCAGGACCACGTCGAGCGGAGCGAACTCCTCCTCGAGCTCCTCGACGGCGATCAGGTTGGCGGTGACGTCGTCGCGGATGGCGGTGTGTGGGCAGGCGCCGGTCTCGACGGCCCGGATACGGGCCGGGTCGAGAACGCCGGCGGAGCGGAGGAAGCGGGCGTCCTCGTCGGTGTAGATGTCGTTGGTGACCACACCGATCTCCAGGTCGGCGGAGAGCTCACGGCACAGCAGCGCGATGAGCGAGCTCTTGCCGGTGCCGACCGGACCGCACACACCGATGCGCAGTCCCCTGCCGTTCCTCGTCGTGTTTTCAGGCACTGAACAACCTCCTGGTCGTATGGGCGTGGGTCTGGGCCCACAGATCGAGCTGGGGCGCGCTGGGCGCCGGGATGTCGTGGGGATCGGTGAGCGGAGCCACCTCGGTGGCGAGCCGCTCGGCCTCCGGGAGCAGGTCGTGCACCCACGAGGTGGCATCGAGCGGGTCGAGGGGCAGCAGCTTGAGGGCTGCCGAGGCGACCGTCTGCAGATCGTCGTACGCCACCAGCCGGCCCAGCGAGGCCGGCGCGAGGCCAGCGGTGGCGGCCGCCGCGGCCAGGACGATCGGACGGCAGGGCCGCTCGAGGCCAGCCACCGCCGCGAGGTGCGGCGAGTCCGGGAACAGGCGCCTGACCAGCCGCAACATGGCGCGACCGAGGGTGCGCGAGGTGTCCCGCATCGGGGCTGCGGGGGTGCGGGCCGCCCACGCGTCCAGTACCGGCTCCAGCGGCAGACCGGCGCGCAGCCGGTGCAGCGCCACCACCGCCGTGCCCGCCTCGACCCTCACGACGCTGGCCAGCCGCGACCGCATGAAGACCAGCACCTGCTCGGCGGTGAGCCCGGAGCGTACGGCTGCCTCCAGCTGGCCCGACTGGGTGTGGCCGGCGACCGGGAGGCGGGCGTCGGCGAGCAGCATCATGAGCAGGTCGTCGGACATCGCGCTCAGAACATCGAGTAGAGCTGCGTCAACGGCAGCTCGGTCGCGGGGGCGGGCTCGATCAGCTCGCCGTCGACGTGGATGCGGAACGTCTCGGGCTCGACCCGGATCTCGGGGGTCGCGGAGTTGTTGATCATGTCGGCCTTGCCGACCGCGCGCGTGGGCGAGATCCCGACGAGACGGCGGCGCAGGCCGAGGCGATCGGCCAGCCCGGCCTCCAGCGCGGACGGCGCGACGAACGAGACCGCGTGGTCCGCTCCCGGCCCCACCAGCGTCGGTCGCATGAGCACCGGCTGCGGGGTCGGGATGGAGGCATTCGGGTCGCCGAGGGCACCCCAGATCAGGGCGCCGGACTTCATGACGACCTCGGGGCGGATGCCGAAGAACCGCGGGTCCCACAGGACCAGGTCGGCCAGCTTGCCGGGCTCCACGGAGCCGACCTCGGCGGCGATCCCGTGCGCGATGGCGGGGTTGATCGTGTACTTCGCGACGTACCTCTTGGCTCTGATGTTGTCCGCCTTCCCACCCAGCGAGCCGAGCCGGGCCTTCATGGCGTGGGCGACCTGCCAGGTGCGGCAGATGACCTCCCCGATGCGGCCCATCGCCTGCGCGTCGGAGGAGGTGATCGAGAGCGCGCCGAGGTCGTGCAGTACGTCTTCGGCGGCGATCGTGGTCGCCCGGATCCGGGACTCGGCGAAGGCCAAGTCCTCGGGCACCCGCGGGTTGAGGTGGTGGCAGACCATCAGCATGTCGAGGTGCTCGGCGACGGTGTTGACGGTGTGCGGCAGGGTCGGGTTGGTGGAGCCGGGGATGATGTGGGGCAGCGAGGCGACCGAGAGGATGTCGGGCGCGTGCCCTCCCCCGGCGCCCTCGGCGTGGAAGGCATGGATGGAACGGCCGGCGATCGCGGAGACGGTCGACTCCAGGTAGCCAGCCTCGTTGAGCGAGTCCGAGTGCAGCGCGACCTGCAGGCCGTGCTCGTCGGCAGCCTTGAGAGCGGCATCGATCGCTGCCGGGGTCGAGCCCCAGTCCTCGTGGACCTTGTAGGCGGCGGCGCCTGCCAGCGCCTGCTCGGCCAGCCCGGCCGCGGAGACGGTGTTGCCCTTGCCCATCAGCAGCAGGTTGACCGGCATGTCGTCGAGCGCGCGGTGGATGGTCTCGAGGTGCCACGGTCCGGGGGTGACCGTGGTGGCCTTGGAGCCCTCCGAGGGTCCGGTGCCGCCACCGCCCACGGTGGTGATCCCGGTCGAGATCGCCTCGACGATCTGGGACCGGGACAGCAGGTGTACGTGGACGTCGATCGCCCCGGCGGTGAGGATCTTCCCCTCGCCGCTGACCACGTCGGTGCCCGGTCCGATGACCAGCTCGGGGTGGACGCCGTCGGCGATGTCGGGGTTGCCGGAGCGACCCAGCGCGACGATCCTTCCGCCGCGGATCCCCACGTCGGCCCGGACGATGCCCCAGTGGTCGAGCACGAGGGCGTTGGTGATCACCGTGTCGAGGGCACCCTCGGCCCGCGGCACCGTCGACTGGTTCATCGACTCGCGAATCGACTTGCCGCCGCCGAAGACCGACTCCTCGCCACCGGCGGTCAGGTCGTCCTCGACCTCGATCCACAGGTCGGTGTCACCGAGCCGCACCTGGTCGCCGGTCGTGGGGCCGTAGAGCGCGGCGTACTCGCTCCTGCTGATCTCCACCATCACGCCTCCTTGATCTGAATGCCAGGCACGACCCGGGCGCCCTTGAGCGCGACGATCGCGACCTCACGCGACGCGCCGGGCTCGAACCGGCGCGAGGTGCCGGCCGGGATGTCGAGCCGGAACCCCTCGGCCGCCTCGCGGTCGAAGTCGAGGGCGGAGTTCACCTCGGCGAGGTGGATGTGGGAGCCGATCTGGACCGGCCGGTCGCCGGTGTTGAGGACCACCAACGTACGCCGCTCCGACTCGCTCCGGTCGGTGTTGAGCCGGATGGTGCCGTCGGCGACGCGTACGGCTCCGGGACCGCTGGACTGCATGGACATCTCCGCTTCAGGCGATGGGCTGGTGGATGGTGACGAGCTTGCGGCCGTCGGGGAAGGTCGCCTCGACCTGCACCTCGACGAGCATGTCGACCACGTCGGGCATGACCTGCTCGCGGGTCAGCACGGTGCGTCCCCGCGTCATCAGGTCGGAGACCGAGGCACCCTCGCGCGCGCGCTCGATCACCCAGGTGGAGATCAGGGCGACGGACTCGGGGTAGTTGAGGAGCACCCCACGGGCGAGCCGGTCGCGAGCGACCATCCCGGCCACGGACAGCAGCAGCTTCTCGGTGTCGGACGGGGTCAGATGCATCTCGCCAACTCTCTGGACGGCCGGCCTAGACGGCCAGCTGGGATCGGACGTGATCGTGCGCCTCGGAGCCGCCGTCACCGCGCGCGGTGATCCGGCCGGACTCGAGGATGTAGTAGGCAGAGGCCGTACGCAGCGCGAACCCGACGTGCTGCTCGACCAGCAGCACGGTGAGGTCGCCGCGACCGGTGAGCTCGGCGATCACCCGCTCGATCTCGGCGACGACGTTGGGCTGGATGCCCTCGGTCGGCTCGTCGAGGATGAGCAGCCGCGGCCTGGTCAGCAGCGTACGCGCGATCGAGAGCTGCTGGCGCTGACCACCGGAGAGCAGCCCGGCCCGCCTGCCTAGCAGGTCCTTCAGCGCGGGGAACAGGTCGAGCATCTCGCTGATCCCGGCCCGGTCGCCGACCAGCTGGAGGTTCTCCAGCGCGGTCATGTCGCCGAAGCTCTGCTGACCCTGCGGGACGTAGCCCAGGCCTCGCTTGACGCGTGCGCTCGGGCGCAGCGCGGTGACGTCCTCGCCGTCGAGCAGCACCCGGCCGCTCTTGGCCCGGACCAGCCCGACCGCCGCCTTGAGCAGGGTCGTCTTGCCGGCGCCGTTGTGTCCCATCAGCGCCACCGCGGCCCCGGTCGGGACCTCGAGGCTGACCTCGTGGAGCACCGTGGTGCGGCCGTAGCCGCCGGTGACCGACTCGATCCTCAGCATCAGGCGTCCTCCTCTGTGGTTTCGGTGACCGCGGCGACGGTGTCGCCCAGATAGACCCGCTGCACCTCGGCGTCCTCCCTGATATCGGCGGCAGTGCCCTCGGCGATCACCTTCCCCGCGTGCAGCACGGTCACGATGTCAGCGAAGCGTCGGACGAAGTCCATGTCGTGCTCGATGACCACGACGGTCCGCTCCGGGCTGATCCGGCGCAGCAGCTCCCCGGTCGCCTCACGCTCCTCGGCCGACATCCCGGCGACGGGCTCGTCGAGCAGCATCACCGAGGAGTCCTGCACCAGCAGCATGCCGATCTCCAGCCACTGCTTCTGCCCGTGCGAGAGCACGCCCGCGGGCCGGTCCGCCAGCTCGGTGAGCCCCACGGTCTCCAGCACCTCGGCAACCTGCTCGGGCATCCCCCGCCGCGGCAGCATCAGCCGCCACCGCGCCCGGTGCACGCCGGCGGCGATGTCGAGGTTCTGCAGCACGCTGAGCTCCTCGAAGACCGTGGCGGTCTGGAACGTACGTCCCACCCCGAGGCGGGTGATCCGGTGCGATGCCAGCGAAAGCAGATCGCGTGTGCGATAGCGCGCTTCACCACTTCCGTTCGCCAGGCCGGTCAGGGCGTCCACGAGCGTCGTCTTCCCGGCGCCGTTGGGGCCGATCAGGAAGTGCAGCCGGCCCGGCTCCAGGGTCAGGGACACTCCGTCGATCGCCACGAACCCGTCGAACTCGACCCGCAGGTCGCTGACCTCCAGCGTCTCGATGCTCATGCCGTGACCTCCTCAGCCACTCGCGACTCGGGTTCCTCGGACCTCTCGGGCTCCGAACGCCGCGAGAACAGGCCTCTCACCAGCCCCAGCAGCTGCGCCAGCCCGCCCGGCAACAGCAGGATGACCAGCACGAACAGCGCGCCCTGGAAGTACGACCACGAGCCTGGGAAGGCCTCGGAGAGCGAGGTCTCGGCGTAGCCGATCAGGAGCGCACCGACGGCCGGGCCGAGCAGCGAGGCCCGCCCACCGAGCGCGACTCCGGCGAGCAGCCCGATGGAGGCGACCACGCCGACGTCGTCGGGCGAGACGATCCCGGCGATCGGCACGAAGAGCGCACCGCCGATCGAGGCCAGGACGGCCGCGATGACGTACGCCGCCAGCTTGACGTTGGCCGGGTCAGTGCCGAGGAACCGGACCCGCTCCTCACCGTCGCGGACGGCAACGAGCAGCTCGCCGAAGCGGGTGCTGTAGAGCCAGGCCATCACCAGGATCGAGACCAGCAGGATCCCGGCGGCGATGAAGTAGAGCATCCGCTTGTTGGCCGGGTCGAACAGTGCGTACCCGAAGAAGCCCTGGAAGTTGTTGAGGCCGTTGGCGCCGCCGGTGGTCTTCACCTGGCCGACGAGCAGGATCGCGAAGGCGGCGGCGAGCGCTTGGCTCAGGATGGCGAAGTACGCCCCCTTGATCCGCCGCTTGAACACGGCGAGCCCCAGCAGGCCCGCCACCAGTGCCGGCAGGACCAGGATGACGACGAGCGCGAGCCCGCCGTTGCGCAGCGGCTCCCACCATCCCGGCACCGTGGCGTCGCCGTAGAGCGCCATGAAGTCCGGCACCCCACCCGGGCCGGCGTCGGCGAGCTTGAGATGCATCGCCATCGCGTAGGCGCCGATGCCGAAGTAGAGCCCCTGGCCGAGCACGAGCATCCCGCCACGGCCCCAGGCGAGGCCGATGCCGACCGCCGCGATGGCGTAGCAGCAGTACTTCGCGAGCAGACCCAGGCGGAAGTCGGACAGGACCGCCGGGGCGAGGACGAGCAGGGCGACCGCGAGCAGCAGCCAGCCGGCGTAGGGGTAGACCTTTTTCATGCCAGGCTCCTGGTCCGGACCGAGAGGATGCCCTGCGGACGCAGCTGCAGGAACGCGACGATCGCCAGGAAGACGATCACCTGGGCGACCGAGCCGGTCAGGGCGTGGGCGAGGAAGGCCTGCAGCAGACCAATCCCGAGAGCCGCGACGATCGTGCCCTTGAGGTGCCCGATGCCGCCGACCACGACCACCAGGAACGCCTGGACGATGTAGGACGTGCCGAGGTTGGGGCCGGTCGAGCCGAGCAGCGTGAGCGCCACCCCGGCGACACCGGCCAGGCCGGACCCGATGAAGAAGGTGGCCCGGTCGGTGCGGCGGGTCGAGATGCCGATGGTCTCGGCGAGGTCGCGGTTGCCGACGGTCGCCCGGATCTGCCGCCCGAGGGCGGTGAAGCGGAGCACCGCCAGCAGCGCGGCCACGCACGCCGCGGCCAGGACGATGATGAAGAGCCTGGTCAGCGGGAAGTCGTAGCCCAGGATCGGGATGGACCCGTCCAGCCAGCTCGGCGCGGGCACCTCCTTGGCCGGAGCGCCGAAGATGTCGCGCGCGACCTGCTGCAGGATGAGACCGACGCCGTAGGTGACCAGCAGCGTGTCCAGCGGACGGGCGTACATCCACCGCAGCACGCTCGCCTCGAGCGCCAGCCCGAGCAGCCCGCCGATCACGAACCCCACAGGGAGCGCGATCAGCAGACTCAGCTCGGTGCTGGCGACGATCGTCGAGACGACATAGGCGGTGTACGCGCCGGCCATGATGAACTCGCCGTGGGCCATGTTGATCACGCCCATCTGACCGAAGGTCAGGGTGAGCCCGAGGGCGATGAGGAGCAGGACCGCACCGGCAGAGATGCCGGTGAAGACCTGGGCGAGCAGCGTGTCCAACGGGCTAGTTCTTCCACCAGTCGTAGGACTTCAGGTACGGGTCCGGCTCGATCGGCTTGTCGCTCGACCAGACCGTGTCGATCAGGCCCTCGGAGTTCACCTGACCGATGAGCGCAGTCTTGGCGATGTGGTGGTTCTCGCCGTCGACCTCGACGGTGCCCTCCGGCGCGTCGTAGGTGACGCCGCCGGAGGCGTCGATGACGTCCTCGACCGCGAACGAGTCGGCCTTCTCGACCATGCCCTTCCACAGGTGCAGCGAGGTGTACGCCGCCTCCATCGGGTCGGAGGTGACCGCCTTGGCGCCGTTGGCCGCCTTGAAGTCGGTCACGAACTTCTGGTTCGCCGGGCTGTCGATGGTCTGGTAGTAGTTCCAGGCCGTGTACTGCCCCTCGAGGTTGCCCACACCGACGCCCGGGACCTCCTCCTCGGCGATCGAGACCGAGAGCACCGGCATCGCCGAGGCGGTCAGGCCCTTGCCCTTGTACTCCTTGAAGAAGGCCACGTTGGAGTCGCCGTTGAGGGTGTTGAAGACCGCGTCCGCGCCAGCGGCCTTGACCTTGTCGACGACCGTGCCGAAGTCGGTCGAACCCAGGGGCTGGTACTCCTCGCCGAGGACCTCGATGCCGTTGGCTTCTGCGTACTGCTTGATGATCTTGTTGGCCGTGCGCGGGAAGACGTAGTCGGAGCCGACCAGGAAGATCGACTCGATCTTCTTCTCCTGCTTGAGGAAGTCGAGGGCGGGGATGATCTGCTGGTTGGTGGTCGCGCCGGTGTAGAAGATGTTGTGCGAGGACTCCAGGCCCTCGTACTGCACCGGGTAGAAGAGCAGCGCGTCGTTGCCCTCGAAGACCGGCAGCATCGCCTTGCGCGAGCTGGAGGTCCAGCCGCCGAAGACGGCCGCGACGCAGTCGTCCTGGATCAGCTTGGTCGCCTTCTCGGCGAAGACGGTCGGCTCGGACTGGCCGTCCTCGCTGACGATCTCGAGCTTCTTGCCGAGCACGCCACCATCGGCGTTGATCTCCTCGGCAGCCATCGACAGGGACTTGAAGACGGTCGTCTCGCTGATTGCCATCGTCCCCGACAGGGAGTTGAGGAAGCCGATCTTGATGGTGTCGCCGCTGGTGTCGACGCAGCTCTCGCTGGTCGCGGTGTCACCGGTCTTGGCGCCGCCGCAGGCGGTCGCGGTCATGCCCAGGGCGAGCACCGAGCTGGCCGCGAGGAGGCGGCTCGAGAATTTCGTACGCACGGGATGGGGGTCCTTCCATCGGACAATTGCTCTCGAATGGAAGGAATCTAGGGACGGGTTGTTTCGCCGATGTATCGGACTCTGTGAGGATTTGTTTCCAGGCGGAAACGTCTTCAGTGGGCCGAGCTCACGGGAGGGTGTCGAGGACCGTCCGCAGGTCGCGGGCGACCTTGGCGACGGCCTCGTTCTGCTGCCGGGCGCGGATCTCCCGGGCCGCCGAGGCGCCCACCGGAGAGAGTGCGACCACGGCGCGGCGCTTGTCCTCGGCATGGACCTTGCGCAGCACCAGCCCGCGCTCGACCAGCCGGTCGACATGCCTGGTCAGGGTGCCGGCCGGGAGCGCGGCGCCGTCGGCGAGGCGCGTCATCGTCTTGCCCGGATCGTCGAGCAGCACGCTGAGGATGCGCCACTGCTCCGCGGTGAGGTCGAAGTCGGCGTACGCCTCGGCGAGCGCTCGCTCGATCCGGCGCTGTGCTTGGGCGAGCAGCACGGCGAGATCCGTGACGGCCGTCTCGGCCACCTCCATGGCGTCCTCCCACGAATGTCTGCTGGATGCCCGCTGCGCCGAGGGCCCGACTCCCGTACCCTAACCATCCATCGGCTCAATGGTGAGTCATCCCGTCTGGTTCGTCTCGTCCGGTTCGTCTGGGAGCAGGTGCCGATGTCTCCGCCGTCGTTCACCCCGGCTTCCCATGCCCTGCTGGGCCTCGCACCCCGTCCGCCGGGCGCCCTCTCGATCGCGTTCGTGGTGCCGATGCAGGGTCCGACCGGCCTCTACGGCCCCGGCTGCCTGGCCTGCGGCGAGCTGGCTGCCGAGGAGCTCAACGCCGGCGGCGGGATCGCCGGGAAGCCGGTCGAGCTGGTCGCGATCGATGCCGGGCGCGCTCCCCACGAGGTCGCCGCCGAGGTCGCTCGGCTCGTCGAGCTCGGCCGGGTCGACGCGATCGCCGGCTGGCACATCTCCGCCGTACGCCAGGCGATCACCGCCCGTGTCGGCGGCCGGACCCTCTACGCCTTCGCCGCCATGCACGAGGGCGGCGACGACACTCCTGGGGTCTTCATGATCGGCGAGCGCCCGGTCAACCAGCTGCTCCCCGCCACCGCCTGGATGCGGGCCAACCATGGGGTCTCCCGCTGGGCGGTGGTCGGCAACGACTACGTCTTCCCGCGCGTCACCGGGTCGACGGCCCGGGCGGCGCTGCGCGGGTCGCCCTCGGAGGTCGTGAGCGAGACGTACTTCCCGCTGGGCACCCGCGACTTCGCCGGCGTGCTGCGTGGTCTCGAAGGTGGCGAGCAGGACGGGGTGATCATGCTGCTGATGGGGCAGGACGCGGTGCACTTCAACCGCCAGTTCGCCGCTGCCGGGCTGAGCTCGTCGCTGACCCGGTTGAGCCCCGCGGTCGAGGAGAACACCCTGCTCGCCGGTGGCGCCGGCGCCAATGCCAACGTCTTCGCGGCCGCTGCCTACTTCGACAGTCTCACCACCCCCGAGTCGGCGGGTCTGGCCGAGCGCTACTACCGCCGCTTCGGTGAGTACGCGCCCTCCCTCAACGCCGTGGGCGAATCCTGCTACGAGTCGTTGATGTTCCTGCGCCAGATCGGCGATGCCTGCGGTGGGCTCGAGGTCGAGGCCGCGCTGCGCCTCACCGACCACCACACCTACTCCAGCCCTCGTGGCCTGATGCGGATGCACGGCAACCTCGTGGACCAGGACGTCTACATCGCCGCCGCCGACGGCCTCCGCTTCGAGATCCAGGAGCAGATCGCGTACGCCTCCTGAGCCCTGCGTCGGCCCGTTGACTTCGAGTGCGCTCCAACTCCTAGCGTGCGCGGCATGACCCACGAGAACCCGACCCAGGACCCCACCGCCCGCGCCGCCCGCCACGACCACGGCCGCCAGATCCTCGACGCGGTCGACGGCGAGGCCGGCGCCCGAGTGATCGACTCCCTCGCCGACATCGCCCCAGAGCTCGGCCACCAGGTGGTCGCCTGGGGCTTCGGCGAGATCTACGCCCGCCCCGGCCTCGAGCCACGGGACCGACAGCTCGTAACCCTCGGCATGCTCACCGCCCTCGGTGGTTGCGAGCCTCAGCTCGAGGTCCACATCAACGCCGCCCTCAATGTAGGCCTGACCCCCGAACAGATCATCGAGGCATTCCTCCACTCCGCGGTCTACTGCGGCTTCCCCCGCGCCCTGAACGCCACCTTCACCGCCAAGAAGGTCTTCGCCGAACGCGACCTCCTCCCCCTCGCCTGACCGCGACATGGGTCAGGCGGCGAGGGTGTGGTCGACGAGTACGTCGCGCAGCCCGAACTCTGCCCGGGACAGTGGCGGTGGATCCGGTTTCCAGGTGTCGGGTGACGGGCTGACATAGGTGTGCCCGGTGGGCGTGGTGGTGATGATGCTGCCGTCAGGCCCTGGTCTGGCTCGCCAGCCGAGGGCTTCCTTGGCCTGGTTGCACCTTTCGCACAGCCCCTGCAGATTCTCGGCGTTGGTCTCGCCGCCGTCTGTGTGGCGTTCGACGTGGTCGATGTTCCGGATCGGGGCGTCGCAGCCGTTGGTGCGGCAGATCCCGCCGTCACGGGTGGTGATGAACTCCGCCAGCCCGTCGGGGGCTTTGCGTGAGCGGGACTCCATCGCGACCAGCTGCCCGGCGGGGTCGGTGAACAGCCGCCGGACGAAGACCTCGGCGTCGTTGAGTGCTTCGCGGGCCCATCCGGCGGGGACGGGTCCGTAGCCCTCGACTATGGCCGGCTGGTCGCTGGTGTTGGCAAGCGAGTCGCCGGTCATCACGATCTTGACCTCGATCCGAGGCTTCGCGTCGGCGGCGTTACGGCCGGTGACTCGGTCGACGAGGGTGTCCGCCATGACCTGACCACGGGTCCGCTCGTCGCCGGCGGCTGCAGCGGCTTTGGCTGCCTGATCCAGGGCCGCGAAGACGGCCACGCCGTCCTTGACCGGCAGCAGCGCGCCGAGCCAGGTCATCGTGTCGGGTGCCGGCCGCAGGCTGACCCGACGGTCCTTCACTGCGTTGGCGGCGCGGGCGACGACGGATGCTTGGTCGAGGGTGATGGCGAGCTTCTTGGCGGCGTTCTCGAGCTGTCGCAGCCCCATCGGCACCGCTCGAGGCGGTTCCCCGTCTGGACCGGTGGCGCAGAGTTCTTGATCGATGACCCGACGGTCCTCCAAGGACAAGCAGGCGGTTTCGCGGGCGAGGATGGTGGCCTGCCACTGGGAGAAGAGCCCGGCCTTCATCAACGCGAACGTGTGGGGCATCTCGGCGATCAGGATCTTCGCCAGCCCGAGGAGTTTGGCGCCTTTCTCGGGAGAGACCCGCCGCGCGAGCGCGACCTGGGAGGCGACCCCTTCGCCGAGTTTGCGGGCAGGAACCCCGGCCTCTACCTGGCGTGCCCGGACGGCTTCGTCGAGACGTACCGCCGCTTCTGCCTGAACAGCCTCGGCAGTGCACTTGATCTCTTCGAGACCAGCGAGCCAGTCGACCAACTCACTCTCGGACGCACCGGGAGGCGGCCCAGCGAGGAGGCGGTCGAGGGTCTCGTACATGAGCCTTATTATATGCGAAAAAGCACCACGAAGCGACCCATTTAAGCAGGTCAAACCCAAGTTACGCGGTCAGCGAACAAGACACCTGAGCGCTGCGCCACTCTCTCGCCGCCGCCCCGATACAGGCGAAATCTTTCTCGATCGTGTGTCGAGTCAAGGATGGCCGAAGGCCACCGCGCAGCGGCGCCCGAAGGGCGTCCTTGACGCGGCGCACGATCGAGAAACACTCAAAGACCGGGTCGGCGGCGAACGTAGAAACGAAGAACAGTCGCTATGCGAGCTCTCCCGAGGAAGCGAACCGTGTTGGTCTCGACACGCCTCCGCCTAGCGGCTCCGGCGGCTCGACCAGCGGAGCAAGGCGGCTCGACCAGCGGTGTGTAGAGGGGCGTCATACACGAAAGCCCCGGAGCGCGACGCGCTCCGAGGCTCTCATGCCATCCGGCGAGAATCAGGCGATGTAGAAGTCGCTCACATTGACGTCGACGGCCTCGACGTCGATGTCGAAGTAGTCCTCGACGGCCTCGATGACCTGGGTGCGAATGGTGACGGCGTTGGCCTTGACCGGGGTGCCGTACGCGATCACGTAGGACACGGTGATGTTGGCGACGTCGTCGGCGATGTCGACGGTGGTGCCCGCCTCGTCGATGGCGTGTACGCCGTCGACCTTGGCCACGATGTGGTGGACCAGGCGCTCGACGAGCCCCTCGCTCACCGTCGACTTCCCGCGCTCCTCGCGGGCGGCACGGGCGGCGCGCAGCACGCCGGTCAGGGTCGAGTCAGCGGTCGGCTCCGGCTCGATGACCGGCTCAGGGGCGAAGCCGGGCGCGGGGGTCTCGGACACGATCTCCTCGACCGCGGCGGGCTCCTCGACCGACTCGGTCTCCTCGGTGTCGGTGTCGACAGCGTCGGCGATCTCATCGGCGGGCGCCTCGGCGACGATCGCCTCGGTGTCCTCGACCTCGGTCTCGGTCTCCTCGGGTGCCTCCTCGACGACGTCGGTCGGCTCGACGGTCACGTCGGCGTCCTCGGCGTCGACCTCCACCTCGGTCACCTCGTCGGTCTCCGGAGCTAGGACGGCGTCCTCGGTCTCCACCGGCGCCTCCTCAACAGCGGCCTCCTCGACAGCGGCTTCCTCGGCCGGCGCCTCGTCCTCGACGACGTCGACGATCTCCGCGTCGCCCTCGACCGACTCGGTCACGTCAGCAGCCTCGTCGACAACCTCGTCGGCCGGCTCGGCGGCGGCCTCCTCCGACTCGACCAGGTCGGCCGACTCGGACGACTCCTCGGCCTCGACATCGGTCAGCTCGTCCTCCGCCTCACCGACGGTCTCGTCGGTCACCTCGGCGTCCGGCTCGAAGGACTCGACGACGTCGACCTCGGACTTCTCACCCTCGTCCGCGGTCACCGCGGCGTCCTCGACCTCGGTCGGCTCCTCGACAACGACCTCCTCGGCGAGCGCCTCACCCTCCGGCTCGACGACGGTCTCCTCGACGCCACCCTCGACGACATCGGCCACCTCGACGTCGGACTCGGCGGACTCGATCGTGTCAGCGGGCACGAAGGTGTCCTCGGCGTCGACCTCGACCTCGGTCACCTCACCGGTCTCGGTGGCCTCGACAACGTCGTCGGTCGCAGCTTCGACGGCAACGTCCTCAACCGTGTCCTCGGCAACCTCTTCGGCGACGACCTCGTCCGCGGCGTCGGTCACCTCGGCGTCGGTGGCGTCGACAACGGCCTCGGTCTCGACCGGCGCCTCGTCGACCGGCGCCTCCTCGACAACGGGCTCCTCGGCAACGGTCTCCTCGACCTCCTCGGTGGTCTCGGCGGCAGGGGCTTCGGCGTCGACGCCCTCGAGCGGCGCCTCGTACGTGCCCTCGGTCTCGACCGCCTCGGCCGGAACCTCGTCAACAGGAGCCTCGACGGGCTCGGTCACGGCGACCTCACCGACGACCTCGTTGTCCACCTCGCCACTGATCTCAACGGTCTCGACGGCGAGCTCGGCCACCTCGGCGGCCGGGGCCTCCTCGGTGTCGGTGACGACGTGCTCGGGGTCGGAGAGCGGGTCGACCGCGGGGACCTCGGAGATGGGCTCGATGACGGGTTCGGTGACGGTCTCAGCAACCGGCTCGGCGACCGGCTCGGTAACCGGCGAAGCGGGAGGCTCGGTGACGTACACGCTGGCCTCGGTGGTGGCCAGGTTCTCGCCGTAGCCGGGGGCGGAGACGTCGGTCGACTCGCCCTCCCCGGCCTTTGGCTGCTCGTTCTTGTGACGGTTGAAGATGCCGCTGATGAAGTCGGACATGGCTTCGCATTCCTTCGAGTGAGGGGAGGGTTTTTGGTCGAGCGCTCACAACTGGGCGTGATGCTAGGGCTGGCACGCAGTGAGTCGGGTCACGCGTCTTTGATTCCCTTGTCTTGTACCCCAACGGTGACCGGGATGAGGAGTGCCTGTGTCAAACCTTCCGGGGACATTCGCCCACCGTTCAGCCAACGTCGGAGACCCACCGGAGCACGCGCTGTAGAACGACGGAAGAGCACGTACGTCACGACAAAACCGCTCGGGGAGAGACGATGAATCCACTGCTGCTCCCACTGGTCGCCGCACAGGCCGCGTACGTCAACCGGACCATCGGAAAGGAGCCTCGTCCGGAGGGCCCGACGAAGGGTTTCGTGACGGCACCGGAAGCCGAGGACGGATCCATTCCGCTGCGTCTGCTGGTGATCGGCGACTCGTCCGCATCGGGGCGCGGCGCACCCACGCACGACCTCGCCTTCGCCGGTTCGATGGCGCGCGCGATCGCGAAGCGGACCGCGCGTCCGGTCGAGTGGCGGGCGCTCGGGAAGTACGGCGCGACCAGCGAGCGGATCCGGCACGGCGTCCTCACCAAGGTCACCGGCGAGTGGGACCTCGCCGTGCTCCTGGTGGGCGTCAACGACATCCTCGCGCGCCGCTCGGTCGAGGCCTGGACACGCGATCTGACTGCGATCGTCGAGACCCTCCAGGAGCACGCCGCTCACACGGTGCTCCCGGGGATCCCGGAGTTCGGTGCGTTCCCCTCACTCCCCCGCACCCTGCGGCGCTACCTCGCCGAGCGCGGGAAGGCGCTCGACGTGGCAGCGCGGCTGGTCTGCGCCGGACGTACGACGGTGCAGTGGGTCAGCTCCGCCGACCTCGGTCCCGCGGAGCCGTCCTTCTTCGCCGCCGACGGGTTCCACGCCTCGCCGGCGGGCTATGAGCGCTGGGCGCAGGCGATCTGCGACCACCTCGATCTCTAGGCCGTGTCTCCCAAAGACACGGCGGCCGCGAGCGGCGTTTCGGGCCGATCTGGCAAGGCGGCGCCGCGAAGGCATCCTGGAGGCTGTCGAGTGGCGGCAACGCAGCCAGATCGGATGCGAAACGTCGCGTAGCGGGCGTGGATTTGGGAGACACGGCCTAGCTGGGCACCACCAGCTGCGCGAGCGGTACGTGGTGCTGGCCGGCGTGGGTGTCGCGGTCGCGCAGCGAGCCCTGCGAGACCGGGCGCGGATAGGAGATCTTGACGACGTTGAGCGACGGGATCCGGAAGATCTGGACCGACCCGGGATCGACCCGGTAGAGGCCGGCGACGACGTCCTCGTCGAGGAACGTCTCGTCGGCCGCGATCCGGTAGCCCTCGGCGTCACGCATGAACACCTCCATCGTGATCCAGAACGGCCCGGCGTTCTTGGAGCGCACCTCGGTCGCGAGGTCCCCCAGGGTGGTCTCAGGCATCGCGCATCTCTCCGATCTCGGTGCTGAACTCGGTGCGGAACATGGCAGTCGGGGTGAGGCTGTCGACGGCATGGTTGAGTACGAACTCGTACGCAGCGCCGCGCTCGACCTCGGCCGGCGACCCGGGGAACGCCAGGCTGGGCAGGTAGTCCATGTCCTGGGCGGGCAGGTGCAGCATCAGCGGGTTGGCGACCTTGGCGACCGCGGTGGCCAGGGCCTGGTCGACAGCCCGGACGAGCAGCATCACCCCGACCTCGCGCGGCGGCTCGGTGGACGGGTCGAGGTCGCCGAGGACCGCGTTGTAGCCGTAGAGACGCAGGTCGTAGTCGTAATCTTCCCTGGTCAGGCCGAGGGTCTGCTCGACGCGCTGGGTGAACACGACATCCATCAGCGAGGCCCAGCCCTCGATGTCCTTCAGGATCAGCGGGTCGCGGATCGCGGAGAACGACATCGTCTCGTAGCCGGTGATCCGGGCACCTTCGAGCTTGATCGTGTGCTGCTCCGCGTGATGGAACCTCGACCCCTCGACGCGCACCCGGCGCTCGTCGAGCGCGGTGTAGACGGCATCACGCACGTCCAGCGTGCCGTCCGGCTCCCGCATCTCGAACGGGTTCGCCGTCTCGTACAGCATGTGGGCGGCCACCGAGATCGGCGTGCACGCGGCGCTCTCGTCGAGCGGCTCGATGGTGAACCCGGACCGGTCGATGGTCGCGAAGACGCCGCCCATCCGCGGGTTGGTCGTGCACTGGCCGCCGCACTCGACGATCTTGGCCGCGTGCCAGGTCGGCCCGGCGGGCATCCCCTTCAGCAAGGCGTACGCAGCGGCATTGGCCGTGTCGGTCGCCCGCCCGGCCAGGACCACCTGAGCCCCCGCCGAGAGAGCCTCGGCGATCGGCTCGTGGCCCATCATGGCGACGATATGGGTGCAGTCCTCGAGGGTCGCGCCGTCGAGGTCGCCCAGCGGCGGCAGCGGGTGGATCCGGCCGGCCTCGAGCGGCTCCTTGAGGTCGGCGGCGCGCTGCTCGCTGTAGATCCGGGCGACCTTCATCGACAGGCCCTCCTCAGCGATGAGGCCGGCGACGATCCCGGCGACCCAGTCGACGCCGTCGTCGGTGCCGCTGGTGCCGCAGGAGCCGACGATGAGCGGGATCCCGGCACCGGCCGCCGCGCGGAGCAGGAGCCGCAGGTCGCGGGCGACCGCGGCGGCCGTGGTCTTCGGCTTCGAGGCACCCAGGTAGTAGGGACCGGAGTCGGTGGAGCCGCCGTCGACGGCGATCACGTCCGCCCCCAGCGCGATCCCACGGGTGATCGTCTCCTCCGGGAACCCGGCGCCGAGCATCCCGCTGGGCACCAAGATGCTGACGGAGTCAGCGTTCTCGCTGGTCATCTGTTGTCTCTCTCCTCGATCAGGTGGGCATTGACGGCATGTTTCGGGCGGCCCGCGAGGGCGTCGAGGAGCTCGCGGGCTCCCTCGACGCCGGCAGCCCGGCGGGCCTGGGCGGTCTGCCCGGCCAGGTGGGAGTGGACGACGATGCCGGGCACCCCGCGCAGCGGGCTCGCGGCCGGCAACGGCTCCTCGGCGACCACGTCGAGCGCGGCTCCGGCGATCCGGCCCTCGCGTACGGCGGCGACGAGCGCGTCCTCGTCGACGATCGCGCCGCGGGCGGTGTTCACCAGCACCGCCCCCGGCTCCATCAGCGCGAACGCGGCGGCGTCGATCATCCCCCACGTCCGCGGGGTGAGCGCCGTGTGGACAGACACATAGTCGGCGGACGTCAGCAGCTCGGGCAGCTCGACGAACCGGACCTCCGGGTCGGTCCGCTCGGCCTCGGCGACGGCGGTGGTGCACAGCACCCTCATCCCGAACGCCCGGGCCAGCGGCACGACCGCACGGGCGGCGGCGCCGTAGCCGATCAGGCCCAGGGTCGAGCCGCGGAGCTCGCGACCGTCCTCGCGTGGCCAGCCGCCGGACGCGACACCGGTCGCGCTCTCGACCAGCCGGCGGGAGGAGGCGAGGAGCAGTCCCATCGTGTATTCGGCGACCGCGTTGGCGTTGATCCCGGGCAGGTTGCTGACCGTGATCCCGGCACGCGCGGCCGCTTCGACGTCGATCGCGTCGTAGCCGACCCCGGTGCGTACGACCGCCCTCAGACGGTCCGCGGACGCGAAGACCCCGGCGGTGAGCGGGTCGTGACCGACCAGGGCGCCCTCCACCCCGGCGAGGTCCGCGACCAGGTCTCCGGACGGGTAGCGCGTCTCGTGGCCCCGGGAGCGGAGGAGTTCGTCGACCTCGTCGCCGGGCCGCAGGTAGTCGGTGGTGATCAGGATCCGGGCCAACGCGCTCACACCGCCCGCTCGACGTCGCCGCGCCGCTGGAGACGGTCGATCCGCACCACGATCACGACCGCGACCGCCGCGACGACCGCGATGTCGAGCAGCATCGTCTGCCAGCCCAGGATGTCGACGGCCCCGCCGATCAGGGCCGGGCCGAGGAAGGCACCGCTCTGCCAGCCCACGGCATAGAGCGCTGCGTACGTCCCGAAGACCCGCGCCGACGGCGCCAGGTTCCACAGCACGACGACGGCGTTGACCAGGAAGGCAGAGGCACCGGCGGCGCCGATGCAGAACGCCACCACGGTGCCGGTCGGGGTCTGGAACAGGGTGCCGAGGAGCATGGCGGCCGCGAAGATCGCCATCCCGGCGATCATGGTGCGCAGCCTGCCGAAGCGCTCGGCGAACAGCGCGGTCGGATAGGCCGCCAGCAGGAACGCGACCCCGCTCGGCAGCGTGATCCCGCCGGCGTCGCCGCGCGAGAGTCCGAGGGTCTCCATGCCGTAGGGCGTGACCAGCGCGCGCGAGCCGGCCCAGGCGCTGCCGAAGACCAGGATCGCCACGATCAGCAGCAGCCGGCTGCGGTCGGTGTCGCGCACGATCTCCCAGATGGTGTCTCGGATGCGTGCCTGTCCGACCGCGGTCGACTCCTCGGCGGCGTCCTCGGCCACCGCCGCCTGGTAGCCGGGCGAGGAGCTGTCGCGGATCGAGAGGCACAGCACTGTGACCGAGACGAGCGTGATCAGCGCGATCACCGCGAAGGCGAGGGCCGGGTGGTCGTCGACCAGCACGATGCTGACCACGGCCGCGACGATGACGGTGAGGCTGGAGGCGATCTTGACGGCGGCGTTGGCACGGCTGCGGCGCTCGGGGGCGATGAAGTCGGGCACGAGCGCCTCGCCGATCGGCTTGAACGAGTTCGAGACCAGCGCGAACGCGACGATGACGACGATCAGCAGCGGCAGCGAGTCCGCGGTGTGCGGCAGGGTCACGAACAGCAGCGCCGCCAGCGGCATCCCGACAGCGAGGTAGGGCATCCGCCGGCCCCAGCGCGTGCGGGTCCGATCGGACCGGTTGGCCATCCACGGCTGGATGAAGATGCCGAGCAGGTTGTCCATGCCCATGATGAAGCCGACGAGGGCGGCGCTGGCCAGGTGGTCGCGCAGCAGCGGCGGCACCTGGCTGTCGTAGAAGTTCCACATCGACTCCTGGGCGAAGACCGCCAGCGCGACGAGGAGGGTGATCCGGCGCGGCCCGAGCTGCCGTGGTGGTGCGGTGGGGATGGTGGTGCTCACGAGACGGACCTCCGTGATCTCTGCATGGTCCCGGCATGGACCCTGCGAACTGTGGCGGCGCTCACAGTAGTTTTGCTACAGCAAAACAGTCAAGAGGCGGCACTGTTGGAAAAGTGGCCTAGGATCAGGACCATGTCGATCTCCTCCCCCGAGACCACGCCGGAGACCACGACCGTGGCCGAGCGCGTCTATCAGGCCTTACGCAGCCAGATCGGCTCCGGCGAGCTCGCGCCCGGCGCCAAGGTGACCGAGCGAGGCATGGCCGAGCGCCTCGGCGTGAGTCCGACCCCGGTCCGCGAGGCGATTCGGCGGCTCGAGCTCGACGGCCTCGTGGAGCGGGTGGGACCGCGTACGACGCTGGTGGCCCGGATCGAGGAGGACGCCAGCCACGACCTGGCCGAAGTGGAGGTCGCGCTGCGTGGCCTGGCCGCCCGGTTCGCCGCCCGGCACGCGACCGACGACGAGCTCGACGAGCTCGACCGGCTGCTCGACGAGGCCGACGACCTGGTGATCCTGATCCGGGCCCGCCACCGCGACGCCAAGCCGGTGGAGAAGCATGCCGACCGCTTCCTCGACGTCCTCGGCCGCTTCAACGAGCAGGTCAACGCTGCGGCCCACAACCCGGTTCTCGTACGCCTCCTCGAGCAGTCCCGCTCGCTGAGCCGGTCACGCCAGCGGGAGATCTCCCGGGCGCACCTGCTCGCCGGCGACGAGTTCGGCGCCGACCGCTACGCCGAGCACCGCGCCCTCGTGATCGCCCTGCGCGCCCGCGACGCCGCCGAGTCCGAACGCATCGTCACCGAGCACGCCGCCCGCGGACTCCTCGACCTGCGGCGCGAGATCTAATCCGTGGCAGGGGTCTTCACCGGCTTCGCCACGATCACCGTCCTCATCGCCCTCGGCGCCCTGCTCGCCCAGCTCCGAATCCTGGACGAGCGCGGCCAGCGGACGCTCTCGACGGTCGCGTTCTACGTCGCCAGCCCGGCGCTGCTGATCACGGTCATGGACGACAGCGACCTCGGCTTCGTGCTCTCGGGCAACCTGGTGGCGGTCGCCGGCGGCGTACTCGTCGCCGCCACGCTCGTGGCCACCGTCGAGACGCTGCGCCGCCGCGGCCTGGGCGACACGGTGGTCGCGGTCCTGTGCGGCTCCTACGCGAACGCCGGCAACCTCGGCCTGCCGATCGCGGCGTACGTCCTGGGCGACCCGGTCCTGGTCGCGCCGACCTTGCTGCTGCAGATGCTGGTCCTCCAGCCGCTGGCACTGGTCCTGCTCGACGCCGACGCGAGCACGACGAAGCTGTCGTTCTGGGACGTGATCCGCCGCCCGCTGACAAACCCGATCACCGTCGCCTCCTTGATCGGGGTGGCCCTCTCCGTCACCGACCTCGACCTGCCCACACCGGTCTCGGATCCGCTGGAGCTGGTGGCCGGCATGGCGGTCCCCTCCATGCTGATCGCCTACGGCGTCGCACTACGGCTCGGCCCGCTGCCCGGGCGCGGCGTCCCGGCACTCGACCTGGCCGCCGTGGTCGCGACCAAGCAGATCGTGCAGCCGGTGGCGGCGTACGTCATCGGGCGGTTCGTGCTCGGCCTCGACGCCGAGGCACTGCTGGCCGTGACCGTGCTCTCCGCGCTGCCGACCGCCCAGAACGTGTTCGTCGTCGCGCAGCGCTACAACCGGTCCACCCTGCTGGCCCGCGACGTCATCTTCGTCAGCACGCTCGCCACGGTGCCGGCGATCCTGCTGGTCGTGCTGCTGCTCACCTAGCCCCAGAGCCAGCCACAGAGTCAGCCCCGAGCCGACGAAAGTCCCTTGCGGCGGCATCTCTTCAGGCGTACCCTCGCGATATATCGGGACACTACGCCGACAGTCGATGCAGCTTTCACAAGGGAGATGACATGAGCAACCTCGACAACCTGCGGGTGAGCGAGGCCGATCGGGAGGAGGCGTCGGCGAGGCTCGCCGAGCACTACTCGACCGGCCGGCTCACCGACGACGACTACTACGAGCGCCTGGACGCGGTCTGGTCCGCGAAGGTCCGCGCCGACGTGGAGATGCTCTTCACCGACCTGCCGAAGAGCGCGCCGCAGCCGCCGCAGGTCGCTCGCCGACAGCGCAAGGGTCGCCCGCGGGCCTTCCCGCTGGTCGCCTGCTTCCTGCTCGTGGCGATCGGGCTGGTCGTGATGGGCGTGCCGTGGTGGGTCTTCGCCGCGATCGCGGTCGGGGCGCTCGTCTTCCGCAAGAAGCACCACCACTCCCATTCCAACCGCCAGCACTGCCATCGTTCCGTGCACTGAATTCCGGAATCGATGGCCTCCCCAGGGGCGCACCACTAGGTTGTGCCGCGGTCGCTACCCCATAGCCCCGAGGAGTTCCCCCATGAACCGCTCCCCTGCCCGCACCGCGCGTCGCGGTCTGGCAACCGCGCTCGTCCTCGCCCTGCCGCTCGCGCTCAGCGCGTGTGGTGGCGGGTCCGCGGATGAGGGTGCCGGCGGCGCCACCGAGATCACCGTCGGCGTGATCCCGATCGTCGATGTCGCCCCCATCTATCTCGGCGTGGAGAAGGGCTTCTTCACGGAGCAGGGCCTCGACGTCAGCCTCGAGCTCGACCAGGGCGGTGCGGCGATCGTCCCCGCGGTGGCCAGCGGTCAGTACCAGTTCGGCTTCTCCAACACGACCTCCCTGCTTCTGGCCCAGACCCAGGACGTCCCGATCGAGGTCGTCACCGCCGGTGTCAACGCCACCGACGACCCGGCGGCCGACATGGCCGGCGTCCTGGTCAAGGCCGGCAGCGACATCGCCTCCCCCAAGGACCTGGAGGGCAAGAAGGTCGCGGTCAACACCCTCAAGAACATCAACACGACCACCACCAACGAGCTCGTCCGTCAGGACGGTGGCGACCCGACCAAGATCGAGTACGTCGAGCTGGCCTTCCCCGAGATCGGCCCGGCCATCGAGAAGGGCGACGTCGACGCGGGTCAGGTCGTCGAGCCGTTCCTCACCATCGGCACCCAGGGCGGCATGACCGACCTAGGCTCCAACTTCGTCGCCGCCGACCCGGGCCTCGCGGTCGCGGAGTACTTCACCTCGACGAGCTACGCCGAGTCCGACGCCGACACCGTCGAGGCCTTCACCGCCGCGATGAACGAGTCGCTCGACTACGCCCAGCAGCACCCGGACGAGGTCAAGAAGATCCTCCCGACCTACACCGACATCGACATCGACGAGGAGGTGCTCGCCGAGCTCAACATGCCTCAGTGGAGCTCCGAGATCGACACCGAGTCGATCCAGAAGCTGGCGGACCTCTCGAAGGCCGACAGTCTGTTCGCCAAGGACCCGGACGTCGACGCCCTGCTTCCATGACCCTCGCCGGCCGCGGCCGGGACGCCGCCCTGGGCGTACTCCAACCGGCCGATCCAGAGGCCAAGAAGGGAGAGCGCCCGGCCCAGGATCACTAGCCCGGAATCACTCGACCGAGGGCGCGATGATCCAGACCGCCGCGTCGGTGGGCAGGTCGCCCACGACCGGGTCGCCGCTGTACATCACGATCTCGCCGTCGGGAAGCGGCGTCGGCTCCATGCCGCAGTTGAGGACGACGATCAGGTCGGTCCTGGTGTCCGGGGACCCACCGACCCCGCCACGCCGGAACGAGACGACGCCCTCGGGCGCGTCCAGGATCTCCACGTCCTCGTCGGCACCGAGCGCGAATGCCCGGCGCGCCGACAGCGCCGCCCGGTAGAACTCCAGCGTGGAGTCCCGGACGCCGTTCTGGGCAGCCACGGTGAGGTCCACCCACTCGGCCGGCTGCGGTAGCCACGGCTGCGTGGGCAGGTCCTCGTCGGGCACCTGGCTGAACCCGAAGGGCGGTTCGAACCCGCTCCACGGCAGCGGCACCCGGCACCCGTCACGACCGCCTTCACCGGTCTCCGACCACGGATCCTCCTGATACTCAGGCGGTAGATAGACCTGTGGCAGGCCTAGCTCCTCCCCCTGGTAGAGGTACGCAGACCCCGGAAGCGCCAGCATCGTCAGTGTGGCCGCGCGCGCCCGGTGGAGCGCCTGCAGTCCGTCGCCATAACGCGAGCGGTGGCGTACGACATCGTGGTTGGACAGGACCCAGGTCGGCGCCGCGCGCGAAGGACCGAGCGCCTTCAGCGTCGACCCGATGACCTCCTTGAACGCCTCGGCCGACCAGGGCGCCTGCAGCCAGGAGAAGTTGAACGCCTGGTTGAACTCGTCCGCACGTACGTAGCGCCGCAGCTCCGCCGGGCCGGGGGTCCAGGCCTCGGCAACCATCATCCGGTCGCCGTCGAAGGAGTCGATCAGCTTGCGCCAGGCGCGGTAGATCTCGTGGACGCCCAGGTTGTCCCACATCGGCGCGTCGGTGACGCCGCGCTCGTACATCACCGCGGCGTCCGAGGTCAGCGCGAGGCCCTCTGGGACGACCTGGTCGCGCAGTTCCTTGAAGAGCCCGTGGGCGATGTCGACCCGGAAGCCGTCCACGCCCCGGTCGAGCCAGAAGGTGAGGATCTTGGTGAACTCCTCGACCACCTCGGGGTTGTGCCAGTTGAGGTCGGGCTGGTCGTCGTCGAAGAGGTGGAGATACCACTGCCCGTCCTCGATCCGCGTCCACGCCGGACCGCCGAAGACCGAGCGCCAGTTGGTGGGCGGCTCCTCGCCGTTCTCGCCGCGGCCGTCGCGGAAGATGTAGCGGTCCCTTTCCGCGGATCCCGGCTCGGAGGCGCGCGCCTCCACGAACCACGGGTGTGCCGAGGAGGTGTGGTTGGGCACCAGGTCGACGATCACCTTCAGGGCGAGCTCGTGAGCACGCGCGATCAGGTGGTCGGCGTCGGCCAGCGTGCCGAAGATCGGATCCACGTCGCAGTAGTCGGCCACGTCGTAGCCGTGGTCGTTCTGCGGCGAGGTGTAGAACGGGCAGATCCAGATCGCGTCGACGCCCAGCGCGGCGAGGTAGTCCAGGTGGTCGGTGATCCCCTGCAGGTCACCGAGCCCGTCGCCGTTCGAGTCCGCGAACGAACGCGGGTAGATCTGATATGCGACGGCTTCGCGCCACCATGGCTGGTCCACGTGGACCCCTATTCTCGTCGGTTGGCCACCAGTACCCCGATCTTGTCGATGTGATGCTCGGGGTTGTCAAAACCGGGCGGCCCACAGCGGCCCGTTTTTCGATCGGATCCGGCGCCTGAAACGCCGAAAAACAGGGGTTGCCCGAAGTCGGCTTGTGGGATGTAGGCTTGTCCGCGTTGAAGGAGGCGTCCCCACGCGCTTCGCGGTTGCTCTCGGTGACCGTTCGTGTAGCACTTGGTCTTCCGCAGAAGCAGAAATCAGGACTCGTGGATTCAACGCCCAAAGGGCGGCACGGAGTCGCCCTGTGTACACAAGGATTAGATTCATGACTCAGGGAACCGTGAAGTGGTTCAACGGCGACAAGGGCTTCGGCTTCATCGCCCAGGACAACGGGGGCGACGACGTCTTCGTGCACTTCTCCGCGATCCAGACCAACGGCTACAAGACGTTGGACGAGAACCAGCGCGTCGAGTTCGACGTCACCCAGGGCCCCAAGGGCCCGCAGGCCGAGAACGTCCGCCCGGTCTGACCAAAGACCTAGCTGACCTTTCAGCAAGGCAGCCCCGCCCCTGCTTCGGCAGGGCGGGGCTGTCCCCCTTTTTGGTGTCGGTGCCTACTCGGGAAGCTTCGTGACGTCGACCCAGCCCCGGGCCTCGCTGATCGTCTCCAGGTCGCCGAGGGTGAGCGCGATGGTCGTGTTGGCGCTGCCCGCGGCCGGGTAGACCATGTCGAAGCGCTTCAGCGAGGCGTCGAGCCAGACCTCGGCCGACACCGGGTTGCCGAACGGGCAGACGCCGCCGATCGCGTGGCCCGTCATCGGCTCCACGTCCTCGGCGGCCAGCATCCGCGCCTTGGTGCCGAAGTGGGCCTTGAACTTCGCGTTGGCGATCTTGGCGTCGCCGGCCGCGACGATGAGGATCGCGGCGCTCCGGTCCTCGGTGTAGAGGCTGATCGTCTTGGCGATCTCCGCAGGCGAGACGCCGAGGGCGGCCGCGGCGAGCTCGACGGTCGCCTTAGACTCCACCGACTCGATGATGTCCCCACCGCGTCCGAATCGGTCCAGGTGGGTGCGGGCCAGCTCGATCGACATGCCCGCCAGCCTAGCGGCGCGTCCCGCCCCCGAAGGAGTCGGCGACGGCGCGGTCGGTGAAGATCCGGTACTCCATCGGGGAGGGCGATCCGAACGGCGAGTCCGGCACCGTGCCACAGACGATGACCAGGTTGCCGGCGCGGCGGCCCTTCATCGTCGCCGGCTCGACACCGACGACCATGTCGCCGAGTTCCCGGGCCGTCGCGACGAAGTCACGCGCCTGGGGGAACGGCGCCCGGTCGACGAGGTTGGCGACGAAGACCCCGAAGGGGGCGAGCACGCGGCGTACGTCCTCGATGAAGGCGGCGGAGGTGAGCTCGTCCGGGGTGCGGCCGCCGTCGAAGGCGTCGAGGATCACCATGTCGGCGAAGCCGTCGCGTACGCCGCCGATGCCGCTCTTCCCGTCGACGGGACGCACCTTGATGCCGCTGCGCGGCGGGAGCGGTGCCTCGCTGCGTACGCGCTCGATGATCTCGATCGACGGCTCGAGCACGATCTGGGAGGAGCGCGGGCGGGTCGCGTGGACGTAGCGCGGCAGCGTCATCGCGGCGCCACCGATATGCAGAACTTTGACTGGCCCTGGAGGCAGTCGGTCGATAACATCCCCGATACGCCTCATGTAGTCGAACACCAGGCGGGTCGGATCCCCCAGATCGACAGCCGATTGCTGCATCTCGTCCAGCTCGAGCACATATACATCGTCGGCCATAGCGGACATACCCTACCCCCCACGTGGAAATGGGGGACCTGTTCCTCTATTGTGACCTGCGCAACGACGGAACGATTGCCCGCTATGGATGCATCTCGGATACCCCTTGGGGCATCCACGCATGTCTCCAGATCTACCTCGCCGATCCCCCACACCCCGTCCGGCGAGGAACGAGAGGAAGTCAAAGCAGCGTGACAAGCATCGAAGAAGTCACGATCGGGGCGTTCAGCCAACCCCTGGTCGGGATGTCGTTCATCATCTCCGTACTCGGCTCATGGGTCGGTCTGACCTGTGCGACCCGCGCTCGCCGTCGTGGCGCAGGCGCCGGCGCCTGGCTCTGGCTCTTCGGCGCGGCGGCCTCGATCGGCGGCGGCGCGATCTGGTCGATGCACTTCATCGGCATGCTCGCCTTCGACAGCCACGTGGCGTACGCCCTCGACGTCGGCACCACGCTCATCTCGCTCGCCGTCGCCATCAGCGCGGCGATGGTCGGCATGCTCATCGCGACCGCCATGCGCGGCAACGCGGGCTACATCGTCGGTGGCCTGGTCACCGGTGCCGGCGTGTGCGCGATGCACTACACCGGCATGTACGCGATGGACATGAGCGCCGACATGGTCTGGAAGCCGGCGGTGGTCGTGGCCTCCGTCGTCATCGCGCTGGTCGCCTCGGCGCTCGCGCTCTTCTTCGCCTTCAACGTCACCACACCGCTGATGCGCGTGGGTGCCGCCATCATCATGGGCATCGGCGTGTGCGTCATGCACTACACCGGCATGCTCGCCCTCGAGATCCACAGCTCCCCCGACGACAAGCTCGGGCACGTCAGCGGTGCCGACCCGGTCTACCTGGCGATGCCGATCTTCGCGATCTCAGCCGGCATGCTGATCGTGATCGGCTTCGCCACCATGTTCGCGGGCATCAACGACGATCTCGACGACCCGTGGACCCCGGACCAGCGGCCGGCGACCTCCGACTCCGGGCCCCACGCGATGATGCCGCAGCGGCCGGCCCTGGGTCAGTCCTTCGCCGGTCACGAGCCCGACATGCTCCAGCAGCCGCGGCAGCCGCTCCAGCCGCTCCCCACGCGCCAGCCGGCCGCCTCCGGCAGCCCGCAGGCGAACCAGCCCGCCGGCGGAGGCATCAGCAGCATGTTCTCCCAGCGCCCGCAGAGCCCGGGCGAGCGCCCCCAGCGTCCGACCCAGCTGCGGCCGCAGAACGGACGCTGGACGCCCCGGCCCTACGCCCAGCAGCCCTCCAACGGCTTCCCGGAGCGACGGACGGATATGTTCAACCCGCAGGGTGGACAGCCCGACGACGAGGCGAACAACCAGCCGCCGGCCCAGCCGCAGCAGCCTCGGCCTCCGCGCACGCCCGGCTGGCTGCCGCCGCGCAACGACAACAACCTCTAAGGCCTACTCCCAGAAGACGCGCTCGACCACACCGTGGGCGAGCCGGGTCATCCTCAGGTAGTCGTTGACCAGCTCGTCGGTCGCGCCTGCCGGATAGCCGAGGATGGCCGCGACGGCGTGCTGCTCGACCGGCCCGGCGGGCAGTGAGTCCGCCGGGCGGCCGCGCGCGAGCGTCACCGCGTTGCGGACCCGGCTGACCATCCGCCAGGCCTCGATGAGGGTCTCGGCGTCGTCGGCCTCGATCAGCGACGCGTCGCGGGCGGCCTGCAGCGCCTCGACGGTGCGTGGCGTACGCAGACCTGGGACGGCGTACGCATGCCGCATCTGCAGCAGCTGGGCGGTCCACTCGATGTCGGCGAGCCCGCCGCGGCCGAGCTTGAGATGGGTGTTGGGGTCGGCGCCGCGCGGCAGCCGCTCGTGGTCGACACGGCCCTTGATGCGCCGCACTTCGACGATGTCGTCCTCGCTGAGCCCGCCCTCGGGGTAGCGCAGCGGGTCGATCATCTCGGTGAACGCCTCGCGCAGCTGCGGGTCGCCGACGACGGCATCGGCGCGCAGCAGCGCCTGCGACTCCCAGATGCCCGACCACTTCGCGTAATAGGAGGCGTACGCCGGCAGCGTCCGCACCAGCGTGCCCTGCCGCCCCTCGGGGCGCAGGTCGGCGTCGATCTCCAGTGGCGGGTCAGCGCCGGGGAGGGCGAGCAGCCGGCGCAGGTCGGCGATGACCTTGAGCGCGAACTGGGTCGCCTCTCCCGGGTCGGCGCCCTCGACCGGTCGATGGACGAAGAGCACGTCGGCATCCGAGGCGTAGGAGAGCTCGAACCCGCCGTAGCGGCCCATCGCGATGATCGCGATCCGCGTCGGCGGCCCGTCGATCCCACGGCGGGCGACCTCCTCGGCCACGACCGTGCGCAGCGAGGCCTCGAGGGTGGCGTCGGTCAGCCGGGACAGGGCGGCGCCGATCGTGTCGATCCCGGCCTCGCCGAGGAGCTCGGCGGCCGAGATCCGGAACAGCTCCCGGCGACGGATCGCCCGGATGTGGCGTACGGCCTCCTCGGCGGAGGTGGTGGTGCGCCGGCGGGCGGCGCGGGCGACCATCTCGTCGGTCAGCGCCTCGGCCGAGAGCGGCGCGAGATCATGGCCCAGGAGACGCAGTGCCTCGGGCTCCCGCTCGAGCAGCGCGGTGGTGTAGCGCGAGGTGGACAAGATCGTGGCGAAGTATTGGGCGACCGAACCCTCGTCGCGCAGGGAGCGCAGATACCAGGGCGTGGCGCCGAGGGCGTCGGAGATCCGGCGGAACCCGAAGAGCCCGGCGTCGGGATCGGAGCCCTCGGAGAGCCATTGCAGCATCACCGGCAGCAGCGCACGCTGCAGCGCGGCGCGCCGGGAGACGCCCGTGGTGAGCGCCTCCAGGTGGCGCAGCGCGGCCTTGGGGTCGGCGTAGCCCAGCGCGTTCAGCCGCTCCTCGGCAGCCTTCGAGGAGAGGTGGGCCTGGCCGGACGGGATCCGGGCGACCGAGTCGAGGAGCGGTCGGTAGAAGAGCTTCTCGTGGAGGCGGCGTACCTCGATCCGCTGGTGCCCCCACTCCTTCTCCAGCCGCACCACCGGGTCGCGCAGGTAGCCGAGCGAGCGCGCCAGCCAGCGCAGCGACTCCTCGTCGTCGGGGACGACGTGGGTGCGCCGCAGCCGGTAGAGCTGGAGCCGGTGCTCCATCCGCCGCAGGAACGCGTAGGCCTCGTGCATGGCCTCGCCGTCCTCGCGCCCGACGTAGCCGGCGCGGGTCAGCGCCGCCAGCGCGGAGAGGGTGGTGGGCTGGCGGATCCCGGTGTCGGTGCGGCCGTGGACCAGCTGCAGCAGTTGCACGGCGAACTCCACGTCGCGCAGCCCGCCGGCACCGAGCTTGAGCTCGCGGTCGGCCTCCCGCGACGGAATGTGGGCGATGACCCGGCGCCGCATCTTCTGGGTGTCGGAGACGAACCCGTCGCGCTCGGCGGCCTTCCACACGAACGGGTTGACGGCGTCGACGTACGCCCGGCCCAGAGCGAGGTCGCCCGCGGCCGGGCGAGCCTTGAGCAGCGCCTGGAACTCCCAGGTGCTCGCCCACCGCTCGTAATAGCCGACGTGGCCGGCGATCGTGCGCGAGAGCGCGCCGGCCTTGCCCTCGGGGCGCAGCGCGGCGTCGACCGGCCAGATGGTGCCCTCGCCGGTGTGGGCCGAACAGACCTGGATCAGGTTGCTGGCGAGCTGGGTGGCGACCCGCAGCGAGACGTCGTCGCCGACCCCGTCGGCGGCCTCGTGGGCGAAGATCACGTCGACGTCGGAGACGTAGTTGAGCTCGTGGCCGCCGCACTTGCCCATCGCGACGACGGCCAGCCGGACGGCGTTCGCCTCCTCCCCCACCCGCGCGCGGGCGACCGCGAGCGCGGCGTCGAGGGTCGCGCAAGCCAGGTCGGAGAGCTCGGCGGCGACGTCGTCGACCGGGAGCTGGTGGGCGAGGTCGCGGGCGGCGAGCCGGAGCAGCCAGCGGCGGTACTCCACCCGCAGCGCGTCGACCGCCTCTGCGTCCGGGACCGTGGCCACCGGGCTATCGTCACCCCGCTTAGCGCCGACGGCCTCGAGCAGCGAGGCCCGGAAGACGTACGCAGCGGGCCTGGTCGTGCCGAGGGTCGGGTCGGCCAGCTCGCGCCAGTGACCGGGATGACGGGCCAGGTGGTCGGTCAGCGCGGGTGAGGCGCCGAGCACCGAGACCAGCCGCATCGCGGTGCCCTCGTCGGCGGCGAGCTCCTCGACGAAGCCGTCGCCCTGGGACTCGGCGAGCATGACCAGTCCGGCCAGCGCTGCGTCGGGGTCGGCCGCCTGGCCCAGGATCGCCAGCAGCTCACGGGTGCCGGCGCCGAGACCTGCCAGATCCGCCAGGGCCGTGTCCGGATCGTTGAAGCCGAGCCGGAGCAGCTCGCCCTTGCCTGGCAACGTCATGGCCCCGATTCTGTCACTGGCGCTTTTCAGGCGCTCCAGGGCCTGAGGGTCGAGATGACCCCTCCACGGGTGCCGCCAGGGGCGACGGCGGCGCTGCGCTCACGGACCAGGCGAGCGAAGCCGAAGGCCAGCGGCTGCCAGGTCTTGATCAGCTCCTTCTCGGCGAAGGTGGCCGTCGCGACCACGTCGTCGACGCTGCGTCCGATCTGCTCGAGCTCCTCGACGGACTCCTCGGCCCAGACCGCAACCGCGGCTGCGTCGACCTCGGGGTGGAACTGCACGCCCCACACGGTCGGGGCGAACCGGGCCGCCTGGACGTGCCCGTCGATCGAGGTGGCCAGCTCGACGGTGCCCTCGGGCAGCTGACCGACGACGTCGCGGTGCCAGTGCAGTGCTCGGTCGTCGCCCGCCAGCAGGCGCATCAGCGGGTCGAAGAGAACCTCGGGCTCCCAGGTCACCTGGCGTACGCCCACAGTCAGCCCGAACGGGCTGCGCTCCACGGTGCCACCGAGGGCCATCGCGGCCAACTGGTGGCCCAGGCAGATCCCGAGCGTCGGGATACCGGCCTCGGCGGCCTGCGCGATCCGCTCGCGAGTGACCTGCAGCCAAGGATGCTCGGCGTCGGAGTCGGCGTCCATCGAGCCACCCATCACGAGCAGCCCCGAGTAGGAGGCGTCCAGCGACGAGAGCGGCGGAATCGGCTCGGCGTACGCGCGACATACGTCGACACACATGCCCGCCTCAGCCAGCCAATGGCCGAACAACGCCGGCGGAACTGTCTCCTCGTGCTGGATGACAAGCACTCGGGGAAGACTCAACGACATCACTCCCACTCTCCCGTTCGATCCAGTGTGGCAGCACCGGATCGGAAGTGTGGAATCGGGCTAGAGTTTCCCTGTCAACCAGTTTGCGGACTCAGATGACTGGCAGCATCCGGGAGCGCTCGTAGGCGGTCACCTGCTCGCGGTAGGCGGCCCACTCGGCCCTCTTGTTGCGCAGGAAGAAGTCGAAGACGTGCTCGCCCAGGGTCTCGGCGAGGAGCTCGGAGTCCTCGGCCATCCCGATCGCCTCGTCGAGGTTCTCCGGCAGCGGGTCGATGCCGAGGCTCTTGCGCTCGCGCTCGGTCAGCGCCCACACGTCGTCCTCCGCCTCACGCGGAAGCTCGTAGCCCTCCTCGATCCCCTTCATGCCCGCCGCCAGGATCACGGCGAAGGCGAGGTAGGGGTTGCAGGCGGCGTCGAGGGTCCTGACCTCGATGCGGGTCGACTGGCCCTTGAGCGGCTTGTACATCGGCACCCGAACCAGCGCCGAGCGGTTGTTGTGGCCCCAGGCGACGTGAGCCGGCGCCTCTCCCCCGCCGATCAGGCGCTTGTAGGAGTTGACCCACTGGTTGGTCACCGCGGTGATCTCGCCGGCGTGGCGGAGTACGCCGCCGATGAAGCTACGACCGGTCTTGGAGAGCTGGTATTCGGCGCCCGGCTCGTAGAACGCGTTGGCGTCGCCCTCGAACAGGCTCACATGGGTGTGCATCCCCGAGCCCGGGTGCTCGGTGAACGGCTTGGGCATGAAGCTCGCCCAGATGCCCTGGCTCAGCGCCACCTCACGGATCACCGTACGGAAGGTCATGATGTTGTCGGCGGTGCTCAGCGCGTCGGCGTAGCGCAGGTCGATCTCGTTCTGGCCCGGCCCGCCCTCGTGGTGGCTGTATTCCACCGAGATCCCCATCGCCTCCAGCATCGTGATCGCCTCACGCCGGAAGTCGGCGCCCATCGACTGGGCGGTGTGGTCGAAGTAGCCGCTGGAGTCGACCGGGGTCGGCTCGCTGCCGTCCCTCGGGTTGTCCTTGAAGAGGTAGAACTCGATCTCGGGGTGCGTGTAGAAGGTGAAGCCCTTCTCCGCGGCGTTGGACAGAGTGCGCTTGAGCACGTAGCGCGGGTCCGCGTAGGACGGCGAGCCGTCGGGCATCACGATGTCGCAGAACATCCGGCCCGTGGACGGGCCATCGGTACGCCACGGCAGGATCTGGAACGTGCTCGGGTCCGGAAGGGCCAGCATGTCGGCCTCGGTCACCCGAGCGAACCCCTCGATCGCGCTGCCGTCGAAGCCGATGCCCTCCGCAAAAGCGCTCTCGAGCTCGGCCGGCGCCACCGCGACCGACTTCAGATAACCGAGCACGTCGGTGAACCACAGCCGCACGAAACGTACGTCTCGCTCTTCGAGTGCCCGGAGCACGAAGTCCTGTTGCTTGCCCATGCGTGAACACTAACGGTCCGACGTTACAGCCGGGACCACCGCGCCACGGTCAGCGGCCGGGACCTCTGAAGATCGAGATCACCAGCGCCACCCCGAACCCCGCCAGGGCCGCTCCGAGGACCGACCAGGCGGTGCTCGTGCCGCCTCCGCCGAGATAGCCCATGCCGGTCAGCGCCAGCGCTCCTCCGGCCAGAAGAAGCACGGCCGCCACCAGGAGCCCAAGAGCCTTACCCACAGTCATGACACCGCAATCTAGGTGATGACCAGGGCGAGGGTCACCAGCGAGGTCATCCAGGAGACGAAGCTGCCGACCAGGAAGTACTCGGTCACGTCGTTGATGCTCGGCCCCTCGTGCTCACCGCGGAACGACTGCAGCTCCGGCCAGCGGATCAAGCCCTTGGCCGCGACCACCAAGCCGGCGGCAGCGAGGTTGCCGGTCAGGCCGAGCCCGAAGATCGTCAGCCGCTCGAGCGGTCCCAGGAGCCGGCCACCCTTGAGGTTGTTGCCGGCGACCCCGTCGAGCGGGTTGGACACCTTGGCGACGTCGAGGACGAGCTGCACCACGACGTTGCCGGTCGAGACCTGGACCAGCAGGCCGCCGAAGACGAGCAGCACGGCCTCGGGGCGCGCCGCCTCGACCCAGACCCAGGGCGCCTGCTCCGCCCAGGCGGCGACCGGTCCGCCGACCTCGCCGGCCACCGGGGCCAACAGGATCCCGACGAAGATCGCCCCGCCGAGCAGAGCCAGCGGGAGCCCCGGACGGGGGTTCTTGTCCGAGCCTTCGGGCGGATGGGCCAGGAATCCCCACAGCACGGTGATCCCGGCGATCACGATCACGGCCGCCAGGTCACCTCCGAAGAGGGCCGAGAGCAGGCCGAAAGCGATCACCGCGGCTGCCCCGATCGCCTCGGGCACCCAGCGGATCCGCCTGAGCGGGTCGATGAGCGAGTGAGCGAAGTCGACCGTCCCGACCCCGATCAGCAGCAGCGCTATCCAGCTCATCGCACCTCTCCCAACAGTTCGTCGGCGCGCACGATCACGGCGATGCCGTCGCGGCGGACGCGCTGGGAGACCGCGGAGGGAGTGATGTCGAGCTCGGCGGCGATGGCCTTCTGAGGCATGGCGGAGAGCATGCCAGAAAGCACCGACACCGAGGACCGGTCCAGGCGAGAAAAGAGCTCGTCGCGCGAGACCAGAGCGGCGTTGACCGCGGCCGGGTCCGGCCCGCCCGCCTCCTCCGCGGGCTGATACCAGGTCCGTACGCTGCGGGAGGCCGCCTTGTTCTCGGCGTTCTCCGCCGCCTCGATCGCCGCTCGCGCGGCCCACCACCCCGGTCCGTCCTCGACCCGGGGGTCGTCGCTGAGCACCCGGGTGGCTCCCCAGCTGATGCCGTGACGTACGCCGACCACGGGGTCGAGCGCGATCCGCAGCCGGAACGTGGCCTGGATCGCGGCGCCGACGGTCTCGAAGGCTCCCTGGTACTCGTCGCCGACCGTGATCCGCAGCGGGGTGACCGGCTGCCACGTCTCGTTGATCTCCTCGACGGCCTCAGCGAAGGCCTTGTGGACCTGCGCGCGGTTGGACTTCGTGCGCGACCCCACGAGGTCGCCGATCACAGTCGCTACAGACACCATGTGAAGATCATACCTTCATTGTGGCGAGGTGAAGGTATTTGCTTTATTCAAGTCAGGTGAAGCTATCGCCTTCACCGCGAAGCCGTGGGCATCACGGCCGCCCCAGGTCCGGTGAGCTCGCCGGATCCCACCGGGCGGCCGGACAGCGCGAGCACGAGCGCGATCGTGGTGCCGCGGACCTCAGGGCCGGTCCCGATCACCGTGTCGGCGTCGGTGGCCACGAGACGTACGCGCTCGGCTCGCTCCTTGCCCCCGCCCCACTCCTCCGAGGTCTTGGCCAGGTAGCCCAGCGCCGTGACGACGTGCTCGACCGGGTAGTCGCGCTGGAGGCCCAGCGGCCGCCGGATGTCCTCGCCGTGGGCGAACTCCTCGACCAGGCGGGTGGCGAGCGGGGCCGGCGGTGTCGCCGTGCGGCCGGCGACCCGGCGGAACGCCGCCAACGTCTCCGCCGGATCCTCGGCGCGCTCGCGGTCGACGCCGGTCTGGTTGTCGAGATCGAAGTCTCCGCGAGCGGCGATCATGCGGCGTACGAACCCCAGCCGTGTCGTCGTCGCGACATCGACCATGTGGGCGAGCACGTCGTGCACGCTCCACCCCACGCACAGCGAAGGCGCCGCCCACTGGGCCGGGGTGAGCGTGGCGAGGTCGCTGATCAACGCCTCCCGCTCGGCGTGCACGACGGGCCAGACCTTGCTGCCGGATGCCATGCGCGTGACGCTACGACCCGCCCGGGCGACCCGTCCATCGCAATCCCTACTCCACAGGAACCCGAGCCTCGATCTCGGCGAGCCAGGCCGCCGGGGAGGCGTCCGAGGGCATCCGCCAGTCACCGCGGGGCGACATGGTGCCGCCGTTGGAGACCTTGGGACCGTTGGGCAGCGCCGAGCGCTTGAACTGGTTGGCGAAGAAGCGCTTCACGAAGACCTCGAGCCAGGCCCGGATCTCCTTCATCTCGTACGCCGTCCGCTTCCCCTCCGGGAACCCCGGGGGCCACTCGCCGGCCTCGACGTCGTGCCAGGCATTCCAGGCCAGGAAGGCGATCTTCGAGGGCGTGAAGCCGTTGCGGACGGTGTGGAAGAGGGTGAAGTCCTGCAGGGCGTACGGCCCGATCTTCTGCTCCGTCGACTGCAGCTCCTCCCCCGGCACGAGCTCGGGCGAGATCTCCTGGTCGAGGATCTCCTGGAGGACCTCGTCAGCGGCGCCGTCGAACTGCTCGGTGGTGATCACCCAGCGGATCAGGTGCTGGATCAGGGTCTTCGGCACGCCGGCGTTGACGTTGTAGTGCGACATCTGGTCGCCGACGCCGTAGGTCGCCCAGCCGAGCGCGAGCTCGGAGAGGTCGCCGGTGCCGAGGACGATGCCGCCGCGCTGGTTGGCGATGCGGAAGAGGAAGTCCGTACGCAGCCCCGCCTGGACGTTCTCGAACGTGACGTCGTAGACCGGCTCGCCGTCGCCGGCCGGGTGGCCGATCTCCTTGAGCATCTGGGTGGCCGTAGGGCGGATGTCGAGCGTCTCGTAGGTCGTGCCGAGCGCCTCCATCAGGTGGATCGCGTTGGACTTGGTGTCGTCCGAGGTCGCGAAGCCGGGCATCGTGAATGCCAGGATGTCGCTCGCCGGCCGGCCGAGCCGCTCCATCGCCTTGGCGGCCACGATGAGCGCGTGGGTGGAGTCGAGCCCGCCGGAGACGCCGATGACGATCTTCGTGTCGGGGCCGATCGACTGAAGCCGCTTCCCGAGCCCGGAGACCTGGATGTTGTAGGCCTCGTAGCACTCCAGCGCGAGCTTGTCGGGGTCGTCGGGCACGAACGGGAACCGGTCGACCTTGCGCCGCAGCCCGCCGCCGGTCAGTGGCGGGCTGAGCTCGAACTCGACCTCGGAGTGGTAGGCACCCTCGGCCCGGCGGTTGTCGTCGAAGGTGCTCTGCCGGATCCGTTCGGCACGGATCCGCTCCAGGTCGACGTCGACCACGGTGCGCCGCGGCCCGTCCGGGAACCGCTCGGTCTCCCCCAGGAGCTCGCCGAGCTCGTACGCCATCGTCTGCCCGTCCCAGGACAGGTCGGTGGTCGACTCGCCCGGCCCGGCGGCGGTGTAGACGTACGCAGCAGCGCACCGCGCGCTCGCCGACTGCACCAGCAGGCGGCGCGCGTCGGAGCGCCCGACGGTGACCGGACTCGCGGAGAGGTTGAGCAGCACGGTCGCCCCGGCCAGCGCGGCCTTGGCGCTCGGTGGCACCGGGACCCACATGTCCTCGCAGATCTCGACGTGGAAGACGAGATCCTTGACGTCGGTGCAGCGGAAGAGCAGCTCGTTGCTGAGCGGCACCTCCTCGCCGCCGAGCATGATGGTGCCGTCGGCGCCGTCGCCCGTGCCGTACCACCGCTTCTCATAGAACTCTCGGTAGTTCGGGAGGTGGGTCTTGGGCACCACCCCTAGCACCTCGCCGCCGTGGATCACGACCGCGGTGTTGAGCACCCGGTCGCCGTGGCGCAGCGGGGCGCCGACGACGATCACCGACAGCAGCTCCTCGGAGGCCACCACGATCGCGCTGATCGCGGCGTGCACGGCGTCGAGGAGCGTGCGCTGCAGGACGAGGTCGTCGATCGAGTAGCCCGAGAGGCACAGCTCCGGGAACACCGCGACCGCGACCCCCTCGTCGCTGCACTCGCGGGCCTGCGCGATCACCTCGCGTGCGTTGGCCGCCGGGTCGGCGACGGAGATCGGGATGGTGCACGCCGCGACCCGTGCGAAGCCATGGGAGTAGGCGGAGTAGAAGTCCACGCCCCCGAGTCTAGGCGCGACCGGCTACAGGTCGCGGATGCGGATGTTCCGGTAGGACACCACGTCCGGGGTGCTGCCGTGCGCCTGGACCCCGACGTGACCGGTCAACCCTCGGCTGCTGGAATCGGGGTCGTTCGGACGACCGGGGAACGGCAGCCCGGGCAGGTTCTCGAACTCGTTGATCACGACACCGTTGCGGATCACGGTGTACTGCTGTCCGACGACGCGGATCTCGAGGTCGTTCCAGGTGCCCTTCGCGGTCGGTCGCGCCTCGGCCAGGGTGAGGTCGGCGAAGCCGTAGATCGACCCGGTCTTGCGGGGGTCGTTGCTTCCACTCTCCGGCGAGTCGTTGACCTGGATCTCGTGGCCACAGTTGACCGCGATCCAGGAGAGGTTGCCGGTCTCGCTGCCGTTGAACGTGGTCGGGCACCCCTCGACAGGGCCCCACAGCTCGGGGAAGCGCACCTGGACGCCGCTGTTTGCGCGGGCCGCACCGGGTGCGTCGTCACGGAACTGCAGTCGCAACGAGAAGTCGCCGTACTCCTGGTTCGGGTACCACAGGGTTCCGAACCCGCCACCTACGCCGGCGCGGCTGCGGATGGTGCCGTCCGCCACCAGGTCGAACCCGCCGTCGCCGGCGTACGCCCAGTCGTCGAAGGAGTCGGCCGAGCCGTCGAAGAGCCAGTCGTAACCCTCGACCTTCCCCACCTGCGAGCGGGCGGCAGCGGACCGCAGGCGGCTGGCCTCGGCCCGGGTGACCTCACCGGTGGCGACCAGGTCGGCGGTGACACTGCGGACGTGCGTCACGAAGGCCCCGTGAGTCGGCCACGTCCGCTCGTCGTCGATGACGTCGTTGATGGTGCAGCCGGAGCGCAGGGTGCTGTTGGCGACGCCGCTGTCGAGATCGAGGAAGACCACGCTCGAGCGGGCATCGGGCGCCGGGCAGGTCGCTGTCGTCGAGGGTGTCTCAGCGGGAGTCGCGGAGGCGGCTCCGATCGGACCGCCCAGGCACAGAGCGGTGATCCCGAGGACGGCGGACCCGACGGCGAGCCGGGTCCGAGTGCGGCGTGAGTGGAGGAAGTGGGACATCGAGACTCCGAACGTCAGGACGCCAAACGAGATGTGATGCGCGTCACGCTGGATGCTAGTGCCGGCCGCCGTCGACTTTCAACCGTTTCCGAACGACTTTCGCCAACAATCTTCGAAAGTGGCTCAGCCTGCCGGCCGCTCCATCACGATCTCTTCCGGGCCGTCATCGATGGGGCTGGGAACCGTGGCGGACTCGACGAAACCGAGCCGCTCGTAGACGGCGTGGGCGCGGTCGTTGCCGACGAGGTGGGTGAGGCGTACGGGCAGGGCTCCGGCGCGGGCGATCACCTCGCTCAGCAGCGCGCTGCCGGCACCGGAGCCCTGGGAGTCGGGGAGGACGTACAGCTTCCAGAGCATCAGATGGTCCTCGCGGAGGGAGTAGGAGGCCATCGCGACGACCTGGTCGTCGGCCTCGGCGACGAGGACGGTGCCGGCCCTGATCCCCGGGAGCACCGCATCCGGGGCCCACCACTTGGCGATGCCCTCCTCGACGTACGCCTCGCCGGTGATCGGCGGGTACGTCGCCCGCCAGGTCGTCACTCCGACGTGGATCACCGCGTCGAGGTCCTCCGCCGTCGCCTCTCGCACCCGCATGGACGCGACGATAACCAGGAGCGCCGGGGCTGTCGTTCGGTTTAGCGTCGGACCGTGCTGATCCGACGTGAACGTCCCGAGGACGTGGCCGACATCCGTGCGGTCACCGCCGCAGCCTTCTCCGGTGTGGAGCACTCCGCGCCGCCGATCGAGCCCGACGGGGCGCCTGGCGAGGCGACCCTGGTGGGGTGGCTGCGTGAGGATCCGGGCTGGGTCCCGGAGCTCTCGCTGGTCGCCGAGGCCGACGGCGAGATCGTCGGCCATGTCGTGGCCACACGCGGGACGCTCGCCGATCGGCCAGCGCTCGGTCTCGGTCCGGTCAGCGTCTCCCCCGCGAGGCAGCGCGACGGCGTCGGCTCGGCGCTCATGCACGCGATCCTCGGTGCCGCCGACGCGATGGGCGAGCCGGTCGTCGTCCTCCTCGGCTCCCCCGCCTACTACGGCCGCTTCGGCTTCGTGCCCGCCTCGACCCTCGGCATCGAAGCCCCCGATCCCGCCTGGGGCGACTACTTCCAGGCACGGCCGCTGGCGGCGTACGACCCGTCTGTCCGCGGGATGTTCGCCTACGCCGCGCCTTTCGATCGGCTGTGACTACCACCACAGCGCGTACGACATCTTCTCGACATACGCTGGGAACAGTCCGTGGACTCCATCAGGGAGCTGCGAGATGACACCAGAAAGGCTCGATGATGAGCACGAACCCCTCTGCTGAGGAGACCGCCCCTTACGGGACCGGAGCTGCCAGGAACACGCCGGCCAAGCCCGTACGCAAGGTGCGCACGCATCATCTTCGCGAGATGAAGCAGCGTGGCGACAAGATCACGATGCTGACCTCCTACGACATGTACACCGCCCAGATCTTCGACGAGGCCGGGGTCGACCTGCTGCTCGTCGGTGACTCGGCCTCCAACAACGTCCTCGGCAACGAGACCTCGCTTCCGGTGACCGTGGACGAGCTGCTGCCGCTGACCCGTGCGGTCTCGCGCAGCGTGAAGCGGGCGATGGTCGTCGGCGACCTGCCTTTCGGCTCCTACCAGGCCTCGCCGGAGCAGGGCTACCTGACCGCGGTGCGGTTCATGAAGGAGGCCGGAGCGCACTGCGTGAAGCTCGAGGGCGGCGCCGAGATGGCTCCGGTGATCAAGAAGCTGGTCGAGGGCGGCATCCCGGTCATCGCCCACATCGGCTTCACCCCGCAGTCCGAGCACGTGCTCGGCGGCTACCGCGTCCAGGGTCGCGGCGACACCTCGGACCGGATCATCGACGACGCCAAGGCCGTCCAGGAGGCCGGCGCGTTCGCGGTCGTCATGGAGATGGTCCCCGGCGAGGTTGCCGCGCAGATCTCCAAGGAGCTCGACATCCCCACGATCGGCATCGGCGCCGGTCCCGACTGCGACGGCCAGGTTCTGGTCTGGCAGGACGCCTTCGGCATGCGCAGCGGCAAGATGGCCCGCTTCGTGAAGCAGTACGCCGATGTGAAGTCGGTCCTGTCCGAGGGCGCCGAGGCGTACATCTCCGACGTCAAGGGCTCGACCTTCCCCGGCCCCGAGCACACCTTCTGACGATCTACGCTTGAGAAGTGGTCAATTTGGGCCGTCCGCCGGCTCATCGCCGGGCCCAAATTGACCACTTCTCGGATCCTGTTCCCACAGGGAACCACGCCACAGGGCGTACCAGGCGTCCAGGCGGGTCGGGTCGTAGGTCCGGCCGAGCGCCTCGTCGGCCTCCCGCAGGATCATCGCGGCGCGGAACCGGACATCCGGCGCCACGTAGCCGTGGCGCACGTAGCCCGCATCCGCCAGGCGCGAGTCCCGGCGGCGGTCGCGGGCATACTGACCACGGTCGCGATGCACGGCTCCGTCGTACTCCTGCAGCGTACTGGTCCCGGTGATCAGCAGGTCGGCCCGCGCGACGAAGCCACCGGCATCGTCGAACAGCTCTGCCTGAGGCTGCACCGGCACCTCGCACGCCTCGTGCAACATCCGCAGCAGCGACTCCCACGGCGACTCCGACCTGCCGTCGGCCAGAGCCAGGGCCTCGCGCAGCCGTGGCCCGCCCCGGCGACCTCGCGCCACGACCGCTAGATCCTCGCGAGTGCAAGCCCGCTCGTGCAGCACGCCGTCGACCATCACGACCAGGTCCAGCAGACCGAGGCGGGGAGCCGCGGCGAGCACGGTCTCGGCGACCGTCGCGATCCGTACGCCGTCGATCCCGTGGCTGTGCGGAGGAAGCCGATGGCGGGTGACGTCCACCTGCGGCCGACGCACCCGCACCCCACTCGGGACCGAGACCTCGAGGGGACGGTCCGGAGCCAGCGGCGGCAGCCAGAGCTCGTACGCTTCCGCCGCCGTCAACCCGGTGAAGACCGTGCCGTCCGGCAGCCGCTCCGCCCAGGCCCGCATCCGGGCCCAGACCGGAGCCTCCTCACCGACGTCGCTCGCGAGCCGAACCCCGGACCCGAGACTCACCCAGCGGCCGCTGCGCCGCCGCGGAGGCCGACGCTTCGTCGTCTTCCCCATGCGCCCACGGTGCATCGGGGCGGCCGCTTCCGCCATCGCAATCCGCCGACCTGTGGATAACGCGCTCGCACGCGCTCTCTCGGCCTGCTAGACGTCGAAGCGTCGAGCCCTGGCGGCCGCCAGCCCGACCAGGCGGGCGACCACCATGGCGACGTAGAAGACTCCGGCGATCTGCTCGAGCATGACGACCGAGCGGGCGTGAGGAAGCACGGGCACGATGTCGGAGAGGCCGACTGAGGTCAGCGTCGTGAACGAGAGATAGAGCAGATCGAACCACTGCCTGTGGTCACCGAAGGAGCCGGGCCAGATCACCTGTACGGCGGCATACAGATAGGCGAAGGCCCAGGCGACCACGGTGAACGCCGCCCCGGTCGCGAAGAGCTCGTCGCGAGTCACCACATCGTCGTGGAACAGGTAGCGGATCAGCGCGTAGGAGACGAAGAGATAGAACGGCACGTGGAAGAAGGCCGAGGTCAGCACGACCCAGCCCTCGTCGGGCGCGACCGACTCCCACACCGCGAAGATCGTCGCCGGTCCGCCGAAGATGATGGCCGCCCAGGAGAAGGCAGGGGTGAGGCGTACGGCTGCGACTGCCGCCAGCAGGAGCAGCAGCTGCAGCACGCCGAGCCCCGCGCGACCGGCGGTGGAGTCGTCCAGGAACGGGTAGGCGAGCACAGCCACGACCTGGCCGAGCAGCAGTACGGCGGAGGGGTGGTCACGCATCGACCGGATCACGTTGGCCATAACCACACAGGCTATGGGCGGCGCCTGTAGTTTCTAGGCATGCGCGCCGTTGCCGCCCTGGTCCTCGCTCTCGGTCTCGGCTCGACTGCGGCGTGCGCCGGTGATCCCACGCCGGCCGCCACTCCCCCACCGCTGAACCCGTCGGGCTCGCCGAGTGCCTCCGCGAGCTCCTCCTCGTCGGCCCCTGCGGCCGTGCTGCCGACGTCCGACCGGGTCCCGGAGCTCGACGTCGAGGTGGTCAACGACGAGCTCGACCATCCCTGGGACGTCGCCGACATCGGCGAGGACCGGTTCCTGGTCACCGAGCGCGACCGAGCGGTCCTGTCGCTGGTCGAGGGCGGCGAGCGGCGCGAGATCTCCCTCGAGGACAACGACATCTGGGTCTCCGGCGAGACCGGGCTGATGGGCCTGGAGGTCGACCCCGGCTTCGCCGAGAACCGGCGCATCTACACCTGCCAGGGATGGAACGGCGGCGAGGACGTACGCGTCATCTCCTGGACCCTCGATGCCGGACTGACCAGGGCCACCCAGGAGCGGACGCTGATCGACGGCTTCCCCACCAGCTCCGGGCGCCATGGTGGCTGCCGGCTGCTGATCAGCGCCGACGGTGCGCTGTGGGTCGGCACCGGCGACGCGGCGAACGAGGAAAACCCGCGCAGCCTCGACTCCCTGGGCGGGAAGACGCTCCGCCTCGACCCGGAGACCGGCAAGCCCTGGCCCGGCAACCCCTGGGCCGGTGACCAGGGGCCCCGGCGCTACATCACCTCGTTCGGCCACCGCAACGTGCAGGGTCTGGCAGAGCGGGCGGACGGCACGATCTGGTCGATGGAGCACGGCCCCGACCGCGACGACGAGGTCAACGAGATCACCCTCGGCGGCGACTACGGCTGGAACCCCGGCGCCGGCTACGACGAGTCGGTGCCGATGACCGACCAGGGCCTGCCCGGAAAGCAGATCGAGGCGGCCTGGAGCTCCGGCAACCCGACCATCGCCACCGGTGGCGGCACCTTCATCCCGGTCCAGGAGCGGTGGGGCTCCTACGGCGGGGCGCTCGCGGTCGCCGTGCTCAAGGACCAGGAGCTACGGATCATCTCCTTCGACGAGGCCGGCAAGCTCGCCGATGACAATTCACCCGAAGTCATGCAGGACTACGGACGGCTGCGTACGGCCTCGCTGGCCGCCGACGGCGACCTGCTGATCACCAGCGACAACGGCGGCGAGGACGTGCTGCTCCGGGTGACCCCGCGCTGAGGATCACCCGGAGCTGAGGATCACTTGTCTTCGGTGCCCGCGTCGCCCTCCCAGGCCTTGTCTTCCTTCTCCCAGCGCTCGTTGTTCTCCTGCACGTGCTCCAGCGCTCGGGAGGCCTCGGCGTGGGAGGCGTAGGGGCCGAGACGGTCCTTGGCCTTGCAGCCCTCGTACGGCTCGACGGTCTTGTGCTTGAGGCAGTAGTAGTACTCGCCCGCGTGCTCGTCGCTCATGTGAGCCAACTTACCGTTGCGCTAGATGTTCGCGTGGGCAACAGCGCTGTTACACGGATTTCAGTAGGTTGCCTCCATGAGCCAGATGTTCGACGCCTATGAGACGCGGGATCCGGCCTATGACGAGATGTTCGTCGGCAGCGAGCTCCGTCCTCCGTATCAACGGCTGGGTGACTCACTGCGAAGGCTCAGCGCGGCGGAGCTGATCAGCCGGGTCGAGGCCATGCAGGCCAGCTATCTCGACCAGGGCGTCACCTTCGACATCGGCGGAGAGGAGCGGGCCTTCCCGCTCGACATCGTGCCGCGGGTCATCGAGCGGGACACCTGGGCGACGATCGACAAGGGCGTCCAGCAACGGGTCAAGGCGCTGGAGCTGTTCCTCGCCGACATCTACGACGAGGGCAAGGTCTTCGACGACGGCGTGATCCCGCGCGAGGTGATCACCACCTCCAGCCACTACCACCGCGCTGCCGCCGGGGTGCACCCGCCCAACGGCGTACGCGTCCAGGTCTCGGGCATCGACCTGGTCCGGGACAACACCGGTGAGTTCCGCGTGCTGGAGGACAACGTGCGGGTTCCGTCGGGTGTCTCGTACGTCATGACCAACCGTCGTGCGATCTCGGCCGCGCTCCCGGAGACGATCGCCGAGCATCGGATCCGGCCGGTGGCCAACTACCCGCAGAAGCTCCTCGCGGCGCTGCGCGCGGCCGCTCCCGCCGGCGTCGCCGACCCCAACGTGGTCGTCCTGACCCCGGGCGTCTACAACGGCGCCTACTTCGAGCACGCGCTGCTGGCCCGGACGATGGGGGTCGAGCTCGTCGAGGGGCGCGACCTGGTCTGCCGCAACGGGCAGGTGCTGATGCGTACGACCAAGGGGCTGGCCCCGGTGCATGTCATCTACCGACGCATCGACGATGAGTTTCTCGATCCGGTTCACTTCCGGCCCGACTCGATGCTCGGCTGCGTGGGGCTGATCGACGCCGCCCGGATGGGCAACGTGACGCTGGCCAACGCGGTCGGCAACGGGGTCGCCGACGACAAGCTCGTCTACACCTACATGCCCGACATCATCCGCTACTACCTCGGCGAGGACCCGGTGATCCGCAACGTCGACACGTGGCGGATGGGCGACGCGTCCTCACGCGAAGAGGTCCTCGACCGGCTCGACGAGCTCGTGCTCAAGCCCGTCGACGGCTCGGGCGGCAAGGGGATCGTGATCGGGCCGGCGGCCTCCGCGCGCGAGCTGGAGGTGCTGCGCGGCAAGATCCTGGAGGACCCCCGCTCCTGGATCGCGCAGCCGGTGGTGCAGCTCTCGACGGTCCCGACGTTCACCGATGGAGATCTCGGGGCGCGGCATGTGGACCTGAGGCCGTTCGCGGTCAATGATGGCGACAAGGTCTGGGTTCTTCCCGGTGGCCTGACTCGGGTGGCGCTCGCAGAGGGCGAGCTGATCGTGAACAGCTCCCGTGGCGGCGGCTCGAAGGACACCTGGGTGCTCGCCGGACCGACGTCCTCTCGGCCGCACGGCCGGAGTCAGTCTCAAACGCAGGGGGTTGCGTAGTGCTGAGTCGCATCGCCGAGTCGATGTTCTGGATCGGGCGTTATGTCGAACGTGCCGAGGACACCGCGCGCATCCTCGACGTACAGACCCAGCACATCCTCGAGGACGCAGCCACCGACGAGGAGACCGCCTGCCGCTCGCTGCTCGCGGTGATGGGCATCGAGCTCTCCGAGGAGGAGAAGGTCGGGCTGCCGCAGATGCTGGACATGCTCGCGTACGACACCACCGCACCGACCTCGATGGCCTATGCGCTCGGCGCGGCCAGGGAATCGGCCCGCGGGGCGCGGGAGACGCTCTCGGTGCCGTTGTGGGAGGCGCTCAACACCACCTACCGGGCCATCCCGGCCGGCCAGTTCAAGCACATGCGGGCCCCGTTCATCTTCGGCTGGGTACGCGACCGGGTGGCCCAAATCAACGGAACCGCCGACGCCACGATGATGCGCGATGAGTCCTGGCAGTTCCTGATGCTCGGGCGCTACGTCGAGCGCGCGGACATGACCTCTCGGCTGGTCGCGACGACGTCGCTGACCTCGGCCGCCGGCGGTGTGTCGCAGTGGAACTCCACGCTGCGCGCCTGCGGGGCGTACGACGCGTTCCTGCGGGTCAACAAGGGGGTCGAGACCGAGCAGGCGGCTGCCGAGTTCCTGCTGCTGGACCGGATCTTCCCGCGCTCGGTGGTGCACGCGCTGCAGCGCGCCGAGGGGGCTCTGGACACCCTGGAGGGGACGACGCGTCGCGCCGGCTTCACCGACGAGGCCCACCGGCTGATCGGCCGGATGCGGGCGTCGCTGGAGTACCGCTCGCTTCACGATCTGCTGGCGGACCTGCCCGCCGAGATGGAGCGGCTCCAGGTCACCTGCGCCGAGGCCACCGAGGCGGTCACCAAGCGCTACTTCGCCGGTGCCGAGGCGCTGGCCTGGCAGCCGGTCTGAGGAGTCTGATCGAGATGAGCATGCAGTTCCGCATCGTGCACACCACGACGTTCGCCTACGACGGGCCGGCGGTCGCCTCCTACAACCAGGCGCGGCTGACTCCGCTGACCACGCCCGACCAGATCGTGGTCCACCACCGGATCGACGTCTCGCCCAAGCCGTGGACTTATGAGTACAAGGACTACTTCGGCAACGAGGTCACCGCGATCGAGGTGCTCGAGGCGCACCGGGCCCTGAAGGTCTCCGCGACCAGCACCGTCCGGGTCGACCGGAAGCCCAGGGTCGCACCGGTGCTCACCTGGGAGGAGGCCGCTCTGCCCGGGGTCGCGGACCGGTTCATCGAGTTCCTGGGCCTACCCATGCTGGTGGTGCCCGACGAGGAGCTCGCGACTCGCGCCAAGACCATCGCGGCCGCTGCGGCGCTTCCGGGTGAGGCGGCGGTCGAGATCGCCAAGGTGGTCGCCGACGGGGCGGCGCCGGATGCCGCCCACCAGCTGCTCGGGGCGCTGCGTACGGTCGGGATCCCGGCGCGCTACGTCTCCGGCTACGTCTACCCCGGCGGCGCCCACTCCTGGGTGGAGTGGTGGGACAACGGGTGGCACGGCATCGACCCCGCGACCGGCGCCGAGCCCGGCGACGCGTACGTCGGTGTGGCCACGGGCCGTGACCACACCGACGTCAAGCCGCTGGGCGGGATCTACTCAGGTCCCGAGGAGCCGACCGTCGAGGTCACCGTCGAGATGACCCGGCTCGCCTAGAGCGAGCTCTCCGCCGCGAGCCCGTTGATCACCTTCGCCAGTGCGATGTCACGGCTGGTGACGCCACCGGCGTCGTGGCTGGTGAGCCGGATCTCGACGTACGGATAGCGCAGGTCGATGTCGGGATGGTGGTTGGCCTCCTCGGCCTTCGCCCCGATCGCGTTGACCAGCGCGAGACCGGTGATGAAGTCACCGGTGTCCACGCGGGCGACGATGCTGTCGGCGTCGCCACTCGTGTCGAACGTCCAGCCTGCGAGCTGCTCCTGGGCGACCTGCTCGGCGTTGAGGGTCGTGGTGTCAGGTTCCATGCCCCCACCTTGCCACCGCCGAGGCCGCCGCGTCATCCGGGCCACTCCTGGGCTCACTCCTGGCGCTGCGCGAGCCGGTTGCGTACGCGGTAGACGGCTGCGTGATGGTCGTAGTCGTCGCTCATCACGGCCGCCAGGCGCAGCGGGCCGAGCGCGTCCTCGAGACGGTCCTGGCGCTCCAGGACGCGACCCAGCGAGTGCTGGCTCCAGGCGTCGCTCGGGTCGCGCTCGACGAGCCAGCGCAGCTCGGCCTCGGCCTTGGCGAGCTGGGCCCGCAGCATGTAGGCCCACGCGAGCATGCTCCGCAGCCCGATGTTGTCGGGGTCGTCGGCCAGCGCCGGCTCCAGGATCTCCAGCGCCTCCACCGGGAAGCGCCGCGAGAGCAGATCGTGCGCCGTCCGGTAGGCCACCTCATGGGCGCTCTGCCCTGGGAAGACCACAGCCGGGGCTACGTACTCGAACTCTTCGTTCTCCGTCATCACACCCTCCGAACGTGATACCCCCACGCGGTATTCCATCCGCACCCACCATGGGAGCACCATTGTGACGGTTAGGAGGTGAACGCGCATGCACGCATCAGTAGGTGACCACCTCGTCGTCATGGGCCCACACGTCGGCGACCACACACGAGAGGCCGAGATCATCGAGGTCAGCCACCCCGACGGCAGCCCTCCCTACCTCGTACGCTGGAGCGACAGCGACCACGAGTCGCTGGTCTTCCCCGGTCCGGATGCCCACATCGAGCCCGCCGCACACTAGACTTTTGCTGCGGACGGGCTGGCCGGGCGATCGCGTCGTAGAGATACGTCGAGGAAAGTCCGGGCTCCACAGGACAGGGTGGTGGCTAACGGCCACCCGGGGTGACCCGCGGGACAGTGCCACAGAGAACAGACCGCCTCTACCCTCCAGGTAGCGGTAAGGGTGAAACGGTGGGGTAAGAGCCCACCAGTCCTCGTGGTGACACGAGGAGCTAGGTAAACCCCACCCGGAGCAAGACCAGACAGCGTACGTTTGAGGGCGGTCCGCCCGAGTGCGCGGGTAGGTTGCTAGAGGCCATCGGCAACGATGGCCCGAGATGGATGGTCGCCGACTACAGAACCCGGCTTACAGGCCAGCCCGTCCGCTTCACCTTGGTCCCCGATTCCGGGGAACCTGCATATCGACCTCCTCCCCTGTCACGAGATCTCGCTACGGTCCTTGGGCAGCACACGCGCCCAAGCGGCTCATACGACGTCGCCGCAGGAGGGAGCAGCGTCGTGGCAGGCCTCCTCGGTCGACTCGGGGGCTTCTGTGCCCGGCACAGCCTCCTCGTCATCGGCGCCTGGGTCCTGGTGCTCGTCACCGTGGTCTTGGCCGTCTCGAGCCTCGGCGCCAAGACCAGCAACGACCTCGCGCTGCCCGGCACCGGCAGCCAGGAGGCCAAGGACCTGCTCTCCGACCGGTTCCCGCCCCAGCAGAACGGCGTCAACCCGATCGTCTTCCATGTCAGCAAGGGGAAGCTGACCGACTCCGCCAACAAGCAGGCCGTCGACGACGCGGTGAAGGAGATCGGCAAGCAGCCGCACGTCGACACCGTCACCAACCCGCTGAGCAGCGACGGGCAGACCGCCGGCCTGTTGTCGAAGGACGGCCGGACAGCCTTCGCGCCGGTGCTGATGAACGTCGGGTCCGGTGACCTGACGGAGAAGATCGCCGGCGACGTCCTGGACGCCACCCACCCCGCACAGGAAGCGGGCATCACCACCGCGGCCGGCGGCTCCATCGGCTCGACGCTGTCGACCGACGAGTCCAGGACCAGCGAGGTCGTCGGGATCATCGCAGCGATGATCATCCTCAGCCTCGTGCTCGGGAGCCTGGTGGCGATGGGTCTGCCGATCATCACCGCCGTCGTCGGGCTCGGCGTCGCCCTGGCCACCGTCGGTCTGGTCGGCCACCTCCTCGCGATCCCGTCCGCCGGGCCGACCCTGGCCACCATGATCGGCCTCGGCGTGGGCATCGACTACGCCCTCTTCCTGATCACCCGCCACCAGGACCAGATGCGCGACGGGATACCGATCCGCGAGTCGATCGCGCAGGCGGTGGCGACGTCCGGCAGCGCCATCGTCTTCGCCGGCTGCACCGTCGTGGTGGCCCTCCTCGCGCTGGGCGTGGCCGGCATCCCGCTGGTCTCCGCGCTCGGGTACGCCTCGGCCATGGCCGTGGTGGCGGCCGTCCTGGTGGCGATCACCCTGCTGCCTGCGTTCCTCGGACTGCTGGGCCACCGGATCTGCTGGGCCTCGCTGCCGGCGTTCTTGCGTCCGGGACGTCGGCGCGACCAGGGCCTGTGGGCGAGGTGGGCGGGAGTCGTCCACCGCCACCCGTGGGTGGTCGCGGGCCTCTCGCTCGCGGCCCTGGCGCCACTCATCATCCCGGTCTTCAGCCTCGAGCTCGGCCAGGAGGACGTCGGCGCCACCTCGAAGGAGACGACCGAACGACAGGCGTACGACCTGATCAGCGCGGGCCTGGGCGTCGGCTACAACGGTCCGCTGCAGATCGCCTCGTCGCTCGACCCACCTGCGGCCCCGAGCGACGACTACACCCAGAAGTACGACAAGGCGATGTCGCTCAAGTCCGACCTCGAGAAGAAGCAGAAGGAGCTGCCCGAACAGCAACAGCAGCTCGAGGACGAGCAGGCACAGCTCGAAGCCGAGCAGGCGTCGCTGGAACAACAGAGCGCGCAGCTGCAGGCGCAGCAGGCCGCCCTCGAGCAGCAGGCCGACGCGTTGCGCGGGCAGCAGGCGGACCTCGAGCGGCAGGCCGGCCGGCTCCGCGCCGAGCAGCGAACCCTCGAGGCCGAGCAGGCACGCCTCGAGGCCCGCCGGGACCAGCTGCGACGCGAGGCGAGACGACTGGCGACGCAAGCCCGGCCGCTCGTCCGGGAGCTCGTACGACTCCGCGCCCACGAGCGCGTCCTGGAACGCCGCATCGCCCGCGCCGAGCAGGACGGCGACGAGGCCCGGGTGGAACGGTTGCAGGCTCGCCTCGACGCGGTGGAGGCCGAGCAGGCCGCCGTCCAGAAGAAGCTCGCGCCGCTGGAGAAGGAGGCCCGCAGCCTCGCCCGGCAGGCGCGCCAGCTGCAGGCGCAGGCACAGCGCCTCCAGCAACAGGCCGACGCGCTGCAGCGCGAGGCCGACTCGCTCACCCGGCAGAAGGCCGAGCTGGAGCGTGAGGCAGCATCGCTGCAGGCCCAGGGCGACGAGCTCCAGGCCGAGGCCAACTCGTTGCGGCGGCAGGGGGACGCGTTGGAGCAGCAGGCGCAGGAGCTCCAGCAGAAGGCCGACGACCTCAAGGCTGAGCAGCAACAGGCTCAGCAGGAGCAGAAGGAGGCCGAGCAGCTGCAGGACGAGCTCACCCAGATGATGACGGCGGCGGGCGGCGACGCACGCGGCACCGATCTCCGCGTGGTGAACCTGCAGAACGGTCTCTCCGGCACCAACGGGGTCGCGACCCTCACCCCGCCGCAGATCAACAAGAAGGGCGACGTCGTCCTCCTCTCCGCCGTGCCGAAGACCGCGCCCGCCTCGGACGACACCGCCGACCTCGTCGGGCACGTCCGCGACTCCGTGCTGCCAAAGACGAACAAGGGCGAGGACATCACGTCGTACGTCGGTGGCTACACGGCGTCCTACGTCGACCTGGCCTCGCTCATCTCGGCCCGGCTGCTGCTCGTCATCGGGACTGTCATCCTGCTCGGCTACCTGCTGCTGATGGTGGCCTTCCGTTCGTTGCTCATCCCGCTCCAGGCAGCGGTGACCAACCTGCTCTCGGCGGCCGCCGCGTTTGGCGTCCTCACCGCCACGTTCCAGTGGGGCTGGGGCATCGACCTGCTCGGCATCGACACGGCGTCGTCGACGGTGCCGATCGCCAGCTACGTACCCCTGATGATGTTCGCGGGCCTGTTCGGGCTCTCGATGGACTACGAGGTGTTCCTCGTCAGCCACGTCCAGCAGCACGTCCACGAGGGGGCCGAACCCCGGCAGGCGGTCCACTCGGGACTGGTCTCCAGCGCCCGGATCACCACGGCCGCGGCCCTCATCATGGCGTCGGTGTTCGCCAGCTTCATCCTCGACCCCGACCCGACGATCAAACAGTTCGGCGTCGGTCTCTCCGTCGCCGTGCTGCTCGCCGGCATCCTCGTCGTCACCCTTGCGCCGGCAGCGCTGGTGATCTTCGGACGCGCTGCCTGGTGGCTGCCCGGATGGCTCGACAAGGTCCTTCCCCACATCTCCATCGAGGGCGAGCCGGCGCCGCCCGCCGGGACTCCGGACGCCCCGGAGACCTCGCCCCGTCACCGGGGCGACGAACGCACTGGGGTGTCGTCCGAGCGGTGACCCGCGCCCCGACATGGGGGCGCCCTGAGGCTTGCCGCGCACAGCCTTGGAGTGCGACGGGTCAGGTGCCGTCGTCCCCCAAGGCCGTGGAGGGTGACGGCAAAACATCTTGGTTAACCGCTTGACCAGTGAGGCGCGTCACATCTACGATTCCTGCGTAACCGGTTAACCAATAGATGAGGTGCCATGAATCAGCAGGGGTTCTACCGACCGCAGGGGGCATGGGTAGGAGATGTCATCCCGTGGCAAGAGGACGGAGCCTTCCATCTCTTCTATCTGCGCGAGACTCGCCTGACTCCGGCCGAGGGTATGCCGTGGCACCGGGTGGTGACGGACGATCTCGTCTGCTTTCGCGAGCTCGGCGAGGCCATCGCATCGAACGGTGCCTCGGCCGCTGACTTCAACATCTACACAGGCAGCATCGTGCTCGGCCCCGATGGCACCCATCACGCCTTCTACACCGGCCAGAACCCCGCCAACACGGGCGCGGATGGTCGGCCGCTGCAGCTGGTCATGCACGCCACGAGCCGCGACGGCATGCACACCTGGCAGCGGCATCCAGGCGAGACGTTCGGCGCCACCGACGGCTACGAGACCGGCGACTGGCGCGACCCCTTCGTCTTCTGGGACGAGGAAGCGCAGCTGTGGCGGATGCTCATCACCGCGCGCCACGCGAAGGGGCCGGCACGGCGACGCGGCGTGATCGCGCAGTGCCTCTCGCGCGATCTGGCGCACTGGGAGCCGGCCGAGGCCTTCTGGGACCCGCAGCGGTACGTCGCGATGGAGTGCCCCGAGGTCTTCCAGTGGGGCGAATGGTGGTATCTCGTCTACTCCGAGTTCAGCGACGCCTTCACCACCCGCTACCGCATGTCGCGCAGCCAGCACGGCCCGTGGATCGTCCCGGAGCACGACACGCTCGACGGACGTGCCTTCTACGCCGCCAAGTCGGCGGGCCGCGACGGTCGCCGCTTCTTCTTCGGCTGGATCGCCTCACGAGAGGGATCCAGCGACGACGGCGCGTGGCAGTGGGCAGGCACGATGTCAGTGCTCGAAGCCGACCAGCGCGCGGACGGAACCCTCGCCTTCCACCCGACCACCGCATTGCGCGAGACGTTCGACGCCGAGATCGGTGATGTCGGGATCGGTGCGGGGACTGTCGTAGATGCCCCTGACGGCTACGCGGTCGAGGTGACCCCGGCCAAGACCCCGAGCGCCTTCCGGTCCGTTGTCAGGTTCGACATCGCCGACGGCACGACGGAGTGTGGTCTGCTGCTGCGTGCGAGTGCTGATGGGGACGAAGGCTATGTGCTCCGTCTCGAACCGAAGCGCGGCCGTCTCGTCCTCGATCGCTGGCCGCGCCGGAGCACGGGCACCGAGCAGTGGCAGATCTCCGGCGACGTACCGTTCGCCGTCGAGCTGGAGCGTCCCTGCCGGATCGAACCCGGGGCGCACGAGCTCGAGGTCATCGTCGACGGCGATCTCTGCGTGGTCACCCTCGACAACGCGACCGTGCTGAGCACTCGGATCTACGACCGACCGACGGGCCACCTCGGTGTCTTCGCCGGCGAGGGCACGGTCACGGTCGACACCTTCACCGTGTTCGCCCGCGCCGAGCGCGGTCATCAGCCCACCGTCTCTAACCACGATCTGATCGCTGCCGCAACCTGACCCTCTCCCCCGTTCGGCCCTACCGACTCAGCCCACTTCCGACCAAGTCAACGGAGACCAACAATGCCCATCACCACTCCCAAGACGGCCCTGTGTGCCGCCCTGACCGCCGCCGCGCTAGCGCTCACCAGCTGCTCGGGCACAGCTGGTAGCGCGGACCCCACCGACATCGATCCCGAGGGCAAGGTCGAGCCTCGCGAGATCTCCTGGCTTCTCTCGCGCCCGGCCGATGGCGGCGTGATCACGGCGATGGAGCAGATCGCCGAGGAGTACGCCAAGGACAACCCGGGGTTCTCCCTCAACCTGATCACGACTCCCGACCGGCCCTCCTACATCCAGAAGTACGAGACTCTCGCCGCAGCGAACAAGCTGCCCGAGTTGTTCGACACCGATGCGACGCCGTTTGCCCAGAAGCTCGCCGACCAGGGCCGCATGCTCGACATCGAGCTGCTGCTGAAGGACCTCGGCCTTGCCGACGAATACCGCGAGGCGGCGCTGAACTACCAGCGGTTCGACGACGGCGCGCTCTACATGGTGCCGTTCGAGTTCCAGCTCGAGTTCTTCTGGTACAACTCCGCGCTCCTCGAGCGCGCGAACGTCGAGGCCCCCAAGACGCTCGACGACTTCCCCCAGCTGTGCAAGGACCTGCGAGCCGCCGGTGTCACTCCGATCGCCCTCGACGGGCAGGACCAGTGGCCGCTGGAACGCTACCTGGCCTACTACCCGTTCCGGATGGCCGGTCCGGAGTACGTCCAAGACCTCAAGAACGGTAAGGCCAAGTTCGCCGACCCTGCCGGCCGCGCCGCAGCCGAGTGGCTCTACGACCTGGGCCAGGCCGGGTGTTTCCAGGAAGACTTCTCCTCGACCGGGTACGCGGATGCCCAGGGGCTGTTCACCTCGGGCAGGGCCGCGATCTACAACATCGGGACCTGGGAGCTCGCCAATCTCGCAACGGATGCGCTCGACCCCGCGGTGCGTGAATCGGTCGACTACTTCACCCTGCCCACCGTCGACGGTGCCGTCACCGACGACAACGCGTACGTCACTCCCTCAGGCATCGGCATGGCGGTCAACGCGGAGACCTACGACCCGCTGGTGCGTGACTTCCTCGCCTACGCCCTCGAGCGCTACCCAGAGCTGTACGCCTCGACCGGTGCGCTCTCTCCCACCACGAACGTCGAGACCTCGATCCCCGACAGCGCGACCGACCTCTACGCCAAGGCTGTGAAGCAGGCTGACGGAGTCGGCGCGGACAGCGCGATGCCTTGGGACACCCAGCTCGACCCAGCCACGAACACGCGCCTGCAGCAGGAGCTGACGCTGCTGGTTCAGGGAGACATCGAGCCGGACGAGTTCATCGAGACGATGGACGCGACCCTCGCGGAGAACAGCGATGGCTGACCTCGCACAGACCAGGCTCGGCGCGGGCCGTTCGGGTCCGCGCCGACGCCGGAAGCCAGCGGCACCATCGATGCTTCCGCGCCGATCCGGACTATCGGTGGTCGTCTTCTTGGTCCCGCCGCTGCTGCTGTACGGCGTCGCGGTGCTGCTTCCGATCGTGCAGTCGCTGTTCCTCAGCCTGTTCAGCTGGGACGGCATCACGGAGATGACGTTCGTCGGCCTCGACAACTACGTCAAGATGTTCGCCCGCGACGACGTCTTCTGGACGGCGTTCGGCAACGCGCTCGGATATCTGGTGATCTGCCTGGTGTTGCAGCTCGGTGGCGCCCTCGCCGTCGCGGCGCTCCTGACGGCGCTGCCCAGGGCCCGGGAGCTGGTGAAGACGCTCTACCTGCTCCCTGCGGTCATCTCGACGGTCGCGATCGCATTCCTCTTCCAGCGGATCTACTCCTTCGACCCGGTCGGCCCGCTGAACCAGCTGCTCGCCTGGATCGGTCTCGAAGGCGCCCAGACTGCCTGGCTCTCGAATGTGAACACGGTCCTCGCGGCCGTCTCCGTTCCGGAGGGCTGGCGCTTCACAGGCCTCTACATGCTCATCGTGTACGCAGCACTCATTGCCGTGCCCCGCGAGCTCGAGGAGGCAGCGCGACTCGACGGCGCATCGTGGTGGCAGACGTTCTGGCGTATCCGGTTTCCCTACATCCGGCCCGTGTGGATCACGACCACGGTCATGGCGACGACCTTCGCGCTGCGCGGCTTCGACATCCCCTACCTGCTGACGAACGGCGGCCCTGGCCAATCCTCTGAGCTGCTCACGACGTACATGTACAAGACCGCCTTCGTGCACACCGACTACGGCTATGCCAGCGCAATCTCGGTCTTCATCGTCGTCGAGTGTCTGGTCGCGGTCGGCATCATCTTCCTGCTGCTTCGTCGAAGGGACGACTCGTGACCACGCCCGTGCTCACTCGACCGCCGGAGGCCACCGTGCCGAACCCGCCCAAGCCCAGAGCGGCAGCGCGTCCGCCAAGGCTCCGCGTCCAGCGCGCCCTGCTCACGATCACGATCGCGCTCATCGTCATCGTGCAGGTCTACCCGTTGCTGTGGCTCTTCCTGACGAGCTTTCGCACCGCCGCGGACTTCACCGGTGGCAGCCCGTTCGCGCTGCCCTCGGACTACACCCTCGACAACTACGAACGAGCTTTCGCGACCGGGAATCTGTGGCTGAACATCCTGAACAGCTTCATCGTCACAGCAGGTGCGAGCCTGCTGATCGTCGTCGCGGGGATGATGGCCGCGTACGCCCTGCAGGTGCTCGGGTTCCGGTTCAGCGGCGTCGTACGCTCGTTGTTCCTGCTCGGGATCGTCGTGCCGGTGCAGATCGCGCTGGTGCCGCTGTTCATCGACTACTCGCAGATCGGGCTCCTCGACACCCATCTGTCGATGATCATCCCGCTGGCCGCGTTCTCGCTCCCGATGGCCGTCTATCTGTTCTCATCGTTCTACGAGTACATCCCCCGGGAGCTGTACGAGGCCGCATCGCTCGACGGGGCGGGGCCGTACCGGATCTTCGCGCAGATCACCTTCCCGCTGTCGGCGAACACGATCATTACGGTCGTACTCGTGAACAGCATCTTCATCTGGAACGACTTCATCTTCGCGAACACCTTCGTGCTCTCTGACGGACTCAAGACCATCCCACTCGGTCTGCAGAACTACATCGGGGCAATGGGCAACACCGACTGGACGGCAACGTTCGCAGCCGTCTGCGTGACCGTGACGCCGCTGCTGCTGGTCTTCCTCGTCCTCAACAAGGCGATGATCCAGGGCCTCGAGAGCGGGGCGACCAAGGGATGAGCACCTCCGAACCCGAGCCCAACAAGGTTGGCTCGAATGTGACGATGCGGGACGTCGCCAAGGCCGCGGGCGTATCGGTCGCGACCGTTTCCCACGTCGTCAACAACAAGCCCGGGGCGCGTATCGGCGACGAGGCCAGGCGCAGGGTGCAGGAGGCCGTCACAGCACTCGGCTACCGGCCCAACGCCCTGGCCAAGACGTTGTCACGTGGCGGCTCGCGATTCATCGGCCTGGTCGCGGACGCGATCGCGACCACTCCGTTCGCCGGTCAGATCATCCACGGCGCACAGGATGAGGCCTGGGCTCACGGCTACGTGCTGCTCGTCGCCAACACCGACGGCAACGAAGCAGCCGAGAACGAAGCCATCGCGATGATGCTCGAGCACCAGGTGCGGGGCATCCTCTACTCGAGCTGGTACCACCGCGAGATCGTCGTGCCCGAGATGCTGCACCAGGTCGACACCGTGCTCGTCGACTGCTTCGCCGAGGGCAGCGGCCTGCCTGCCGTGGTCCCTGACGAGGATCAGGGCGGCAGGACGGCGACCGAAGAACTGCTGGCCGCGGGTCACCGCAGGATCGCGTTCATCAACACGACAACACCGTCGCCAGCCCAGAGCGGCCGCCTCGCCGGATACCGCAGCGCTCTCGAGACAGCCGGCATCGACTTCGATGACTCACTCGTGTTCCCGGCCGAACCTGCGCAGGAGGGCGGATACGCCACCGCATCCCGCATCGTCGAGTCGAAGGCCACAGCCGTGTTCTGCCACAACGACCGCGTGGCAATGGGTCTCTACGACGGGCTGCGCGAACACGGGCTGGGCATCCCGGGCGACATCGCAGTCATCGGGTTCGACAACCAGGACGTCATCGCCGCTCACCTGCGCCCCCCGCTGTCGACGGTCGCGCTTCCGCACTATGACCTCGGCGCTGCCGGCGTCCGAGTGCTCCTCGGCATCGAGTCGTCGTCCACCGACGAGCACCTGATGCGCGTCACGTGCCCATCCGTTCCACGGCAGTCGATCTGAGGAGAGCGATGCCCGACTCGCCCGTCGTGCCGAGGCCGACCTTCCACTTCACCCCGCGACGCAACTGGATGAACGACCCCAACGGACTCGTCCACGACGGCGGTCTCTGGCACCTCTTCTACCAGTTCAACCCCGAGGGCTCTGACTGGGGGAACATGAGCTGGGGGCACGCGACCAGCACCGACCTGCAGCACTGGACCGAGCACCCCGTCGCACTGCGGTTCCGCGACGGCGAGCAGATCTTCTCGGGGTCGATCGTCTCGACCCCGACCAAGGATGGCACCGAGCTGACGGCGTACTACACCAGCGCTTACGCAAACGGCCGTCAGGCCCAATCGCGAGCGACCAGCAAAGACGGCGGGTTCACCTGGGAACTCGACGCCGACAACCCGGTGCTCGACCGCGGCACGAGTGCATTCCGGGATCCAAAGGTCATCCGCTACACCGACGAAGCGGGCCGGCTTCGCTGGATTCTGCTCGCCGTCGAGGCAGAGGACCGACAGGTGCACTTCTACACCTCGGACGACCTCCGATCGTGGGAACACGCGAGTGCCTTCGGGCCGCTGGGCCCGACCGGCGTCGTCTGGGAATGCCCGGATCTCGTTCCGCTGCCGCTCGACGGCGATCCCGATGACATGCGCTGGGCGCTGATCCTCAGCACCAACCCGGTCGGCGACGACGCGGATCGCGACGGTTCCTCGATGAGCTACGTCGTTGGCCGCTTCGACGGGACCAGGTTCACGGCAGACTCCGCAGAGCTCGTCCGCCTCGACAGCGGCCGCGACTTCTACGCAGGCGTCACCTTCGACAATGCCCCACAAGGGGCGGCCATCATGGTCGGCTGGATGAGCAACTGGCGCTACGCAGAAGCATTTCCCTCCACGCCGTGGAAGGGCGCGATGTCGCTGCCACGACAGCTCACCCTGCACACCGTCCGGGGTCGACCTCGGCTCGTCCAGCGGCCACCCACGTTCCTTCTCGAACAACTCACTCGGGTGGAGGCCACGGTGGTCCTCGCCGAGCAGCCGGTCGACCTCTCCCTCAGCGGTCACAGCGTGCTCGACCTGCGATGGGATCCAGCCACCACAGGGATTGTCAGCGTGCGGCTGCACGGTGATGCCGACGGGTGCGTCGAGCTGGAGCACTCGGGAGGAACGCTCCGGGTCACCCGCCGTGGTTCCGCGGCCGAGGCGGTGCATGCCGACTTCCCCTCGACGAGCGTCACCGAGGTGGCGATCGGAGGCCCGGTCCAGCTGCTTCTCAGCCTCGACGGACCCCTGCTCGAGGTCTTCGCGAACCATGGCGAGGCGACCGTCTCGAACCTTGTCACCCTCGGACTCGGACCCATCGTCGCAATCGTTGGCACCGAGCGCCCGGGAGCGGTCGCGTACACCGCTGTCGACGTCGCGACACCGCTTCACGCTCCGCAGGACCAGCCCGCAACCGCACTGTGACAACAGCCGATGTGCCCGACACATCGGGCCGAGCCGAAGGAGTCATCATGCCCCACCCCATCTCACGACGGAGTCTGCTGCAAGGCGCCGGCGCCGGTTCGCTCGCGTTCTTCGCGGTGCACGCCACACCGATCGCCGCGCACGCAGCGGCGCAGACGTCACTTCGGGCGGTCTACCACATGACGCCTCCCTCCGGATGGCTCTGCGACCCGCAGCGCCCGGTCACCACTCGCGGCGCCTACCAGCTCTACTACCTGCACTCGACGCAGAACAACGGCCCCGGCGGCTGGGACCACGCGACGACGACCGACGGTGTCGCCTTCACCCACCACGGCACCGTGATGCCCCTTCAGCCCGACTTCCCGGTGTGGTCCGGGTCGGCCGTCGTCGACACGGCGAACACGGCCGGATACGGCGCCGGAGCCGTCATCGCGCTCGCGACGCAACCCACCGACGGCATCCGCAAGTACCAGGAGCAGTACCTCTACTGGTCGACCGACGGCGGCTTCACCTTCACCCGGCGGCCCGATCCGGTGATCGTCAACACCGACGGGCGAACCGCGACAACGCCCGCCGAGATCGAGAACGCCGAGTGGTTCCGGGACCCGAAGATCCATTGGGACGCAGCCCGCGGCGAGTGGGTGTGCGTGATCGGACGGGCACGGTATGCAGCCTTCTACACCTCCTCGAACCTGATCGACTGGCAGCTGAAGCGCAACTTCGACTACCCGAACCACGCCCTCGGCGGCATCGAGTGCCCCGACCTGTTCGAGATGACCGCGAACGACGGCACCCGACACTGGGTGCTCGGCGCCAGCATGGACGCCTACAGCATCGGGCTGCCGATGACGTACGCCTACTGGATGGGCACCTGGAACGGCGAGGAGTTCATCGCCTATGACCTCACCCCACAATGGCTCGACTGGGGCTGGGACTGGTACGCCGCCGTCACCTGGCCCGCCGTAGAGGCTCCGGAGACCAAGCGCCTCGCCATCGCCTGGATGAACAACTGGAAGTACGCCGCACGGGACGTGCCGACCGACGCCTCCGACGGCTACAACGGACAGAACTCGATCGTGCGCGAGCTGCGCCTCGAGCGGCAACAGGGCGGGTGGTACTCCCTGCTCAGCAGCCCGGTGAGCACGCTCGCGGACTACGTGACAGCTACCACGACTCTAGGAGACCGCACGGTCGACGGCAGCCTCGTGCTCCCATGGAACGGACGGGCCTACGAGCTAGAGCTCGACATCTCCTGGGACACCGCCGCCAACGTCGGTGTCTCCGTCGGACGCTCCGCAGACGGATCACGGCACACCAACATCGGCAAGTACGGGGCCGAGATCTACGTCGATCGAGCCCCCTCCGACCTCTCCGGATACTCACTGGCGCCCTACACGCGAGCCGCCGCGCCCATCGACGCCGCTTCACGATCAGTGCACCTGCGGATCTTCGTCGACACCCAGAGCGTCGAGGTGTTCGTCAACGCCGGCCACACCGTGCTCTCCCAACAGGTACACTTCACCGAGGGCGACACCGGTATCTCCCTTTACACCGACGGCGGACCAGCAGACTTCACCGGCATCACCATCCGCCAACTCCGGAGCATCGGCTGACTCGATTGCCGTCCTACCTCATTGATCGAGGTTTCGGACAGTAATGCCTTCCAGCGCCCTCTTGACTGCCTTCTCCACGGCCGAGGCGGGAACGCCGGCGGGAACGACGAGCATCCCGATCGATGCGTCGTTCTCGTCGGCGAAGGTGCGGTGGACTGCGGCCAGCGCCTGCTCGATCTCCCGTTGCGGGTCGGTGCACTCGCGGCGGAGCCAACGGCGAAGTACGCGGTTGTGTGCCGCAACGACTGCCGCTGCTGTCATCTCGGCACGGAGCTCCGCTTCTGGCGAGGCGTCGGCCCAGTGGCTCAGGTAGCGACGGAAGAGGCGCTGGTAACGGGCGCCGCTCACCAGCTCGCGCTCACGGAGCGCCGGCACCGTGGAGGTCAGCCCATAGCGCTCCCGCGCACGCTCGCCCTCCGCGACGTAGTGGAACAGCACGATCTTGACCGCGTCGGTGACGGCGGCGAGCCCGGCGTCCGAGGGTGAGGAGCGCAGTCGCTCCTCGATCCGGGCGAGAAGCTCGTCGTGGTCGGGAAAGATCACGGCTTCCTTGGAGCCGAAGGAGCGGAAGAAGGTGCTGCGACTGACGCCGGCCTCGGATGCGATGTCGTCGACGGAGGTGGTCGCGTACCCCTGGATCCCGAACAGGCGGAACGCCGCATCCGAGATCTCGTCACGCGCTGCTGCCATCACTCTCCCTTTTGGATCGTTCCCTGGACATCATGCCGTATGACACTTAGTCTCATTCATTGACACTGAAGTTCACAAGGAGTCCCGTTGAGCGCCGAGCCCACCACCGCACCCGATTCCTCGGGCGCCGAGATCGATCTGCACACGACTGCCGGGAAGCTGGCCGAGCTGGAGCGTCGTCTCGATGAGGCCGTCCATGCTGGTTCTGCGAAGGCGGTGGAGAAGCAGCACGCCAAGGGCCGTCAGACCGCGCGGGAGCGGATCGAGATGCTGCTCGATGAGGGCTCCTTCCAAGAGGTCGACGAGTTGGCCCG